>CACXCS010000062.1 GCA_902766255.1 uncultured Bacteroidia bacterium
GATGTGGGGCTCGAACCCACGACACCCAGAACCACAATCTGGTGCTCTACCAACTGAACTAATCGCACCGTGTTAGAGATTGCAAAGGTACGAATAAATTTGATTAATCCAAATCTTATTTACCGATATGCCTTTAATGCAAAGGCGCGTTACCTGGCCATGAGGCGCCTGATACCCTTTACCAGACGGCTGAGACCGTCTTCGAGGAGGACCGGCGGGCAGGCGAGATTGATGCGGATGAAACCTTCCTGGCCATACATCAGCCCGTTGTTGATCCGGACCTTCTCGTTTTCTACGAGGCTCTGCTCAACCGTCTGGGTAGGCAGGCCAAGAGCACTGCAGTCCATCCAGGCAAGGTAAGTGCCTTCCAGGGCATATACCGGGAACTCGGGAAGCTGCTCTGCAGCAACCTCGCACAGCCGCCCGTAGTTGGCGGCAATCTGCGCGTTCAAACCCTGCAGCCATTCGAAGCCCTCGGGGGTGTAAGCGGCCTGAAGGGCCACCACGCCGAAGGGATTCACATCACATATCTCGTTGACATTAACTGCTTTGTCCAGGCACTCACGAAGCGCGGGATTCTTGCAGATGATGTTGGAAATCTGGAGCCCGGCGATGTTGAACGCCTTGCTCGGAGAGTTGAGGGTGACGCAGGCATCTTCGAATTCCTGGCATATTGAGGCAAAGGGGACGAACTCCACTCCGGGCATAGTAAACTCGCAGTGGATTTCGTCGCACACGGGGATGACTCCGTTATCAAGGCATATACGGCCGACGCGCTCGAGCTCTTCCCTGCTCCACACCCTGCCGGCGGGATTATGGGGAGAGCAGATCAGCATAAGCATGGTCCTGGGGTCGGATGCGGCGCGCTCGAGAGCGTCGAAATCTATCTCGTAGCGGGGGCGTCCGTCCTGCATCCTGCTCAAAAGCGGCACGTCCTGCACATTGCAGCGCCAGTTGCGTACAGAAGAGAAGAAGCAGTTGTACACAGGGCTCATTATCAGCACGTTGTCGCCGGGCTCTGTGAATGCGCTGACGCACGCCGACAGTGCAGGAACCACACCGGGACAATAGATAATCCAGGACGGGTCGGGCCTCCAGCCGTGGCGCAGGGCGAACCAGTCGCACACCGATTTGTAATAGCTCCCGGGGACGGCGGTATAGCCGAACACTCCGTGCTCCGCCCTTTTGCGTACCGCCTCCTGGACGCATGGTGCCGTTTCAAAGTCCATGTCCGCCACCCACATGGGCAGCACGCCTTCGGGCACAAGGTCCCATTTTACGCAATTGGTCCCGCGCCGCTGTACCGTTTTGTCAAAACTCATATCAGCCTATTTTGCAATCCCCCGGAGCCTTGATGTTGGCGTCGAGGATAATTTCTCCTATCGAACCGGCCTTGATGTATCCGGTACGGGGATTCTTGACGGACGTTACCGGCCCTTCAATCTGTGCCTGGACGCCGGAGTACTCGAATGCAAGGTCGGCGTCGGGCTCGAAAGTGCAGTTCTCAAGCACAAGATTCTCGCAGTAGCAGAGAGGCTGAGTGCCGCCTATGCGGCAATTGACCAGCCTTAGGTTGCGTGAATACCATCCGAGGTACTCACCCTCGATGACCGAATCGTACACGGTGACATTACGCGTTTCCCAGAAAGCATCCTTGGTGTGCAGTACGGAATTCCGTATTTCCACATCGCTGCAATACTGGAACGAATAATTGCCCTGAAGCCGCAGGTTGTTGATTTTGATGCCCGAAGAATGCATGAAGAGATAATCGCCCTTATCCACCTCAACATCGTCCAGTTCGACGCCGCGGCAGCCCCACATGGTTTCGAGGGCATTGGGGATACGTACCCGGCGGAGTGTCATCCCGTCCATCTCGCGGAACATCTTGGGGGCCTCCACAAGAGTATCCTCCATAAGAAGACCGCGGCTGTACCACAGTGCAGCCCGTGCCCCTTCGGTAAAAAGGCAATTGCGGACGGTAAAGCCGTCGCAGCACCAGAAGGGATATTTACCTTCGAACCGGCAGTCCTCGGCCTCGATATTGGCCGTTTCCTTGAGGGCTGATTCGCCGGCATGGATCACTACGTTCTTTAGGCGAAGGTCGCGCTCGCAGTACAGAGGGCGCTCCCCTCCGAACTCTTTATTTGCTATCAGTTTCACTCTGCTTGTCTTTGTAAAGGAATCGTTTGATTTTCATCGTGGCAGTCTTTGCAAACGGCTGCTTCTCAACTTCAACCTCCTTGATGCGGCTGCTGCGGTTGACGTGGGCATTGACGAAGTCCAGGATATCCTGCTTGCGGCGCTCCAGGTCCTCGATAAAGCGGTCCTGGTTCTCGTAGTTCCAGTCCAGGACGTTGTCGTTGAAGTGAACGAGCGCTACAAGATGGCCGTCGCGCTCGACCACCAGCGACTCATTGATGTCGTTGATGTTGTTGATGACGTTCTCAATCTCTTCGGGATAGATATTCTCCCCGGATGGACCGAGGATTACGCTGCCCAGGCGTCCCTTGATGGAGTACCGGCCGCGTTTGTCGACACTGGCAAGGTCGCCGGTGCGCAGCCATCCGTCGGCGGAAAGCACCTGCTGGGTGCGCTCGTAGTCTTTGTAGTATCCCATCATAACGTTGTCGCCTTTGACAACGATTTCGCCCTCGCCGGTCTGGGGGTTGACATTGTCGAGACGGATTGTCACGCCCGCAGCGGCAATGCCGGTGGTTCCCAGATGCGTCTGGTGAGGATTGGCGTTGCAGATAAGCGGCGCGGTTTCCGTGAGGCCGTAACCTATTGCGTACGGGAACTTTGCCTTGGCAAGGAAGGCCTCCACCTCGGCGTCCAGCTTGGCTCCGCCGATGCCGAAGAAATGAATCCTCCCGCCGAAAGTCTGCTTAAGGCGCATTCCCACCAATAGGCAGAGAAGCGAGTGGCTGGTCTTGTCCAGCCAGCTGAGGAACTTGCTCTTGGAGATGGTTGGCAGGATACTGGACTTGTAGATCTTTTCGATGACGAGGGGCACCGATAGCATCATCGTGGGGCGCAATTTCTTGAGCGCCGGCAACAACACAGAGGGGGTGGGCGGCTTGTTGAGATAGCACACGCGTGCCCCGGTGGAGAAAGGATATAGCATGCCCACCGTCATCTCGTACGTATGTCCGAGGGGAAGAATGGACAGGAAAACGTCGCGGCGCGTGGCGGGGGCGGCTATCCACGAAGCGTATATATTGGCACAGAAGTTCTTGTGCGTAAGCATCACGCCTTTGGCGGCACCGGTTGTGCCGGAGGTGTAGATGATGCAGGCGAGGTCGTCGGCTATGGGGTTTGAAGGCTTGCCGTCGCAGGTGTAGGAGGTGCCGTCGGCGCGAAGGATACTGAGGTCTTCGGTGGCAATCACAACGTGCATCCTGGCCAGGATATCCTCTGGGACTTTGGAATAAAGGCGCCTGGACACATACAGGGCCTTGGACTCGGAGTGCGTGAGGATATTGGTTATCTCGTTGGTAGTAAGCTCCGTGAGCATGGGCACCGCGATACGCCCGAAGGCGGTTACGGCGAAGAAGGCCACCGGCCAGTTGGGCATGTTTTGCGACAGGATGGCCACCTTGTCGCCGGCGTTGATGCCGAAATTGGAAAGCAGCCTGGACTGCCGCCTGCAGATATCGCTGAATGAAGAAAAAGTATATGAAGAATCGCCGTCAACTGAGCAGAAAGCTGTACGGCGGGAGTATTTCTGGGTAGTGTAGTTTAAAACATCCGCAAGGGAATCGAAGTTGTGTCGCATTAATGTGTGATGTATTTTTCAGGGTGTTTACCGGTTAAGTGCATCTGTTCGTAGATTTCCTGGATCTTTTTCATGTCGGCGCGGGCGTCGTCGGACAGCTCGAATCTCTGGCCGCGGCCTATGTGCTTGGTACCCCAGTCAAAATAGCCGAGGTAAACGGGCACGCCGGCCTTGCGGGCTATCATGTGGAAGCCTGTCTTCCAGTTTTTGACGGGCTTGCGGGTGCCCTCGGGAGCGATGGCGAGGTGGAAACGGCCGGGGGCCTCCATCTGCTCGATTACGCTGCGCAGCATGTTGGTGGGATTGCTGCGGTCGACCGGTACGCCGCCCATGGCTTTAAGTATCCAGCCCAGCGGAGGGAAGAACAACTCTTTCTTTATCATGCACTTGCCCTTCTCGCCGCGGGAGCGGTAGTACAGGTAGGAGACCACAAAATCCCAAATGCTGGTGTGCGGTACGCCAAGGAGTATGCATTTGTCTTCCTTGACGGAACCCTCGTCAATTGTCCAGCCCATGACCTTGCAGAGCAGGAACTCGCAGAATTTTTCCCAGGCAGTCATATCCGAATCGTTATAGACTGCAAATATAACAAATTATATGGAAAGCAGGAACTTGGGAATGAGCGAAGAGGGGCGGAAAACAGGGCGTCTGCTCTCCCCGGTGCCCTGCTCGGGGCGAAGAGGCTCGGAGGGCACCTGTACGCGCGCCCATATTCCAAGCTCACGCAGATTGCGGACGAATATGCGTTCGAAATCGTCCTCTGCGATCTTGCGTGAAAAGTCAAGATTAAGGGTGCCGCCGTAGCTCACACAAGCGCAAGAGCCGGAGCGCCTGCGTGTGCGTCCAAGTATGAAGTGGATGTCCTTCACATGCTCGCGCATGCCTTCCGGGAGCTCGATGCTGCCCAGGTTGGACAGTGTGTAGGTTGCGTACTTGTCGCCCTTCAAATGATTGATAATGTTGATGATGGGCTTCTTGAGGAAAAGCGGCACGCAGCGCACGCCGAGGTTGTCTTCAAGAGCCACGTTGGCGGCGATACGGCGAGTAAGGTGCGACGGCTGCACGTACAAGCGTTTCTGGTACTTTATCTCCTTTACGGCATCCGCAAGCTCGTATTCTCCGTTGGTAACGTCCAGGCTAAGATAAACATAGGAGGAGAAATTACGGAGCGTGCGGCTGCCGAAAACGGGGCGGAGATTGACCGGAAGTTCCATGCGCAGATGTGAACGCTTGCGGGGCGAAGGATCGTTCCTGCGCAGCTCCTGCATGGAATAAAGCATAAGGGCGGAAAGCAGTTCGGTAACGGTGCAGTCCATCTCGCGAGCCTTGTCAGACAAGTCTTTTACAGAAACGGAAACGCCGAGCGAATTAAGCACATCGGGGCGCTCTTCCCGACCCTTGATGTGGTAGGCGGGGCTTTCTTTGTCAAGGGATCCCTTGGTGCCGGAGAAGCGGTCGAAGCCGTCTTCCATTTCCTCCTCCAGCGGCTCGTCGGCGGGATTGTAAACCCACTTGCCATACTCAATGGCGGTGCCGGCAGAAAGCTTCAGGTACTCTGCAACGATGCTGAGGAGGAAAGTCATGGCGCCAGTACCGTCGGTCAGAGCATGGAACACATCCAGATTGATGCGTCTGCCAGCTCCGGACAGCTTGAACATGTAGCCGCCGTTCTTTTTTATGTTGAAGGATTTCAGAGGCGTGTCAGGAGTAACTTCGGCCTCGTTTTCGAGCCTGCGCAGGAACCACCAGAAAAGTCCTTTCTTGATGGTGAATCCGAATCCGGGGAAACGCGGCATCACGTTCTTGAGCGCCGTATCAAGTACAGCGGTATCAACAAGGGTATCGATGCTGACCGACATACGGTAAACTACAGAATACTTGTGAGTCTGGCAGGAAGGATATATAATGGCCGAATTTTCAAGCCTTGTGCATTCGGGTATAATCATAACGTTTTTGCGCTTTTGTTTGCGATACAAAAGTAGATATGCCCACAACAACAAGGAAACAACTGCCACCAAAGACTAGAATTTGTGATGAAAGAGCTAAAATTGTGACAAAAACCTAGAATATTTGTGACGAAAAAATAAAAGCATTATATTTGTCACACCAAAAACAGTGACAAAAATGGCCTATTATCCTAGATCTCTGAACCGATTTTTCCCAAACTACGTCTTTGCCCTGGCAATTCCAGCCTTCTTTCTGATAAGCGTACTTATGTACGAGCCCAGGGTCCTGTGCGAAATGATGCATGCAGGCGAAGGCATAGCTGCCGTTAAAGGAGTGTATTCGTTCAACATCATCATAACCTTCGTAATTCTGCTCGCAGTAATGTCGCTGAGCCGCATACTGCTGTGGCTTCTGCGCAAGAACCTGGCAATGGACATGTACAAGTACATCGTATGGTGCATCGGAGAAACCCTTGCCGGCTCTGCCTTTACAGCCTTGTTCCTCGTACTTATGAACGGAGGCCATGACGGTTGGTTCAGCTGGTTCGGCAAAGCCATCGCGAATCTGGGCGGCATAGCCTTGTTCCCATATATTATACTGACGTTGTTCCTTTGCGCAAGGGATTACAAGAACCGTGAGCCTCAGGAGCAGGGTGCCAGGCTCAAATTCTACGACAGCCGCCACCAGCTCAAATTCATAACCGAATCGTCATCAATCCTGTACATCGAGTCCAACGAGAACTACATTATCGTGCATTATCTCGAGAACGGCTTCGAGAAGCGCGTACAGATAAGGACCTCCATGAAAAACATTGAGCCCCTTGCGGAACAGGCCGGATTCGCCCGTGCACACAGGTGCTATATCATTAATCCGCTGCACGTTAAGTCCATACGCAAGAGTTCCGGAGGGCAGAATTTTGCAGACCTCGGCACCGGGGACGAAGGTATTCCCATCTCCAAGAAATACTACGATAACATAGCTGCAATGTTATAAATGTCAAAAAGTTTTATTAGTTTTGTCATCCGCTTTAGACACAATCAATTGATAACCATAATAAACATGAAGAAATTATTACTCACCGCAGTGCTCCTTATTGCAACCGGAGCAGTGCTAGGCATTTCTGCGCAGGAAAAAGAAAAAGAGATGAAGACGGGCTGGAGCTTCGGCGTTCTCCCTACCGCTACTTATTCGGTAGATAACGGTTTCCAGGCCGGAGCTTTCGGAGATGTTTACTACTACGGCGACGGCTCTACCTACCCCGATCCCCTTCATAAGATCAGCTGGGAAGCATCCTACTTCACCCACAGCCACCGTTCCCGTTTTTATCTTGCCTACGACTCAAAGTATCTCATCCCTGGCATGCGCGTCAACGCATCCGCCACTTACGTGAACGACCCTCTGTACAGCTTCTGGGGATACAACGGCGGCGCATCGCTTGCCAACCTGCCTCATACTTATGACAACTACTGGACTAACAAGACCACCGGCATCAACTATTTCGGCATGAGCCGCCAGATGCTGAGGATCCTGGCCAACCTTCAGGGCCGCATCACCGACAACCTCAACTGGGCTGCCGGCGTTAATTTCTGGAACTGGAAACTCGGAGACATGCGTGACACCGGATACAAGAATGCAGGTTCCGACACCAAACTGTTCTATGACAAAGACAAAACCCTATACAGGGACTATCAGAAACTGGGTTTGATCAACGATGCCGAAAAAGACGGCGGCACCGCACTTGAACTCAACGCCGGTTTCGTATTCGACACCCGCGACATCGAAGCGGCTCCCAACAGGGGCATATGGGCCGAGGCTTACCTCAACGGAAACGTGCTCAACCAGCGCTACCTGAAGGCCTGCATGTACTTCCGTCACTATATCGACATCCCCATCCACATCCCTGCAGGAGACCCTGTATTTGCATACCGCCTCGCTTGGCAGCAGACAATCGCCGGCGAGACTCCCCTGTACATGATTCAGAACAATCCTCTGCTTGTCCAGCGCAATATGATTTCCGAGGGTTTCGGTTCTTCCAACACCATCCGCGGTCTTCGTGAAAACAGAATCCTCGCCGAGGGCTTTGCCTGGGCCAACACGGAACTCCGCGTCAAGCTCGTGAACTTCAAGCTCTTCAACCAGTACTTCTACATTGCCGTGAATCCTTTCTTCGACGCCGGTATCATAACCAAGGCTTACCGCGCCGAAGCATTCAAGAATGCCGAGAAGCTCACTGTGGATACCTATATGCCCCTTAAGGACATCTACGATCCCGGCAAGGTCGGCGACATAGTTTACAGCGCCGGTGCCGGCCTCAAGATCGCCATGAACCAGAACTTCATCGTATCTGTAGAACTTGCAAAGTGCTTCTACAAACCTCTGGATGCAGGTTTGTGGCTCGGAATCGGTATCAACTACCAGTTCTAATCGGGTAACTGCCAAACGAAAGACGCCGGCTCCTTAGGGCCGGCGTCTTTCGTTTGGCAATTCAATGCGCTACAGCGTCTTTGCCCTGGCAAGGAAGTCACGCACCCTCTGGGTGTACTCCTCGGGGGCTTTTGCATACGAATTGGCGTGAACGGCACCGGGAACGATCCATATTTCCTTATAGCCATTGACCTTGGCCTCATAGTTCTTGTATACGTGGCTGGTGGGGACGAAGTCGTCGGCATCGCCATGGATGAAGAGCATAGGAAGCTGGCATTTAGCAAGTTGATTGACTGACGAGGCCTCCTTGAAAGTCCATCCGTAGCGGTTCTTGCACACTATGCTTGCGCTGTTAAGCACAGGGAACGGAGGCAGATGGAAAGAGTCCTTGAGGTTGTGGGCAAACTGGTCCCATGCGGAAGAGTAGCCGCAATCGTCCACAATTGCACGCACGTATTCAGGAAGCTCCTCGCCGCTTGTCATCATGACTGTGGCTCCGCCCATCGAAACTCCGTGGAGCACCATGAACTTGTCGTTGAACACATTGTGCGCTACCTCAATCCACTTCAGCAGGTCAAGGCGGTCGTTCCAACCCATCTGGATGTGGTCGCCCTCGGAATAGCCGTGATACTGCAGGTCGGGGAACAACACATTGTAGTTCAACTCATCACGGTACATGCGCACCAGATAAAGGAATACAAAGTGATTGTCGCCATAGCCATGAACTACGATGGCCGTGCCCTCGGCATTAGCGGGATCCTTGGCGGGCACATAGCAAGCGTGGACCTTGAAATCGCGGTAACCGACAATGGTGGTGTCCTTAAGGATGTCCTGATCCTTGAGAGTGTCGTACCACTGGGTACTGCCCGGAAGCAGGGAATCAGCTTTGTGACGGGTGCGCTCGATGTCGGCTACACCATGAGGCTCGGGCTTGAGAGCATAATTGGCCATGAACTTGCCCGCAAGACATCCACTCACCATGAAGGACATCGCAACTACGGAAGCAAGACTAAAAAATTTTGAGAACTTCATAAGTTATTAATTATTTGGTATATGAATAATAATGCGTTGGAATGATTTCGGACACGATAGCACCGGTTTTGGAACCACCGTAGAAAATCACATAGTAACGGCCGGCGGCATAGCACATCGACTCCGATTCAATGGACACGGGCAAAGTAAGCGTGGTGACGAAATTGCCCTCCCAGTCGTAAACCACCAGCACATTGTCGGACGACCCGCTCATGGGGAAATAAACGTAGCTGTCGTCGCTGCCCATGCCCTGGGCGGTATAGCCTGTCTTGTCGGTGCGGGACTTTGTAAACAGCAGTTTGAAAGAAGCATCCGTGACATGAAATGTCGAGCCGCCCTGGCTGATAGCATATTGACTGCGTGATGGACAATAAGTGATGGCGCCGCTGCCCACCGGGATGTTGATATTTGGCTGAACCGCAAGGGTTTCGCCATCAACCGGAGTCAGAATCCGGCCCTGGCTTTGGCCATGGGCGACAATTGCCCGGCCACCGGCGGTATCGAAGGTCATGTCGTTGCAGTGACCTCCATTGAATTCTGACGAAATTCCAAGCAGGCTGTAGGATTTCAAATCGTACTTACACACCACCGCCTTGGTGTCCCCGCTGTTGCGCATGACTATGTACATGTTCTTTCCGTCAGATGCAGCGCCCTGGGCCACATAGATGTCACCTATCGGGACCTGGTTGAGCACCTGCACGGCCGAAAGAGTAAAGTCGTATTTTTGCCTGATAAGCCGGGCAATCATCTGGGGATCATCCGTCAGCTGCTTGATTGCCAAATCCTTGGACGCATTCAAGTTCTGGCCGTCCAGACCATTCTCGCGAAGGCTTTTGACCAGGGCCCTGAGGCCGAAAGCCACCCAGGTCACATCGGAGCCGGCCACTACAAGTTTGCTGCCCACAACCTTTATGCTGTATCCGAAAGTGCCGCTCAAGTCGGCGGCCACCTGCTTGTATTCAGGACGGTTGCAGGAGCCGATGAGGATCTCGTATTCGGACTCCTCCGCATTGTCTAAGACGACGGGCAGGCTGACGCCGGTAGTACCGGAAACAAAGGCGGCAAAGCCCTCGGCATTGGGTTTTGCAGAGCCGTAAACTATTTTAAAGCGGGAGGCACCGTCATTTACAATTATAAGAGAATCATCGGTTTGGGCCGGAGACTCAGGTTCCTCCGTACTGCAGGACAGCACGAAAAGAGCTGCAGCCAATAAACTGATGACGACAAAAACAAATCTGCGCATAACTACAAAAGTGTGTAAAGTTAACAATTTTCGAGCAAATACGCATTGTTTAGATCAAGCAAACGATTATCGGCTGCCGCCGCCGAAACCGCCGCCGGAGAATCCGCCGCCACCTCCGAAGGACGAATGACCTCCGAATCCTCCGGAACGGCCCGAGCCTGATGAACCGCCGGCCTCATGGCTGAGCTTCTCGGAGTAAGCACTCCGGTAAGCCCTGGATGTCATCGTACTCCATGAATTGAGTACGGTGGACATGCTTGCGGCGTCAAGTCCGTACTGTCTGCTGAAGTCCTCAAACTGCTCGGGATACATTTTGGCAAAGCCCTTGGCCACCTTGTCGGCTATACCGAAGAACTGGGCGTATTCAAGATACTGTCCCCACAGTGCCACCTCCGGCACTCCACGCTCGTCAGCGAGAGTGAAATCCTCAAGGAAATTCTTGAATTTAAGCAGCTTGGCTGCCTCCTCAACCTTATTGCCCGCGAATGCGGAATACTTGCTCTTGCCCTCGTTGACAAGGGCATCCGGCCAGCCTGCAAGCGAACGGTAGTGCTTCTTTGCCCAGGAATCGAATTCCCCTTTCTCTAGTATACGGTTTGCTCCAGAAGCGGCGAAGGCTTTCTGGTAAAGGCTCTTTTCGGAGTGGTCGGCGAAGTCGGGCTCAGCCTCCGGGAACTGAAGGTCGTAGTGACCGTCCTCTGCTTGCACAGGAACTACGGAGCCGCTCCGGATCCATCTGAGGAAATACGCACCGATGGCCCTCTCGGGATGCCGGTTTCCAAAGGTGAGGCGCGTTCCCGATTTAAACAGATAGGCAGCAACGGGAATACTGCCGCCGAAAGGAGCCTCACGAGCCCAGCCTTTTACTTTGGAATCACCGAAGAACTTAGGCGACCACTGACGGCCCAATGCCTTGAGGACCATATCTTTGATGCCA
>CACXCS010000063.1 GCA_902766255.1 uncultured Bacteroidia bacterium
CCGTTACGGTAAGCAGCAGATGAGCTTCTTCTTCGACCCCAGGTGCCAGACCGAGGACCTGAGTGACGATGTATTCGCCGCATCTGACGCTGGCGTAAAGAATCTCAAGTACATAATGTCCGGCTTCATGGACTGGATATCCGACGAAAGCGATCCTGATATGAAATACCGGACGGAACTATATCTGGGTATCGTGAACCAGTATCTGCGTTATGCCGGACATCTAATGCATAATATCGAAGGCTTGTACCGCAACGAGACCGTCCCCGGAGACGGGTTCAAGCGCTTTGAAAACGTGCCCCGCGACGTTCAGGTGAAGGCGCTCGACGATGTGTTCAAGATGTATTCCGACCTGGAGTGGCTTGAAGACAAAGCCGTGCTTGGCCGGCTCCCCATAGTCGGTTCTCCTGTGGACAACGTGCGCAGGAGCATTGCCCAGAACCTGATGAGCAAGGTATTCGCCGCCGGAATGATTGACGGCATCGACTCTGAAGAACTGCCGGTAGGAGACCTTATGGACATGCTGTTCGACAGAGTGTGGAAGCCAACCGCCAAAGGTCGTGAGCTTACCGACGGGGACAGGCTTTTCCAGCGTGTCTATGTGGAATCGCTGATGAGCATGGTAGGCTTCAAGAATCCGGCTGAAAGCGGAACACAGGAGGCTTTCCATCACGATGACGGCCATTTCTGCGACATCCTGAATCCGCATTCGCCCATGGGAAGCATCCATTATGACGAGATATCCGGCTTCGAGTGGGAGCCGCGCAGTTTCGGCGGTGGCCACGTGAGCAGGTCGACCGTTTATGCCGAACTGATGAGGGTCCGAAAGCTGATAGGGAATAAGACCGGAAAGGGTGAAGACAAGGGACATTACGCACTCCTAAGGAGCATAATCGATTACGGCGTGAGATAATGAAAAAGCTGTTTCTGACAATTCTTGCGCTGTCGCTTGCCCTAGCTTCACGTGGCGCTGACACTTATGAGACTTTTGTTTCCAAGGCCGGAATCAAAAGTGCGGGGGAGTGCATGCGTATTTATAAAGACGGGAGCAAGTACTGGATGGAATTCCCGGATTCCCTAATGGGGCGGCGCGTGATCCTGTCTTCGTTCATGAGGAGTTCTTCGGGCTGGACGAGCTGCGGGACGGATATTTCCCGCCGGGAAGTTTTTACCCTGTCCCGCACCGATTCACTGCTACTGTTCACCTCGCCTGTGGTGATGCCGGAATCGGCCGAGCAGTCGCTGAAGGAGGCCCTGGCCCGCAGTGCTGTGGCCCCCGTGCGTTATGCCTTCCCGATCAAGTATCGGAATGCTGATTCGACGGCCGTGGTGGTCGAGGTAAGCAAGCTCTTCAACCCTTCCAACAAGGATGCCTTCAACCCTGCAAAAGTGCAGATTGACGGCAACGCAATGGTGAACAAGGCAACGCCCAAGCCGGAGTTCACGCACTTCAAGGAGCTGGTCTCATATCCGTCCAGCACCGGCGTGCTCCAGGGCATCACATTCAAGGTCGCGCCCGAATACGATCTAGGCGGAAATATGCTTCAGGTCGTTCAGGAGGAAATAATGTCGGTTGACGGAGACGTCGCCACGATGCTGACCCTGGTGCCGGAAAGTTCTGTCAAGGTAAGGGTTGCCGACCCGCGTATCGGCACGGTTAATTCTTCGAGGAGCGTTTTGTCGAGCGGCAGAGGAATCAAGCAGGAGGACATCGTCTCCAGGTGGGACATCTCCGGCGGAAAGAAGATAGTGGTCTATGTCGATACCCTTTTCTCCGCCGTCCAGCGTGAGGCCGTAAGCCGGGGACTCCTCGTGTGGAACAAGACCTTCGAGGCCGCGGGGCTGGGAAGCGTGATAGAAGTGCGCCCCTTTGAGCGGGGTATAGTTGCGGAGAATCCGCTGGTGAGCAAGGTGATGGCCGACGTGCACAGTTCCTCGGGCCGCATCTCCGTTTCGACCCTCTCCGATCCGTCCACAGGTTTGGTTTCTGCTTGCAGTCTTACCGTGCCTGCCGGAATTCGCGACTACTTCCGCCTGGACGGGCTGTTCGGCATATCCGATGTCGATCCCAGATGGCACGAATATGAAATCCCCGAAGATGCTTTCTGCGAGGCCCTCAGTGCCAGGATAATGCAGGCATTTGCCAGGGTCCTTGGGTTGAGCGCCAATTATGCCGGGTCTTATGCCTACTCTCCTGCACAGCTTCGGGACCCTGAGTTCTCGCGGAAAAACGGCATCACTGCGTCCGTTACCGACGACGTGCTGTTCAATACTCTCGCCCGTCCCGGTGACCGGGAGAGAGGTGTGGTGACGATTATGGATCAGCCCGGGGCTTATGATTATATGGCCATCGAATGGATCTATTCCCATCCGGGAGCGGCCTCGGACAAGGCGCTTGCCGACTCCCTCATACGTTCAAAGGCGGGAGATCCTTCTTTCCTGTATCTTCCAGTCACCAACGATTCCTCAGATCCCAGGTGCTGCCGGGGCGACCTGGGCAACGATCCTTTCGAGGAGTATGCAACCGCCATCGAAAGATTCAAGTACATCTCGGCCAACGTCCCTCAGTGGTACGAAAGCACTGTGCCGCAGAATACAGGCTTCAGAACCGTGCTGGTGGAGCAGATCCTGCGTCACCATTGCGCTGAGCACAAGAAACTCGCAAGGCTGGTCGGTGGCCTGTATGTCCAGGATTTGTCGTCCGGCAAGAAGTACGAGCCCGTGGGCAAGGAAGAACAGAAAAAGGCGATGGCCTTATCAATCAACGGTTTGAATCAATTGCAATATATAGATTCCAACAAGGAACTGCAGGCGTTCAGTGGAGCATACAACGATTTCTCCACGCTGATGCGCATCAATGCACTCACCCAGAACGCTATGCTCCACAGGCTGAAATGGAGCGCTGTCGCTACAAAGCTCGGAATAGATGAGTATCCCATAAGGGACTTGCTTTCGGACATCACGGATGAGGTCACCCGTAACCTGCGTAAAGGAGCCGTGCCCGAAGGGGAGGAATTCCTTGTGGAAATCTGGATGGTTCGAGGACTCATGCCCAGTATTCCGGCTTTTGCGCAGAACCTGAAAGAATACAACCATAGTGCCGCGCAACTGTATGTTCCTCTTCCGCCGTCGGAAAGCCTTTACGGGACAGTGCTCGAGAATGCCTGCATGGCAGAGATGGACAGGCTCGGCGGTATATTGAAGAAGAGCCTTCGGGCAGCGCACAGCCGATACGACAAGGAC
Organism: uncultured Bacteroidia bacterium; assembly: GCA_902766255.1. Taxonomy (GTDB): domain Bacteria; phylum Bacteroidota; class Bacteroidia; order Bacteroidales; family UBA932; genus Cryptobacteroides. The sequence continues at coordinate 3,244 of CACXCS010000063.1, forward strand.
AGGATACGATACCTTCTGTCGCAGTTTGATGGAACTAAGAATACAAATACACAACCATAATAGTATTTTTATGAAAAAGTTTGTTTTACTGGCAGTTACAGCCCTGGTCGGGCTGGCTGTCTTCTCCTGCAAGGAAAAGGAGATCGAACCCGAGGATGCCCTGAGCATTGCCGGGACTACCATCACAGTGGGAAAGGAAGCCGCTACACCGGCGATTACTTTTACTGCTAACAAGGCCTGGACGGCCCAGAGCGATTCCCAGTGGATCGTGCCCGACAAGACTTCCGGTGAGGCCGGAACTGTCAATCTGAGTATTGCAGTTGCCGAGAATGATACCTGGGCGCAAAGAAGCGGTAAGGTAACCGTTTCCGTAGGTGGCCTGAAAACCGTTTTCACCATTGTGCAGGGCACAGAATCTATCATGGAGTCTGCCTTTGCTTTCAGCATCTCTCCCGAAGCTCAGGATATCGCGATTCCTGTCAAGACCAATCTGCAGTACACCGTGACCCCGGCCGCAGACTCTCCCTGGATTACTGTGGTTTCTACAAAGGCCGCCCCTCAGGAAGGAACAATCAAGATTCATGTAGCTGCCAATACCGAGCTTGGTCCCCGTACCGGCAGCTTCGTGGTTGCCGCTCCAGGCTTTTCACAGACTTATACCGTGGTACAAGACGCTTCCTGGATTCCCGCAAAGAGCGCCGAGGCCGTCTATATCGGCAACAGCCAGTCCATTTACGACAATGAAAACTATTTGATCAACCTCCATCAGCAGTACATAGTGAAACTGACTACCGAAGGCGGAGATCAGATTACCCTGGCCCTCAACAAGAAGGGTGAACTCAAAGACGGTGTATTCGCATTCTTCCCGGTTGACAAAGTCCCTCAGGGTACATTTGAGATTGATGCGACCGGCAGGAAAGAGGACAATACTTTCTCAATCATGTCATCTACAGGCGAGGACAAGTACTACACCGGACTGGTAGTCGATGGACGCGAACTGCTTATTTATGACGGCGAAATCGTGGTGGAAGAAGCCGATGGCAACTATACTATTACGGCTGTTCTTGTAGATGCCGCCGGCGTCCAGCACAGTTATTCCTATGTCGGTGCTATCCCTCTGTCCACCGACTTCCGTGGAGGTAATGCCAAGGTCGATTGGAAGAACACTTTTGATACTCACTATACCACCAAAGCTAATGGCTGGGAGGTTGAGTTCTATCTGCCCCGCAAAGACCCTGCCAGCAAGACCGATGTGAGTTATTGCTCATTCACTTTTTACACGGCTGCCGGGGAAGTGAGTCTCGATGAGATTCCTACTGGATCTTATACTTTCGGAGCAGCTGAAAGAAATGCTGATCTAGCTTACCCCAATGGTGTCCTGAAAGCAAATCCCGGCATATTTACTAATGTGAGCGTTTCTGTTTACAATGAGTCCGGCGGGTACAATTATACTGAAGTTGCCGCAGAGGGAACAACGTTGACCATTACCAAGAATGCTGATGGAACCAACAACTTCAAATATGCCGCAACCGTCACGCCATACTATTATGATGAAAGTTGGAATGCTGTGTACGGCGATCCTGTTCAGCTGAGCATAGATATCGACGTGCCGCTTGGCAAACCAAGAGACCTGACGACGCATCCTCGTGACGATGGCGATGACGTGTTTGTGTCACTGGACGGCGCCGCCGGAACTGAATACATCGGTTACTGGTATGGCTCTCATATCGGTGTCATGGAAGACGGAACTACTATGAAACCAGCCATTCCCGATACTCCCTGCGATGTTTTCACCTTCGGCTCCAACTCCCATTTCAACGACGCCTGGACATTGACGGTTTCAGTCATTACCAATGGTGGATATGTATATGAGAAGAATGTCCTCAACAACCGTTACTGCGGTAATCCTGTTCCTGACGGCACCTATACATTCTCAACCGAGGCCAAGGTGGGCGCTTTAATTCCCTTGAGGTATGGTTCAAGCTCAAGGTGCTCTGTCCTGAACAACTATACAGGAACCACCTATTACCCTGTGTCCGGATCTGTAACTCTTGCTAACGGAACCATCTCGGTTGATCTGGTATGTAAGGCTACGGAGGCTGGGATTATGGGCAAGCCTTACAGCCCGGCAAGCGTGCATTTTACCGGAGGTACAGCCTTCACTTGCTACTATCTTCAGGATTGGAGCGCATTGAACCGTGTCAAGAATCTCTCCATCAACTCTCCGGTTCCCGTTCAGTAAGGGATACTGAAATTATCCAAGGGGCTGACTAAGTGGTTTTTAGTCGGCCCCTTGTTTTTTAATTGTTCGGTTATACTGGAAAGAATGCTTTTCGCGAAAGCGTACCGGCGGCCCGTCAGCACCTGTATGGTAAATAACAGCAGGGCAAGCAAGAAAAGGTGGTAGCGGATTGATATTAAATGACTTGTCTTTGCGGTCAAAAAAACAAATATAAGCAATCAGGTTTCAATAATAATAATTGTTTAAAAAATGCCCGTATTTGGTTATACATTATAGTTAAAATATTTATTTATTCTTGAATTTTTTAAGTAATGGGTTGATTTTCGGGCGTTTACGGGTGTTGCAACTAATAATTATTTTTTATAATTTCGTGGCCAGTGTATACTTTTAATCGTTTAGCGTATGAAAAAGATTTATCAAAAACCCTCATCACGCTATTTGGGTGTGTATATCGAGGGCTTGATCTGCCTTTCAGGGGGGGAGGCAGGCGATGAAGGCAAGCCGGGAGCTGTGTTTGATCCCGATGAAGGCGACATCTTTGAAGGTGGTATTTTCTAGGAGGGCAAATCTATGAGAAGTACGATTCTTTCTTTCGCAATTCTGGCCATAGCCGGCAGTGCAGTCCTGTCCTGCTCAAAGGAAAACAAGTTTGAAGACAATTCTTTTGACAAGGCGCCCAAGAGCATCACAGTCAACGTGATTTCCGGAGAGGGTACTACCAAGACCATGGCCGTCGATGGTGACGTCCCTACCATCGAATGGGTAAGTACCGATAAAATAAGTCTCTTTGAAATTGTGGACGGTGAGGTGAAGGGCAAAGCCGAGTCCGGGGAGGCTGTAATCAGCGACAACATGGCGAGCTTCAGCGCCACTCTTGGGTGGGAAGCCCAAGGCAGTTCTTACAAGTATTCAGCTGTCTACCCTGCTGACAATGTTTTTTCGTACGGGGGTCTTTATTACATTATAATGCCTGAGGAGCAAGTGCTGACCGGCAACAACTTCTCCGAGGACTCCGACATCCTCTTTTCGACGCCACTGGATCATGGAAACAGTCGCGTGGAGGATGGTGAGGATATTTTGTTCAGATTCAGGCGTCTTGGCACGGTGGTACGCCTCAATCTGGTAGGCATGTCATCCGGAGAGAAAATCCAAGCAATCAAGTTGATTGCCCCGGCCAACATCGCAGGTTCGATAGTATACGACCCTGTCACCAGCACAGTTGATCCGGATAGTGCTTTCGATGACTATGCATCTGACACCGTAACCCTGTACCTGGACGATTTCGAGGCTACCGGCAACGATGTCGTGTGGTTCCGGGTTATAGCGGAGCGTGACTGGGCGATCGGTGATCAATTCACTGTGCGGGTCACCACAGACAGCAATGTGTACGAAAAAGAGGTTACCCTTCCTTCCGAGATAAAGTTCCCCGATGGTGGTGTAACTAAGTTCGGTGTCAACATTGCTTCCAGTGTCGTTCCGGCCATGGCTGTACCTTGCACATGGGATTTTGAAGAAGGAGCTGATTACTGGACTTTCATTGATTCTGATGGTGACGGCAAAAACTGGTACCTAAACGGGGACGGAGATACAACTTCCGGAGCTCTGTGTCTGAGTAGTGCATCTTGGGATAACGAATCTGGTGCTCTTACGCCTGACAACTGGGCATTTACGCCCAGGGTGCAACTCACCGAAAGCAATTATCTAAGTTTCTGGATAAACGCTGAGGATATTGAATTCCAGGACGAGCATTTTGCCGTTTATATAGCAAAGGGATCGCCCGAAGGAGAGATAACAACACTTATACCCGAAACGGTTTTCCCTGAAGTAGATTATGTGGAATTGGGATATGAAGGCCTTTATGTGCATTGTATTGTACAGATTCCTCAGGAGTTTGATAACGAAGTTGTCTGTATTGGCTTCCGTCATTTCAACTGCACGGATATGTACTTACTTGATATTGATGATGTTTCAATAACCGAGGAGTACCCTTACCAGCCGCCGCAGGCCCAGTATAGTGATTATCTTGGCCAATGGACCACAGGATCGAGGGTGTTTACCATCGAGCAGAAGGCTGATGGGGAGAGTTACACTGTATCCGGTTTTTCCGGCCAGACCTATCCGGTCGAGGCCAAGTTCGAGGGTAACAACATGGTCGTATATGATCAGGTAGTAAATACCGAGGAAGATAATTATGCCGTTTTCCAGGGCCTTTTCTCAAGAGGTGGTTACCTGAATTATTATGATTACACTGAAGGAGCAAACAGAATTCTGTTCGTTGCAACTTATGATGCAGAACAGGATGCACTGATTATCCGGACCGCAAACACATACAGTTATTACATCTGGATTACTTATTATGCTGAGGACATAGAGATAGGTAACTATGCTTCCATACCGGCCGTATTGACACCCTATGTGCCTGGCGGGGATGATGACCCGAATACGTATCTTTTTAAAGACGGTTTTGAAGACGGCTTAAATGCGTGGACGCTCTTTGATGCCGATGGGGACGGAATGAACTGGAAAGTCTTGACGCAGGAAGGGTACTCTCATTCCGGAGAAGGTTGCTTATGGGGCATATCTTATAATAATGGTACGTCCTATTATCCCGATAATTATGCGTTCACTCCGGCCATTACCCTGACCTCTAATAATTATGTAAGTCTCTGGGTTATGGGCTATAATCAGACTTATGTTGATCATTATGGAATATTCATAATGACGTCAGCCCCGAATGCAGATAATCTTGGCGAGTGTGAAATGCTGTATGAAGCTGATGCATCCAGTTTGAGTTATGAGAAAATCGAGATTCCCATACCTTCCAAGTATGATGGTCAGACGGTCTATATTGCCGTCCGTCATTTTGACAGTGGCGACAATTTCTACGTGTTCATAGACGATTTTGCCGTAACAGAAGGACCACTTGTAAGTCAATCCAGTTCGTCTGCACCTGCATACTTTGCCCAGCAAAGATTATCTAAGGGTGCAGGCATGAGCTTCCTGTCGGGAACAGACAAAGTCAGGCGTGCCGGCGGCCGCACCGGAAGTCTGGTATTGTCATTACCGTCTGCAGTGAGCAGATAACCTGGAAGATACTTAGCATTACAACAGAATGGCGACCTTTTGAAGGCCGCCATTTTTACTCATCATTATTGGCGATTGCGAGATTGTCGAAAGAATTGTAGCTTTGCAAAAACAACGGTAGACTTATGAGCGCAACACTGATAGCATTGATTATTCCTTTTGCTGGAACAGCCCTGGGATCTGCTTTTGTCTTCTTCATGAAGAGGGCGATGCCCGAGCTCTTGCAAAAGGTGCTTCTGGGCTTTGCCTCCGGCGTGATGGTGGCTGCGTCCGTTTGGTCGCTTCTTATTCCGGGAATGGAATCGGGCGGAGTCTGGCCTGCGACCATCGGTCTTCTGGGAGGGTTCGCATTCTTGCTGATCATCGACCATATTACCCCTCATATTCATCCTGCAGGAGGCCCTGAAGGCCCCAGGAGCAAGCTGTCCAGAACCACTATGCTCGCTCTGGCCGTAACGATCCACAACTTGCCTGAGGGAATGGCCGTCGGCGTGGCTATAGCCGGGGCCCTCAGCGGCGGGGCCGGCATGACAGCGGCCGGAGCACTGGCGCTTTCAGTTGGAATTGCAATCCAGAACGTACCGGAGGGGGCTATAATTTCAATGCCTCTGCGGGCAGCCGGGAACAGCCGGTGGAAGTCATTCTGGGTGGGCGCCCTGAGCGGGATTGTCGAGCCTGTAGGCGGGGCGCTGGTCATCCTGCTCGCATCTGCCGTTACGCCGATAATGCCTTATCTGCTGGCCTTCGCCGCAGGTGCGATGCTGTATGTTGTGGTAGAGGAGCTGGTCCCGGAGGCATCCCAGGGTGAGCATTCCAACATCGCTACAGTTGGCTTTGCCATAGGCTTCGCACTGATGATGGTGCTGGACGTGGTGATGGGATAAGCCGCTTCCTACATCCTTTCGTAGGGGATGCCCCTTCTTTCAGTTGCTTTTGAAGTAGGTTGCCTGCGGAACTTTCTCGTTCCAGATGATCTCAATCTGAGGAGACCTTTGCTTCTTGATGTCGGACTTTGCCATGGTATAGGATTATTTAATGAATCATAGTAAAACCAAAAGTACTGACTATCAGCGAGAAAAGCAATAGCAGCACAGAAAATCCAATTATAATATATGTGTAAGCCGGAAAAAAATAGTACCTTTGCATCCGTTTTTTTCAAAACAGGAGCATTTTGCTATGATTTTTAAGTATATCAAACCTCTGTCGGAGCCCGTGGAACTGTACCAGGAGTCCGTTTTTTGCGCTGAGAGCCAAAGGGACGGAAATCTCCAGGATTATTACCAGGACAACGAGAATAATTATTTCGGCGGCTTATGAAAAGGATAGTATTTGTTGCAGTATGCATCGCCGCCATTTCGGCCGCTTCGTGTCAGAAAATCGATACTCAGGACGGAGCTCTCCAGTATGAGCCATCCATGGTCCCTGCAAGCGTTAAAGCCAGCATTGCAGATACACGTGTTACCCTTGACGGCGTATCTCCCAAGTGGGAAGCCGGCGACCGGATAGCCCTGTTCACAACCGATGGGACCCTCTGCCCCGCTTTTACCACTCAGGACAGTGGCTCCAGCGCTACGTTCAGCGGTACCAAGCCGGATGGCAGCACCCTCGCTTTCGCTGTCTATCCCTATAGTGCGGCTGTAAGTGCATCTTCTGGTAGCTTCACTGTCACCGTCCCTGCCGAGCAGGACGGCACCATCGCGAGCGCAGTTATGGTGGCTCCGGCCGGCGATGAACTTATGTTCAGCAACCTTCTGTCGGTAATCAAGTTCAACGTCCCCTCGTCTCTTGGGGTACGCAGGGTTGAGATAATAAGCGACGGTGCCGTAAGCGGAAACTTTACGGTCAACGGCAGCACCCTTGCCGTCACGGCCCCCTCGTCTCCCACTGACGCTGCCCGCAAGGTTGCGGCAGTCAGCACTTCTGGATTTAGCGGAGATGTGCTTGTAAGCATGATACCTTCCACGTCAAAACGCCTGCAGATGGTGCTTACAAATGCTTCCGGAAAGGTGGCTCTTGTAAGCAAAGACTTGGGCAGCGCCATGAGCGGCGGACGCATAAAGAACCTCGGTTCGGTACCTTCCGGCTTGAGCTTTGGGGATGTGGCCCTTATAGGCAGCAGCACTTCATCCCAGGTAAGCTCCTCGTCCAGCCAGCCTTCCAAGCCTCAGATCAAGAACGGAGGCTTTGAGACCTGGACCATTGACGGCGAGAATCTGCCCAACAACTGGAACTCTTTCCAGACATTTCAGACGGGCGGCATTTTAGCCAGTTTGTTGAAGAGCCAGGGATATGATTCCAACAACCGTCAAGTTAAAAGATCTACGGACATACGCCCCGGCTCTTCCGGCTCATATTCTTGCCGGATCTGGTCCAGATCAGTATATGGCGTCGTGGCTCAGGGGAATCTTACTACCGGCCGCGTCTATGCCAGCAATTTGAGCGCTGCCGGAGAAGGCAATTACAATTATACCGACCAGGACGGCTCGACAGTGGTGAATAAAAACGTGAGCACAACCCCCAATCCGTTCCACATGGATTTCACTGGCAAGCCCGATTCTATGGTGGTATGGATGAAGTTTACCCAGAAAGGGACCGACACCAATCACCCTTATGGAAAGGTAGAGGCCATCCTTCACAATAAGGTGGACTATAAAAGCGGTTACAATGCGAAGGACTGTACTGGCGGCACCCATCACATAGGTGAAGCTTCCACCAAAGACCTTACTGCTACCGGTTCCTGGAAGAGGCTCTCACTGCCTTTTGTATACGATGACCGCAGCTCTGCAGTCAGTTTCGTCCTCATCAATTTTGCCACCAACTCATATCCCGGCGGCGGGGCGGTGAATGACGAGATGATCATCGACGACATAGAGATGGTTTACAATCTGTTCAATATCAGGACCAGCAGCACCGGATGGGCCACTTTGTATCTTGACTACGACGCCCTCATCCCTTCGGGAGCAACCGTCTATTATGTCAAGAACGTTGCCTGCGGCTATGCGGGCCTGGTTGAGATACCTGCCGGGCAGCTTATACCTGCGCGCACTGCCGTTCTCGTCAAGGGCAACGCCAACACCGTCTACTCGTTCAACGGCCGCGAAACCGACATTGAAGGCAAGTCCGCGGCTGCCGTAAGCGGCAATCTGCTCAAGGGTACGCTGACTTCGATGTCCAGGCCGGGTGGCATCTGCCGGGTGCTCTCTGCCGAGAGCAGCACCTCGATGGCAGCCTTCGGCGACTTCACCGGCTCGACGATAGCCGCCCATTCTGCATATCTTACTCAGTAGCGGAGGCTTTCCGGTACAGATAGTACTCATGTACCAGGCTCCGGTATCCAAGGGCTTTGAGCTCCGGGTACCGGAGCCTGTAGTTTACCTTGGCGTGCCGTCCGCTGCCCAGGTAACGTATGTATTGCTGCAGGTACCGGTCTATTTCGCGCAGTCCGTCGCTGCGGTTGATTACGGGGAAGAACCACCGGCTCCAGGACAGGGCACCGGGGTCTGCATCGTCGAAGAACTTGTTGTTGAAGGTGCGGATGAGACCTTTCATGGCGTACACTGCATCCAGTCCCTTGCGGTGGCGCCAGCGTTCCAGCGACCGGGCCGCCCGGCGTATCTTGCCCTTCATCTTCAGCTTGGTAGCCTCTGATATATCGACGGCTCCTCCCAGGCATTTGAAGCCCAGGAACTCGAAGGCTTCGCCAGGCTCGTAAATCTTTTCTTTCGAGGGATTTACTTCCAGTTGATAGCGCTCCAGGAACCCGAGCAGCTCGGTCTTGCAGACTTCGAGCGATGCCCTGTCGGGGGCGAACAGGATGATGTCGTCGGAGTAGCGGGCGTACACAATGCCCTTGCTTGCGAAATGCCGGTCCACCTCCGACAGGTACACGTCGGCCAGAAACGGAGCCGTGGGTGTGCCGGCCATCACTCCGCGGGAGCAGGTTACGATCTCTCCGTCCACCATGGCGCGCCCGTCGGTAAGCATGCGCTCGAAGAAGGCGTACAGCGGCGGGTCATCGGCCAGAACACCTTTTAGAATCGGCAGGAGGATGGGGATGGAGATAGAGTTGAAGTAGTCGTGAATATCAAGCTTGTAGGCCCAGACCGGCTGTCCCCCAAGGCGCATGCGCAGTTCGAATATGGCATCGCCCGCCCTGAGCCCCCGTCGGAACGAGTACAAGTTGGGGGCAAAGAAGGAGTCGTATTTGTACAGCAGGTGGGCGAGCAGCTTGAGGGCGCGTGTGGAGTCGTCGTCGAAACTGTAGACGACGCGCTTCTTGCCCGTACCCATCTTGTTGACGCTCATGCGTCTGGGTATCCCGGGTCCCAGGCCGGAAGCAAAGTCGCCGGCGGCCTTGAGATATTTCCCTCCGGCTACGTAAGAGTCGGCATCGTCAAACTCGGGCCAGGTAAAGCGACCCTTCATCAGGCGGTGGGCAAGGAATTCTTCCCACGCCGCCTGACTTTGCAGCTGAGCTAAAATGCCGTTCATACAAAAGAAGGAAAAAGGGGAAAGAATTTGAATCGGCAAAATTGCCGATCACGGGATGAGGTACATCGTCCGGCCGCCTGCAAGGCACTTGATGGGGCGATGCTGCATCCTTTGCAGGCGCGAAGCAATCGCATCCCCTTTTTCCGTAAAAGCTTAACGCAGGAATTTTGCGATACGGCCCGCCACATAGGCGCGCTCGTTGGGCATCTGCGTGTAGAAATTGATGTAGGGAAGTCCGAGCTTCTTGGCGTACATCCTGGAAATCAGATACTTGACATTGGAGAAATGGCTGTGCCCGCCACCCAGCATGACCACGGCCTTGGGCTGAATTCCCTGGTACATTACAAAACTGTAGGGCTTGCCCCATTCCGCCTTGTAAACCTGGGTCGGACGGGTTCGGTAGAGCTGGAAGGAATCGGCTGCAGCGCCTGCAAGTTCCGTTACGGGCACGTCCTCGCGGATTCCGTAGGCGGCAAATTCGGTCTGGAGAATGTTCCTGAAGAATGCTTGCCACTCCTCGGGGGATTTTTCCCTTTCGTAGCCGGAGTTTGAGGGAGTGTAGGCGGGAGCCTGTGCGGGAGTATGCCCGGAGGTCTGGTTCTGCTGCTGGGTTGCATTTGCGATGGCGTCTTTCACCTGTGAAAGAGCCTTTTCGGCTACGGAGCCGAAGAGCGATTTAAGGAGTCCCATACTAATATTTCCGTTACTGATTATTTTATGGATATGTGCATGCCGCCGATGCTGTGGGCCAGGTACTTTTCTGCGGCATATGATCAGTGTTTTTCGCAATATACGAATAAAATATTTATTTTTGCAATAAGTGGAAAATCAATCAGCTATGTCAAACCATTCATACAGGGAGGTAGAAAATATCTCCACTCTTCCCGGGCCTGACCAGTCGGGCTTTGTCTCGCACTACGTATTCCAGTATATAGATTTCAATCTCGTACCCCAGTACGTAGCTGCAGGCCACCGTTTCCAGGACTGTTTTTTCTTCGGTTGTGAGATACCGGCCGATATGGAAGGCCAGATCGGAAGTACTTGTCTGGTATTCCCCCGTCTCGGCCTTGAGTACAGCACTTTCAGGGGCAAGCTCTACACCGCCTCCGAGTTGTATGAAGGGTATGACCCCGAGCGGGAGGAGAGTTTTGCAACCTGCTTTGATACACGGGTTTACAATAGCTACATCGACAAGGGTAAACAGTGCAACGAGATACGCGAAACCCTCGGCCGCTCGCTGCACGACAGAGCCATCGAGGACGCTATGGCAGACTTCCTGAGCCGCTTCGGCGAGCGCCAGGTGGTGGCCATCATGGGCGGTCATGCCATAAAGCGGACCGACGCCGAGTACCGTAAGGTGGCCTTCATAAGCAAGAGCCTGACCGAAAAGGGCAAACTGATGGCCTCAGGCGGCGGTCCCGGGGCTATGGAAGCCACCCACCTCGGAGCCTGGATGGCCGGAAGGCCTTCGGAAGAGCTGGACGAGGCCATTGAGATGCTTAAGCCCGCCCCGACTTTCCGCGACCAGGGCTGGCTGCGCACCGCCTTCGAAGTAAAGGCCCGTTTCCCGCAGAGCCGCTACCGCAGTCTTGGCATCCCGACGTGGTTCTACGGCCACGAGCCGGCCACGCCTTTCGCCACCGACATAGCCAAATACTTCCAGAACAGCATGAGGGAGGATATACTCCTGACCATCGCCAAAGGCGGTATCATCTACACTCCCGGGTCGGCCGGCACCCTGCAGGAAATCTTCCAGGACGCCGCCCAGAACCATTACAAGACGGTTGGTCTCTCCAGCCCGATGGTATTCCTGGGTGTGGATTTCTTCTCCCGCGAGGTGCCCGTTTTCCCGCTGCTCGAAACGCTCATGCAGAACGGCCGCTACACCGGGCTGCTGCTCACCATAACCGACAGCCAGGAAGAGGCGGTCGATGCCATCATGTCATTCGTGGATTGAAATGTAAATGTCTCCTATGCGAAAAATACTGTTTCCCTTTCTTTGCTTGCTGCTGGCATCGGCCCTGCATGCCCAGGAAATCCGTTCAATTGACACGGATGTTTACATCGATGCCAACGGTGACGCCCTTATCCGGCAGCATTGGGACGTGACGGTGGTCAGCGGAACCGAGTGGTACATTCCTATAGGCAATCTCAACGGCAGTACGGTGCGCGGCCTGGAGGTTTCAGAGAACGGCACCCAGTTCGAGAGCGACGGCCGCGAGTGGGATTCCAAACGCAGCCTCGTGCAGAAAACCGGCCGCTGCGGTATAATCGACAAGGGCGCCGACGGCGTGGAACTGTGCTGGGGGCAGGGGGAATACGGCCCTCACAAGTGGGATATCCAGTATGTCGTGCTGGGCCTTGTACAGTCGCTCGAGGACTATGACGCTTTCAACTTTATGTTCGTCAATCCCGGACTGGTGGCGCCGCCGAAGCATGCTTCCATAGCTTTCCACCGCATCGATGGTGGCGGCCGCTTCGACACCGACTCCACCCGCTTCTGGTTTTTCGGCTGCGAGGGAGAGTCCGTCCTGCGTGAAGACGGCACCATTTTCTTCGAGACCGACAGGGCAATGCCTTCCAAAGGCCGCCTGATTGCCATGATGCGCTTCGAAAAAGGGGTCTTCGCCGCTTACAACGAGCGGAACATGAAGTTCGAGAAGATGCAGAAGAAGGCATTCAAGGGCAGTGACTACGGCAAGGAAGGCAAGAAGTCGTTCCTGGGTGGCTTTACTATGGATGACCTTATAGATATTTTCTTTGAGGGACTAATTCTTCTGGTGGCGTTGGGGTCGGGTCTGGTTATGGTGTTTTGTGGCATCAAAGATATGGTCCTCAAGGCATTGGGCCGTCAGTGGTCGCCTAAGTTCTTCGGTGATTCCAAAGTAAAAGGCTGGGCTCG
>CACXCS010000064.1 GCA_902766255.1 uncultured Bacteroidia bacterium
CTATCACTTGTTCTTCTCATTGGTAACATAACTCAAAAACTTTAATCGTTCCGGTTTGTGGCCGCTACCCGCGGACCTTATTCCCGGGGTCCCTTGCAGAACCGCTTTATGTAAAGGCAAACCCCGGACCAGTGACAAATCGTGTACTTTTTGTCACAATCCTTGCCGATTTTTCCTATCGATAGTGTGAGTATTAAAGATGTATGGAGTGTGCCGCCACCCAGGCGGAGCTCCAGGCAGCCTGCAGGTTGAATCCTCCGGTTACAGCATCCATGTCCAGCACTTCTCCGGCGAGATACAGGCCGGGAATGCGGCGTGACTCCATGGTGTCGGGGCGAATTTCAGACAGGCTTACGCCGCCGCAACTTACAAATTCCTCTTTGAAACGGGCGCGGCCATTGATCCTGTATATGTCTGATATCAAAGTGTTTACAATGCGCGCTAAGCCCTTGCTGCCAAGCTCGTTCCAGCGACAGCCGGCTCGTACTGACGCCCGTGAAAGCAGGTATCGCCACAGGCGGTCTGTGAGTTGCGGCGGGTGAGTGTTGGCGACCATCCTTGCACCGTTACGGCCAAGTTCCTCAAGAATCTGCCTGGCTTGCTGTTCTCCGCCGCCGAGCCAGTCAACGAGCAGTGACCCGCGGTATTCTTCCTGTGCAAGCCAGCGTGCGGCGTAGGAGGACAGTTTCAGGGTCGCCGGGCCGCTTATGCCCCAGTCGGTGACCAGCAGCGTTCCTTCAGAGCGGAAACGGGTTCCTACAAGCCCCAGCGTGACACTGCCGACAACCGTGCCCATAAGGTCGCGCAGAGCATCGTCATCGATTTTCAAGGTAAACAGGGAGGGAACACTTGGTATGAGCTCGATGTCCGTACCGGCAAGAATTCCAGCCGTTCCTCCTCCAGTGGCAAGGACTACTGCATCGGCTTTCATGCTTGCTTCTTTCCCGGCATGTAAATACTTTACATTCAGGCCTTTGTCTATGCTTATAACCTTGTGCCTGCACATCAATTCCACGCCTCCTATGTGCATTTGCCGCTCGAGAACATGAACTATCTGCATAGCGTCCTGACTGACGGGGAAGACACAATGGTCTTCCTGGGCGGTAAACTCCACTCCATGATTGCCGAACCAGTCCAGGCAGTCCTTCCAGCCGAATCGGCCAAGCAGCTTGCGCATCAGCTTGTCACCGCGGGGATATACTTTGGCAAGCGCCTCTACGCCCTCGAAGGTATTGGTGATGTTGCAACGGCCGCCCCCAGTGACAGCTAGTTTGGCCATCGGGTGCTGTCCGGCTTCAAGTACGCGTATATGCCAGTCCGGATGCAGGGCAGAAAGCTCCGCCGCACAAAAGCAACCGGCCGCTCCGCCTCCTATTATTACGATGCTTGCCACGGAGTAAATATAGGAAAAAATTGCTTATATTTGCCTTGATACACTAAACTCTCACAATTATGGCAAAGAAAAAGAAAAGCACCGGCTACGATTGGAGTTATTGCTCCTTTGGCGGCGTTGTCCGTGTAAATGTACGCAACGGTGAAGATATCGCCCACCTGGGTGAGCTTGACAAGAAGCTCTGGACCGTTCTGAGCTGTCCTGCGCAAGGTCTTGAGTTTCCGACAGAAACTCTCAAACTCATTGATACCGACGGAGATGGCAAAATTCGTGTCGACGAAGTTGTGGCCGCAGCCAACTGGCTATGTACCGTGCTCAAAGACAAGAACTTGCTGATAAAGGCTCCGGATACGGTCAAGCTTTCCGATATCAACACTGACGTGCCTGCCGGAGCAAAGCTCCATGCCTCCGCCCTTCAGATACTTTCCAATCTTAAGCTGGAAAAGGATGAGATATCGGTTGCCGATACCTCCGACAGCGTGGCAATCTTTGCCGAAACTGCTTTCAACGGCGACGGTATCATTACCGAGGCATCTGCGCAGGATGCATCGGTTAAAGATGTCATCTCCAAGATAGCTGCCCATGCTGGCTCTGCAACTGACCGCAGCGGTGTCCAGGGTATCAATGCGGATCACATCGAGGCATTCTACACCGCCCTGGCCGATTACGTTGCCTGGCAGGAGTCCGCCACTGCCGACACCTTTCCCTTCGGTGACAATACCCAGGCCGCTCTGGATGCTCTCACAGCAGTCAAAGACAAGGTCTCCGATTTCTTCATGCGATGCAAGCTGATTGCCTTTACCGAGGCTGCGGCTCCTGCAGTGGATGTTTCCGCCGATAAGATCAGTGCGATCTCGGACCATGATCTGTCTGGCGAGGCCCAGGAAATCGCTTCTTACCCTCTTGCCCGTCCTTCAAAGGACGGAATCCTGCGCCTGGACGGCATCAATCCTGCCTGGAAAGCACGTATGGATGCGCTCTCGGCCCTCGTTGGCCTGGAAGGTAAGGAAGGCATTACCGAGAAGGAATGGCATGAATTAGAGGCAAAGTTCACTCCTTTCTGCGCATGGAAAGATGCAAAGAAAGGTGATATAGTCGAGCCTCTTGGACTCGAAGAGTCCAAACGCCTGCTCGCCGCCGGCAACAAGGCTGCCTTGCTGGAACTGGTGGAGGCGGACAAGGCCCTTGAAGATGAAGCCAATTCGATTGACGACGTCAACAAGCTCACTCACCTTGTTCGCGACTTCTACAAGCTTCTTAAGAACTACGTGATATTCAGTGACTTCTATTCTCCGGACCAGAGCCAGATGTCCGTCTTCGAAGCGGGCAAACTCTATATCGACGAACGCTGCTGCCGCCTTTGCGTGAGGGTTGAGGATATGGGCAAGCATGCCGATATGGCCGGTCTTAGCGGCATGTTCCTGCTCTACTGCGCATGTACCTCCAAGACCACAGGCAAGTCGATGAATATCGTTGCGGTTATGACCGATGGAAAGACCCGCAATCTGCGTCCCGGCACCAACGGCGTGTTCTACGACCGTGACGGACTCGACTATGATGCTACTATAGTGCGCGTGGTGGAGAACCCCCTGAGCATCAAGCAGGCCTTCTGGTCTCCATACGTAAAGTTCTGGAACTGGATCACCGGCCTTGTAAACAAATCCGCCGCCGAGAAGGATGCCAAATCAATGGAGAACCTTCAGGCCAGCGCAACCGCCGCTCCCGCCGATGCTGCTGCAAAGAAGCAGCCGTTCGATATCGGTAAATTCGCAGGCATTTTCGCTGCCGTAGGCATGGCTGTCGGCCTTCTGGGCGCCGCGATAGCCGGAATCATCGCCGGTATTGCCAAGCTCCCTTGGTGGGGTATCTTGCTGATCATCGTAGGAATCATGCTCCTCATCTCCGGCCCTTCCTGCTTCATCGCCTGGGGCAAGCTGCGCCGCCGCAACCTTGGCCCCGTTCTCAATGCCAACGGATGGGCAATAAACTCCAACGTAATCGTCAACATCCCCTTCGGGCGTACGCTTACCAGCATAGCCAAGTATCCCAAGATGAAGCTGGACGACCCGTATAAGCCTAAAGCTCCACTCTGGTGGAGGATACTGCGCTGGGTACTGCTTGCCTTGGTAATCGCCTTCTGTGCGTTGTTCTTTACCGACAATCTCAAGTGCATAGGCCTGCCGTTCCATAAGGAAAAGGCTCCGGTGGAGCAGGTTGAAGAGGCTCCGGAAGCAGGGGAGCAGGAAGTTCAGATAGAGGAAGTGGAGATTGAGGAGGCGGAATAAAATGGATCTGACAGAGCGTTTATTTCAAAGGGAAGATGCCAGCGTAGGCCTCTTCTGCGACTGTTTCCCGCCCGTAATGGACGGAGTATCGGTGTGCATGGAAAATTACGCCAAATGGATTCAGAAGATGGCCGGCGGTGTGAAAGTGGTTACGCCAAATGTTCCAGGAGCGGATTATTCCCAGTTGGGTTATCAGGTCATAGATTTCCTCAGCGTGCCGGTGCCTCAGCGGCATCCGTATGTAACCGGAATAGCCGAAGCCGACCCCCGGTTCCTGGTAAACATTTCTAAGATCCGTTTCAAGATTCTGCATGCGCACTGCCCGTTCTCGACCGGTGTGGCTGCACGTCGTCTTGCCAGGCATCAGGGGATACCTCTGGTTGCTACTTTCCATTCCAAGTACAGGGATGATTTTGCCCGTGTGCTTCCCAAACCGGTGGTGGACAGCATCGTTAAATATATAGTCGATTTCTATGAGCGCGCCGATCTGGTATGGGTTCCCCAGGAGTCCGTGATCGAGGTTCTGCGCGAGTATGGATACAAGGGTAACGTGGAGGTGATGGACAACGGCTCAGATCTTGTCGCCGACTACCCCGAGAAGTTTTTCGTTGATGCCCGTAAAGCTCTGGGTATCAAGCCAGAGGAGTTCGTAATGCTGTTTGTGGGCCAGCATATCTGGGAGAAGAATCCCAGGCTGATCATAGAGTCACTGGCAAATATGGGCGACGTGCCTTTCCGTATGTATTTTATAGGTACGGGCTATGCCGCTGAAGATATGAAGGCTCTGGTGACAGAGAAGGGGCTGGACGGAAAAGTGACATTTGTGGGCAATATCACTGACAGACAGCTGCTTACACGGTATTATGCAGCTTCGGACCTTTTCCTGTTCCCGTCTTTGTACGACACTGCCGGGCTGGTGGTCCGCGAGGCTGCATCTCTCCATACTCCTTCCGTGATGGCGAAGGGATCCACGGCATCGACTGCCCTGACCGACGGCGAGAACGGCTTCCTGGTTAAGAACAATCCCTCCGATATGGAGGCGCTCCTTCGCCGGCTCATTGCCGACCCCGAAAGAGTGCACCGTGTGGGCATCCAGGCATCAAAGACCATTGTCCGCTCTTGGGAAGACTGCGTAGGCGAGGCCCTCGACCGCTATAATGTGCTTTTGAAAATCAGGAACCTTCCCACAATAGAAAGAATATGAAGAAATTGTTTGTTTCTCTAGCATTGATCACCATGACCCTTGCTTCTTGCTGCAGCTCTCCGGATGCTGCCCAAAGTGCACGCGACGCCGTGCTTGAGAACATCGCCAACCGCAAGAGCGTACGCTCTTACACTTCCGAACCAGTGAGCGATGCTGATATTGAGACATTGCTGCGTGCAGCGATGGCAGCTCCTTCCGCCATGAACCGCCAGCCTTGGGAATTCGTTGTAGTCAACAGCCGCGACACCCTTGATGCACTGGCCGGCAAACTACCTTATGCCAAGATGCTCGCCAATGCCCCCTTGGCCATAGTTGTATGTGCTGAAACCACGTTTACCAACCGTGAGGGTCAGGTGATAGAGAATATGTTCTGGGAGCATGATGCTTCCGCCGCTACCGAGAATCTGCTTTTGGCTGCAGAGGCGCTGGGACTCGGGGCAGTCTGGACTGCCGCATCGGATCCGGTGCGCTCAGCAGCGGTAAAAGAGGCTCTTGATATTCCTGGCACCATTATGCCTCTCTGTGTTGTCCCTATCGGACATCCCGATGGCGAAACCGCTCCCAAAGACAAGTGGAAGCCGGAGAAGATCCACTATAACCGCTGGTAGAGCAATCTGTTACATTTTCGGGAGCATTTCCTTTTCAGAACCATGCCACCCTCGGCACTGTAAGAGGGAGGGGCCCACGTAGTGGGAGGGGTCGCGTAGCGACGTTCTGAAAAGGAAATGCTCCCGAAAATGTGCCCGGGCTGCGGCTATTTCCCGAAGTACAGGTTGAGCAGGCGGGCAAGGCGGTAGCCGGCGTCGCGCAGCTGGAGGGATACGAGTTCACGGGATTTCTCGGCAGTATCCGGAGCAAGATCCTTTGTTTGCGGAGGGTTAATCTCGTAAATGACTGCGCTGCGGTCCCCGGTGGCGCGCGCCCAATCGAGAGGCGTACCCTTGGCTATCTTGTTGCGCTTGCAGGTACCGCAGTTGTCAAGAAGTGCCGCCAGTTCGTCAGGACCCAGGTCGGGCCACAGACGTGACGGCATGGCGTCGTACAGGTTGTGGAAAGATTTGAGTTCCTCTCCGTTAAGCTTGCACGGCCAGGAGTTGCGGATCCCCGGGAAATAAGAGTGCACAGGGCAGTGCATATCACCCACGAAGTGAATCAGCATCCTGACGTTCATTACCACGGCTGAATCGCTTAAATCCTTGTAATGCCGGAGGTTATAGTCCGCTATTTGAAGAGCGTGGATTGCATCTCCCTTTGCCAGACGGGGATTGGGGTCGTAGTTATGGTTCCCATCTACGTTGTACACGTGCCAGGCAGTGGTGTATGCAATGTCATCGTCCCTGCGGTGGGCATCCATCCAAGAAGCATCTTGTTTGAGATCGTAATCAAAATACTTGGCGATGTTCTCTTTGGTTTTGGACGTGAGATGACGCTGTGCGATGGCAACCACGGTTTTATGACCCAGGCCGCCCCATGCTGCTGCTGCCAAGCTGGCAGAGACGCAGAATAAAAGGACTAAAAACAACTTTTTCATATCACAAATTTATGAAAAAATAAAGAAAAATGTGTATATTTGCAGGCTTTTTGCCACGGTGGCATAAGCGTAATCAATTAATCACTTAAAATTTTTTGCACACATGGCTGAATATTTAATGCCAGAGAAAAAGCAAGAGATTTTCGCGAAGTACGGGAAGTCTAATATTGACACCGGCTCTCCTGAGAGTCAAGTTGCTCTATTTTCCTACCGTATCGCTCACCTTACCGAGCACGTCAAGAAGAACAAGAAGGACGTGGTAACACGCCGCTCTCTTCTCCGCCTCGTCGGTAAGCGCCGTCAGGTTCTGGATTACCTCCAGAAAGTTGACATTGAGAGGTACAGAGATATCGTCAAGAAGCTTGGTCTCCGTCGATAATCAAATAGGAAACATTGGGTGGCTCCCAAAGGGGGAGCCATCCTTTTTTTAGGAAAAGACGTAAAGGAAACAATAATGAACATCATCAACAAAAAAATCCAGCTCGCGGACGGCCGCGTGATTGAAATCGAAACCGGCAAACTGGCCAAGCAGGCCGACGGTTCAGCAGTAGTAAAAATGGGTGGCACTATGCTTCTTGCCACCGTGTGTGCTGCCAAGGAAGTCAAAGAGGGAACCGACTTTATGCCCCTCACAGTAGATTACAGGGAGAAGTATTATGCCGCCGGGCGTTTCCCCGGAGGTTTTCTCAAAAGAGAAAGCAAGCCCTCGGATTACGAGGTCCTTATAGCCCGTCTGATCGACAGGCCAATCCGTCCTCTGTGGCCGGATGATTTCCATCTTGAGGTGTTTGTCCAGGTCAGCCTTATAAGCGCCGACAAGGACACCCAGCCCGACGCACTCGCGGGACTCGCAGCTTCCGCAGCCCTTGCCACTTCAGATCTTCCCTTCGGAGGTCCTATCGGTGAGGTACGCGTCTGCCGTATCGACGGACAGTTTGTCATCAACCCCGGATTCGCCGACATGGAGCGCGCCGACCTGGAACTCATGGTTGCCGCTACCGAGGAGAACATAATGATGGTTGAAGGCGAGATGAAAGAGGTCAGCGAGCACGATATGCTCGAGGCCATCAAGTTCGCCCACGAAGAGATCAAGAAACACTGCCGAGTACAGAAGGAACTCATGGCCGAACTCGGCACCGACGGCGTCAAGCGCGATTATCCTCACGACGAGAATGACGAGGAACTGCGCAAGGCTGTCCGCGATTTCTGCTACGACAAGTGCTATGCCCTGGCCAAGAGCGCAAAGCCCAAGCACGAAAGGGAAGACGGCTTTGCCGCCATACAGGAAGAGTTCATCGCAACTATCCCCGAGCCTCATACCGAGGAAGAGAAGGAGGCTTATGCCCTCAAGACCGCCATGGTAGCCCGCTACTACCACGACGTAGAGAAGGAAGCCATGCGCAACATGATCCTCGACGAAGGCATACGCCTCGACGGCCGCGTCTGCAATGAGGTGCGTCCCATATGGTGCGAGGTCGATTACCTGCCCTGCGCCCACGGCTCCGCCATCTTCACCCGCGGTGAGACCCAGTCGCTCGCCAGCGTGACTCTCGGCACCAAGCTCGATATGAAAGAGATGGACGAGGTGCTCATCCAGGGCGACCAGCAGTTCGTTCTGCACCACAATTTCCCTCCGTTCGCAACCGGTGAGGCCAAGCCCCAGAGGGGAGTGGGCCGTCGCGAGATCGGCCATGGCAACCTGGCAATGAGGGCCCTCAAGCCCGTCATTCCCATGGCTCCTGAGAATCCCTACGCTGTGCGTGTAGTTTCCGATATCCTTGAGTCAAACGGCTCATCATCAATGGCTTCCGTCTGCGGTGGCTGCCTCGCCCTCATGGATGCAGGCGTGAAGATCAAGAAGCCTGTCGCCGGTGTGGCAATGGGGCTCATTACCGATGCAGAGCGCCCCAATGACCGCTACGCCATCCTGACCGATATCCTCGGCGACGAGGACCATCTTGGCGACATGGACTTCAAGGTCACCGGCACTGCCGACGGTATTACTGCCACCCAGATGGATATCAAGGTGGACGGCCTGAGCTATGAGGTTCTGGCAAAGGCCCTTGAGCAGGCCCGCCAGGGACGCATGCACATCATGGGCGAAATGATGAAGACCATCTCTGAGCCCCGTGAGGACTACAAGCCCTTCGTGCCCCGCATCGAGCAGATCCGCATTCCCGCCGAGTTCATCGGTGCCGTTATTGGCAAGGGAGGAGAAACTATCCAGAAGATACAGAAGGAGACCGGCACCACCATCTCCATCGAGGAAGTTCCCATCCCCGGAACCAGCCTTACCGAGGGCGTCGTGGACGTGGCTGCTACCGACAAGGATGCCATGAAGAAAGCACTCGACTGGATCAAGGGCATCTGCGCGGTGCCTGAGGCCGGACAGGTCTATCATGGCAAGGTTGTGAGCATCCTGGACTTCGGAGCCTTCATCGAGATCCTGCCTGGCAAGGAAGGCCTTCTGCACGTAAGCGAGATAGCATGGGCCAAGACCGATAAGGTCGAGGATGTGCTTGCAGTTGGCGACGAGGTTGACGTGAAGCTCCTCGAGTACGATGCCAAGAGCGGCAAGATGCGCCTCTCCATGCGCGCCCTTACCGACAAGCCCGAGGGCTATGTTGAGCCCAAGGGCAACGGAGGCCGCAGCAACGGAGGCGAGCGCGGCCCGCGCCGCGAAGGAGGCGAGCGTCGTGAGCGCCGTGAAGGAGACCGCCCCCGTCGTGAAGGCGGCGAGCGCCGTGAACGCCGTGACGAGCGTCCCCGCCGTGACGACCGTCAGCATAGGAACGGTCCCCGCAACAATGCACCCGCTCCCTCTGCCGATGACTTCAAAGAGCCTGTGGACGAGCTCTACTAGATTGCTGGCGCATAGTTGAACATTTGACAATTAGCGCTTTAAACAAATCAGGACACCCTTACTAGGTGCCCTGATTTGTTTGATTTGCCGAAAGTCAGCAGATGAGTATTACCAAAGATTGGTGCTCAGAGTCTTGCGGCCAGTGTAGCAGTTGAGGAACTCGATCTTCTGACCTTTCTTGACCGTCATGATGATAGCGCTTCGAGGATACAGTACTACGGGATTCATGTGTGATCCGTACATGGTCTCGAAGCGGATATCGGAAATATTCGTCACTTCAATCCGACCCTGCTTGGCATCGATTACCTTGACTTTCAGAGAGTGATGGACCAACTGTTCCAGCCAAGTGGCGTCTCCGGCCAGGGTCTGGTCCCAGAAGGCCACCATACGCCCGGCAAACATAGCCTCGCGCACAGACTCGAGAGTATACTCCCTGGCAAATACCAAAGTCATGGGCCGTATCACATGACCATAATCTACAGCCACAGGACGATGCTGATCGGTGTTGGCCGTCATTGGGATGTGGAATTCATCGAACCAGTCGAGCACCTTGGGATACCACTCCTGATGATTGCAAATCTCTACAGCATTGATCTGTCCCTTTGCCAGCATCTCGCGGTGGATATCGTACATGTCGCACTTCTTGTCTGGCCAGCCGGGATGGTTCCACTGGATGAAGCAGTCCTGCTCCATAGCAGCGGAAATATCGTCCATAAGGGTCTCCATATTGTTGATTTTGCGGCCTTCATCATCTTGCAGAAGATTGCCGTCAGCATCGGTGAGATACCTGTCCTCGCTGAACACGTTGGCATCCTTGACAAAAAGGAAGTTCATGTGTCCGAAAGGCTTGGCGCGGGTGATTTCAACACCCGGAATCACTATCATTCCCCACTTGGCACCTTCAGCCATTGCCTTGCGGTTGGTAACGTTCCTGTCGGGGAAGTCTATTCCGGTCTTGTGGATGCCAACATGCTCCGTCATGGCCATGACGTCGAGCCCGTCGTACCAGTCTTCCTGCACGCGGCCCTCGGGAGAGACCTGGGCATCGGCATACACGGTATGGGTGTGGAAGTCGCATTTGAGGGTTTTGTATCCGTCAATATCGGGGATGGAGATTATTTTGCGCACCGCCGGCATCATACGGTAGCAGGCTACACGGTCGTCGGAATTCTCTGGCTGGGTCTGGGCGTAAAGGGCGCTGCAGGCCGCAAGGGCCATCATTATAAGTAGTGATTTTTTCATAATTGGTTATTACTTGATTACAAAAATAACATAAAATTCATAAATTTGCCATATATGAAAACCAAACTAATTATTGCTGCAGCTTTGATTGTATGCGCCTGCAATCCCGTAGTAACCGATCTTGATAAGTACGCCCTGAACTGCAGGGCATCCAAGATTTCAGTTCAATCCGACACTCTTGAATATAGCTATGACGTATGGTTCAACGCTCGTGGTCAGGTAGAACTTATGAAGCGCTATAATTTTGACGGGTCTTTCCGTTACCGCGAGGAGTACAACTATGATAAATCGGGTCATTTAGCGGAAATCCAGGGTATTAATGCCGATGAAGAAACAGAGGCCCGTTACGAATACGACTGGAGCGGCCGGTTCATCTCAGAGTGCCGCGTATATGGCATGAACAATCAGGAAATACACCGCTGGGTGCATCACAATAACGGACGGCACATAACCCGTACCGAGTATTATGCCGAGGGGGAACCGTCTTACACCACCGTCAAGCACTTCAAAGGACACAGTTATGATGAGGAGTCTGTAACAGCCGAAGGGGAACTGATGGGGCGGGGGCATATCGATTTCCTTACCGAGGAAAAACCCATCCGCATCCAAAGCGACGCTGTTAATGTGGAGATAGATTACAACGAGAAAGGCCTTCCGATACGCAGCAAGGGCGCTGTACTCAACTCTATCGGCGAAATGCAGTGGGTGAATAGTCTTGAAGACTTCCCCGAGCGCTTCTATACCTACGAATACGACGAGCGCGGGAATTGGATTTCCCGCGCCGAAAAGGTTCATCCTGACAGCACTGCCGTAGCGGTACTGAAAAGGACTATTACCTACTAAAAGTAGAATTCCTTATCAAAGTCCGCCTCGGTGGATATCTTATCACAGGAATACTCGTGGGTTATCGAACCTCCGGGTATTTTTTGTGTCGCTACCACTATCCAGTCGTTTTCGGAGGTGGGCTGGCCGGATGCAGGCTTGTAGTACCAATAGTGGCTGGCGGTGGTGGAAGCGTAGCTGTCACTGTTCTTGCCCTTTTTGTTGAAGTAGAATGCCGACATGGCCACGTTGGTGCTGGAGCCATTGGATAGGCGCTTGAAACTGCCTATTTTTTCGCCCGTGCTCTTCTTGCGCATATCAACTGTCCAATAAGTGTCGTCGTCGTTGAACAGTTGGGCTACGAAGCAGTTCCTCAGGCTTGCATTGCCCTTGACAGTGAAGGAGCCGGAGCCGGCTTTCTGGCTGGCTGTGTACCAGTTGAGAGGGTAGCTTTGAGACTGGTAATACACTTCGTTACCGTCGAATACACGGAGTTGGAAATCTGCATCTTTGTTGGTGCCTTTGAACTGCCAGTCTTTGATGTGGGCACCTTCGATGTCATAAACAGTATAGCCCGAAGGCTCGCCGGTGACGGTGGAACTGCTGGTTGTGGTCCACCATGCACCGCACGCCGAACCATGAATGTGCTCATACACCGGCAGGCCGCCTTTTGCCTTATAGGATGCACTGTAAACGTAGTTCTGGGTGTAGTGTGTGTGGCCTATCATAAGGTGTGCTTCCTTGAAATTCATCATAAGCTTGACAACGTCCAGCATATGGTTGGTAGTGGCTGCGCGGAACGGTATGTGGCAGCATATGAAAACCATTTTGTTTTCCTTGTCGGCCACAAGTTCCAGATCTTTCTTAAGCCATGAGAACTGGGCCTCCGAAAAGCCTTTTCCGTAGCTCCATGTTTTGCCGTTGCTCTTGCCCGAACTCTTTTGGGTAGTTACAGGAATGTTGTCCATGGAAATGACGTGTACATCCCCGCGGTCGAAGGAGTAGTCGGTGGGACCGAAGAAACTGCCGAAGGTGGAAGTGGCGTTATAGTCATCAACCTTGTCGTCGTTGGTATCGGGCTTCAGGGAGTCGTGGTCGTGGTTCCCGATGGTCTGGAAGAACACGATGTAACTAGTGCCGTTGTATACGGATGCCATTGAAGCCTTCATGGTGGGCCACATGTCGGTGCTGTCGAATACTATATCTCCCAGAGTCATAGCATAAACGCTTGATTTGCCGGCGGTTGTGGCTTTGAGGTCGGGGATGGTCTCGGAGGCGTAGCGGTTGGCCTCGGATGATTTGCAGCACTGAGGGTCTCCAATACCTACGAAGGTCCAGTTGTTTTCTTTCCCTCCCGGCAGGGGGTCCAGCGTGAAGTCGGTACGGATCAGAGATCCGTCGGGCTTTATTGCCTTGTAGAAAACTGGCTGACTTGGGGAACTCGGCGTGGCCACTTTGTATTCAGCAGGTGTCGTATAGTACACAAAACGAGAGAGCGAGTTGGATTTGAACTGATATACTCCGTTCACGTCGGTTTTTACGCAATCGTAGCCGTCGGTAACAATCACTCCGGGAATGCCCTTGCCTGTACTCTTGTCGGAGATGAAGCCCGCCAGGTCATTGCCTTCAATGATTTCAGTACCGTTTATGCGGACTGTATTGTCCGGGGGCGTATCTGGACCATCAGGCTGCTCCGGTTGAACTGGGTTTGTAGGATCTTCAAATACATTTACCTTGGATAGCCTGAAGCCCTTGGCATCGGCGCTGCCGCTGTAGTCGAAGGTTAGCTGGTCGGCTGTTTCGTTAACCAGGGTATAAGTGCCGGGGAGAGACTCGAAGAGGTAGTTCCGGGTGGCGCCTACTTTGGCGGTGTATGTCTTGCCGTCAGTTTTGGAGAACTTGCTGCGGTCGGCGTAAACTTTTCCATTATAATACGTTACGCCCATTGTGCCACTGGCCAGGCTCTTTACGGTATATCCGCCTTTGCCGTCGAACTCATATACGTCCAAAACTTTAAGGTCTGTCCATTTGGAACCGTTGCTCTGGGCGGAGAATACCCACTCGCCGCTAATGGTTGCCGGGGCATAGATTTCCTCTTTGGTACAGCCAAGGGTAAATGCAAGCAGCAGAGAAGCAAATAAAAACCTGTGAAGTTTCATCAGAATTGGCTATAGTCGGTTGTAAGGGTGGTGCAGCCGTAGGTGTTGACTTGACCGCTGGTGGGGATGGTTTGGGTAGCGCGAACCTCCCAGTTCTTTTCCGTTGAGGGGCTCTTTGACTCGGGGACGAAGTACCAGTAGTGGCTGGCGGTCTTATTGGTCCAGGTGTCGGAGTTCTTGCCCAGTTCATTGAAGAAGTAGGAGGCGATGCAGATGTTGCAGCAACTGCCGTTAGCGAGTTTCTTGAAATCACCGATCTTTACTCCGTTCTGAAACATTTCAAGTTTCCAGTAGCGGTCGTCGTCATTGAATACTTCGGCTACGAAAGCATTCTTCAGACTGGTGTTTCCGGTGGCGGTGATGGAGCCGGCGCCACCCTTGTTGGACGAGCGGAACCAGGCATATTCGTAGCCCTTGCTGCCATTATAAATCTGGTCGCCGTCATAAACGCGTATTTGGTAGTCGGGAGAAGTTTTGGTGCCCATTGCAATCCAGTTTTTTACAGTGTTGCCCTCGATTTCATATACATTGAATCCATTGGGGGCTCCGGTTACGTTAGAATTGCAGCTCCACCAGCCGCCGCATGCAGCGCCGTGAACATGCTCGTATATTGGCTTGCCGCCTTTGCACAGGTAACCTGTGTGGACGTAGTTCTGCTGGTAGTGTGTATGGCCTATCATTATGTGGGCCTCCTTGAACTGCTTGAGTAGGTTGAGAACCTCGGCGTAATATGCAGTTTTATTGACAGATGACCCTCCTGAGTTGGCACCGGCGCGCATAGGGATGTGCATGCACAGGAAAACGGCCTTGTTGGCCTTGTCGGCAACGTGGTCGAGATCCTGCTGGAGCCAGATGAACTGGTTCTTGGTAAAACCGGCATTGTAGCTCCAGGTGTAGCGGTTGGGGGAGGAGTTGTTGGTTACATTGGTGACCATTATGTCATCCATTGTAATGATATGCACCTGGCCCCTGTTGAATGAGTAGTCTGTGGGCCCGAAGTTCTCGACGTATTTGCCGGTGGCCGCGTAATCGCTGTTCTGTTCGAGCGAGTTATGATCGTGGTTGCCTATGCACTGGAAGATGGGAAACCAAGTGCCGTCCTGGAGTTTAAGGTTGGACATGGAATCCTTCATTCCGCCCCATAGGTCGGTGCTGTCGAAGGTGATATCGCCGAGAGTCATGCCGTATGCATTGGGGTATCGCCCTTCTGCGTGGCCCTGATTGAGGCAGGAGATCATGGCGGGAACAGTTTCAGTCTTGTATCTGTTGATCTGGGCTGTGGTCTGGCACTG
This sequence comes from uncultured Bacteroidia bacterium, assembly GCA_902766255.1. Taxonomy (GTDB): domain Bacteria; phylum Bacteroidota; class Bacteroidia; order Bacteroidales; family UBA932; genus Cryptobacteroides. The sequence continues at coordinate 14,792 of CACXCS010000064.1, forward strand.
GGGGTCGCCTATCATTATCATGGTGAAATTGTTCTCTACCGCCTGGGGCTCGAGGGTAAAGTCGTTGCGGTTGACTTTATTATGGTCGAAGTTTTTGGTAGAGTAAAACAACGGCAGATGCGTGGCAGGATCAAGGGGTATCTTGAAATTTGAAGGTACGCTCATGTATATGTTGCGAGTGTAGCGGTTGGCCTTCATCTGGTATACTCCGTTGGCGTCAGTTGTTACATATGTGTAACCATCGGTAATGGGAATATCGGGAATGCCGGCGCCTGATGTAGCGTCCTTTACAAGGCCACATGCGTTCATGCCTTCGGCTATGGTGGTGCCGTTGATTACATCCACTGGAAGATCATCCTCGGAACCACTGCCGCCGCCACCGCCAGGCTTGTCAGGATTATCGGGCTTACAGCTTATTGCGACAGTTAGAAATGCTCCCAAAAGGAAAGCAGACAGTAGTTTGATGCTTTTCATTGTATGGTATATTAATTATAGTCTATCTCACAAATATAACCATTTTTTTGAAAAGATGATAGCGGAAAAAAGAAAGCCGGCCATCGAGGCCGGCTTTCAAAAAGCTTATTCCAACTATTACCAGCCGTAGTTCTGGCCAAGTTGCTCGTTGAGAACGGTTGCTGTAGTAGGAATAGGACGGCAGTACATCCTGTCTTCCCACTTAAGCTTGTAGTTGTACACAAGGAAGTAGCCGTTGCCGGCCTTCTCGAGGCTCCAGCAGCTGTTGTTGGTTCCTGTGATCGGATAGCAGTTCTCGGCAGCTTTCTTGATGGATTCGTTCATGGTATAATGTACACCGTTGAAATCGAAACCGTTCTTGACTTCGTTTTCGGTCATCCAGATGCCAGTCCAGCCATTGCCATGGCCTCCGCGGCGGGGAATAATGTCACAGATGCCCCAACGGTAAAGGTCCTGCTGGCGGCTTTCGGCCTCGAAGCAGAGTTCGGTGACCCTCTCACGACGGATTTCCAGAGCAACGGCCTCATTGCCGTCGGTGATGTGCTGGTTGGCAAGACCGTCGGTGTAGTATTTCTTGAGCCAAGGATCGGGTGTTGTAGGATAGATGCTCTTGACACCTGCCCTTTCGCGGATGGCTCCGACAGTCTGATTCCATATGCCCTCATTGAACTGCCCAAGTTCGTTCATTGCCTCGGCGTACATAAGCAGTACCTCGGGGTAGCGGAGGATAGGGATGCAGTTCTCATCGACGGAGTTCTGCCAGTGTGACTGGTCAGGAACGCACCACTTGATGATCATGTATGCAGTCCAGCAGAATGTGCAGTTGATAGGCTGCTGTGCGGGATTGCCCTTGAGGTCAGCTACGATGTGGCCGGGGCCGAGGATGGTCTTGGCAAGACGTGGATCACGTCCGGTAAACTCCTCGTTGATGGTCATCTCGTCGGTGGCTATAGGTGTGCCGTCTGCATTCAGGAAGTGGTGCAGGAGTTCCTTGGTCCCGGAATACTGCTGTCCAAGGGTGGAGGAGTTGAAGTAACGGGTGTAAGCATGGCGTCCGTTGCTCTCCATGATGAATACCTGTCCCCAAAGGACTTCGTCGGTCAGGAGCTCGTTGTTCAGGAAGAGTTTCTCCCACTCCTCGCCTTTATGGAGTGAGAACTCCTTGGAGTCGATGATGTACTTGGTGAAGTTTGCAGCAAGCTGAAGAAGGTCGTTGGGCGTTTCGTACTTGTTGGTCCAAGGCTGGTTGGTGGCGGGATTGACCTCGTGGTTCTTGCGGAAGGTGCCTTCGTAAAGGAGCATACGGGCAGCCATAGCGTTGACGACGTATTTGTCCACCTGGTTGCGGGTGTTGGCCGTGTTGGAATGGACACGGTTGTCGACATTCTCGCAGGCGAACTTAAGGTCTTCCACAATGTTATGGACTACGAACTCACGGTCGTCACGAGGGCCGTACAGAATTGTAGTGTCGGTAGGCTGGACATAGGTGTCAACCCATGGCACGTCAGAGAAAAGCTTGACCCTGGACATGTAGTTGTATGCCCTCCAGAAGCGGGCCAGGCCGAGATAATGGTTGTAAGTAGCCTCGTCAACCTTGTCCTTGGCATTCTTTTCCATGCCCTGGATCATGAAGTTGATGCGGCGAAGCCAGCCCCAGCTCCAGGAACCCTGTTTTGCTCCGTCCCATTCCACGTCGGCACGGAAGTAGTCGGTGGAAGTCTTGGTGGCGATGAGGTCGTTGTAGGCGTCGTTGCCGTTGGTCTCGGAGTAATCCGGGATGTAGGCGTTGAGCAGGCCGTCGGTGTACATCTTCAGCTCGCTCTCGCTGCGGAAGTAGGTTTCGGCGTCAAATTCATTCCAGGGGGTTCTGGTGAAGAATTTCTCGCAGGAAGACAGTGCAAGGACAGCGACGGTACAGAGAATTATGTTGAAAAACTTTTTCATATGCGTATCCTTTCTTTAGAATGTGAGGTTGAGACCGAAGGTGTAGGACTTGAGCATAGGGTAGCTGTAGCCCTGGCCGATGCCGCTCAGACCGAAGTTGCTGTAGCTGTCGAAGTCGGTATCGCCGAGGTCGATGCCCTCAGGGTCGAATGCCTGTGTGTACTTGAACATAGGTGACCAGGTAAGGAGATTCTCAAGAGCTACGTAAACCTTGATGTTATCCATGCCGATCTTCTTGACAAGATTCTTGGGCAGGGTGTAGTCGATGGTGAGGTTCTTGAGACGTAGGTAGGCTGCATTCTGCATGTAGTAGTCGTTCTCAACGGTGAGAGGACCAACGTTACGGTTGGCGCAGTAGCCCACGCGGCGGGTCCAGTAAGGATGCTTGTCGGCATTGGTGACTTCCCAGTAAGGATTGACACTGCCGTCGGGGTTGGTGTAATTGATCTTGACGTAGTTGTCGCCGATCTGGGTCTTCATGACGCCCATGTAAGGACGGTTGTAACCACCGTAGAACAAACCGGTTTCGCAGGAAGGATACCAGTCGCGGTGTCCGACGCCCTGGAAGAAGATGCTCAGGCCGATGCCGTTCCACTTGAAGTCCATGTTCAGACCGTACTGGTAGCGGGGAGTAACGTTGCCGATGACCTCAAGGTCGCCGGTGTCGAGGGTCACAACGCCCTTGTCATCCATCTTGAAACTCTGGTTGCCATAGTTGATGGTACCGTTGCCGTCCACGTCGATGAACTTAAGGTCACCTGCGTATGCGCGGAAGTTGGAGCCGTTCTTATGGTATTTATCGGTAGCCCAGTTATTTGCTTCGGTGTAGTTGAGGAAGTAGCCGTCGGTGCGGAAGCCCCAGATTTCGCCGATTTCCTTGCCCTTGTACATGGTAAGGATGTTACCGGAAGTGGCTTCATACTTGGATACGAATGTACGGCTGTCCCATACACTACCTTTGATGCTGTACTGGAAGTCCTTGCCTCCGAGTTTGAAGGAATCTCTCCAGGACAGGGTTGCTTCCCAACCGTTTGTGGTCAGCTCGCCGTAGTTGCCGGAAGGTGCGCTGGCACCGTAGATGTCGGGCAGCTGGGGACCTGTGGTGATAAGGTCGGTGTTGTAGCGGCGGTAGATGTCACCGGAGAATGAGAGCCTGTTCTTGAGGAGGTCGATATCCAGACCGACGTCGTAAGTGGTAACCATTTCCCAGGTAAGGCTTTCAGGGATAGGGCTGGGAACGTTGGTGTAGTTGGCCTTGACACCGTTGATAGGAATACCGGTCTTTTCGATACTCATGGTCTCAAGGAAGTAGTATGCACCGATGTTACCGTTGCCGAGTGAACCGAAGTTTGCACGGATCTTGAAATTGTCAAGCCAGCTGCGGCTCCACTTCATCCAAGGCTCTTCGGAGACACGCCAGCCGATGGAGGCGGAAGGGAAGAAGCCCCAGCGCTGTGCAGCAGGGAACTTGGAGCTGCCGTCAGCACGGGCGGAGGCCTCGAAGATGTAACGGTTCAGGAGGGTGTAGTTGACTCGCCCGAAGAAACCTACGGTGCCGTAGCTGCGGTCGTACTGCTCGAGCTTGATATCGGTACCGTCAAAGAGTTCGTAGGACTTATATTTGTCGGGGAAGAGCATGCCTTTGCGCTGGATGTAGTAGCGCTCATACTCGTAGTCTTCCATGTTCCAACCGGCAACGACGTCAAGGTCGTGGTTCTCGTTGAGCTTGGGAGTCCAGGTGAAGTATGCGTTGGCGGTAATGAAGTCGTAGTCGTAGGTCCAGCGTGACTTATATGAGGACTCCTGCGTTACATAGTCGGTGAATGCTCCAGGAGCCAGCGAGAATGACATGGGGGCGCGGTAGCGTTCCTTGACCTGGCGGTCGGCCTTGTAGGAGAAGTCGGCGCGGAACTTCAGAACGTCCTTTATGAAGTCAATGTTCACACCTGTGGATGTGACCATCTGGATCTTGGAGTCGTACTGGCCGGTGTTGCCCTCTATGAAGGATGTGAAACCGGACTTGTTTGCAGCAAGCGTCCAGGTTCCGTCCTCGTTGTAAGGAACCAGTACAGGTGCGGCGTGGCACTGGATCTGGTAACCCAGAACGGAGGACGTGGTGAACATAGGCTGGCGCTGTATACTGCGGAACATAGAAGTATTGTTGTCGATTGACAGCCAGTCGTTGATCTGCAGCTTGGCCTTGGCGCGGATATTATATCTATTATAGGAGTCCTCGCCGATCTTATAGACACCTTCCTGGGTATAGTAACGTCCGGTCAGTGAGTAGGAAAGCCTGTTGGTGGCGCCCCTGAGGCTGATGTCGTGGGTGGTAGATGAGTAGCCCTTCTTGTAAAACTCGGAGAACCAGTCGGTGTTGCCGTAGTATGCATAGGCGCCGTTGTACATATCATATACATTGTAGTTGCCTGCAATGCGGCGCTCGCGGAGGCGGTCCAGATAGTCGGCTCCGATGGTAAAAGTATTTATTGTTGATGCAAGTTTACCTGTAGATGTAGGGGTGCGGGTATCACCTGCGTAGAGTTCATAGAATGCCTCGGTGTATTCAAGACCGTCGGTAACGATGTGGTCTTCCCACTTGACGATACGGTCGTTGTAAGAATATGTACCGTTGTAAGTTAGGGAGAACTTTTCGTTGTTTTTGGCGTTCTTGGTGGTAACCATGATTACACCGAATGCGCCCTTGGAACCGTAAATGGCGGCAGAGGATGCGTCCTTGAGGACTGCCACGGTTTCAATATCGGCGGAGTTGATGGAGTTGAGGTCGCCTTCAACACCGTCAATCAGAACGAGGGCGGAGCCGCCGGTACCGATGGAACGGGTGGCGCCGGCTGCTGAAGAGTTGAAGTTGGTACGGGTGTACTGGGTTGTCTTGTTGCCACGGATGTAAACATTACCGGTGTGGGACGCTTTGCCGTCAACCTGGATAATGTTCAGACCGGCTACCTGGCCCTGGAGGTTACGGGCGATGTTGGCATTGGGACGGTCGTCGATGACCTCTCCGGAGAGGTTCTCTACGGAACCTACCAGCTGTGTCTTTTTAAGGGTACCGTAACCCACCACCACGGTAGCGTCAAGCATTGTGGTATCGTCGGCTAGCGTGAAATCAATCTTGTTTCTGCCACCTACGTTGACTTCCTGGGTTTTGTATCCGAACAGCTGACATACCAGAACGGCATCATCCTTGGCTTTGATTGAGTAGGAACCGTCCGCGTTGGTCATAACACCGGTGGTTGTACCCTTCACCATAACGGCTGCGCCTATGACGGGTTCACCCTGGGAATCGCGTACCACACCGGTTATCGTAGAAGTCTGTGCGAAGGCGCTCAGTCCGGCAAAGAGGGCGATGAGAGCCAGCGCAAATCTTCTGGGAATCGTGATTTTCATCATAAATGGTCCTTAGTTATTAAATTAGAATCTTGCAAGCCAGGACGGGTATGTGCTGAAAATCAGATAGTTTTCAAAGGAGTGTTAATAATTTGGTTAATTGTCGATATTAAAAAAATTTAAAATATTTTGTTGTGTTTCGTAATTATGGGACGAATATATATCAAATTTTTGAAACGGTGAACAAAAAATAAAAGATTTTTCATTGCTGAATGTAAAAATATATATACATTTGTCACCGCAAGTCAGACGAGCGGCCGGAAGGCCGGCTGAATATGGATTGTTTGTCAAAGGCGCCCCGATGAGAGGCGTTAACTTATCATTGTTTAAATCAATAACACAAACAATTCAGTATGAAATCATTCAAAATCCTGATCGCAGCTGCAGCATTCACTGCCGTGCTTTTCTCCGGATGTCAGAAGGAGGTAGTCACCGGCATTGATCCTACCAAGGCAGGCGTAACGGACTTCGCTTATGATGAGACTATGTCGTCCGCGACGACAGTGTCCCTCGTCTGGAATCCTACTGAGGCACAAAAGGCTGGAGCCACATCATTCTCGGTTCAGCTCGCCAAGAAGGAAGATTTTTCAGACGTAGATATGTATGAGCCTTCAGTAGGCCAGACCATCATGATTGATGCGTCTCCAAACGATGGCGTAGTTTTCTCGAGTCTGCAGGAGTATGACCGTTACTACGCTCGCGTGAGGGCCAATTATCCCCGTTCCGTGTTCTCTGATTGGACCGTCCTTAAAGATGGCGACGAGCTCGCTTGCGTGAGTGTCGGTCACGGACTTGTCGCGCTGAGTTTCGAGGCCCCCAAGAATCTTAAACTCGATGCCCCTTCATATTCCAAGGTAACTGCTTCGTGGAGTGTCGTCGGGCTTGCCGAGGGTTATGTCCCTGAGTGGAAGAAGAGCAGTGACAGCAACTGGGCCGTCATGGACGAGCTTGCCGGCACCTCCGTTGTTATTATCGGTCTTACCGAGAAGACCTCTTACGACGTGCGTGTCCGCGGCTTCCGCAACAATGATGGCGTAAAGGAATACACCGATTATGTAAGCGCTTCTGTCACCACTCCCGAAAAGCCTGCCTTTACCCCCCAGATCGAGGACAAGGACCAGCTCATAACATTCTTCACCACTATAGCCGCAA
>CACXCS010000065.1 GCA_902766255.1 uncultured Bacteroidia bacterium
CATCTGCGAAGGCCTTCCCGGCGTGTTGCTGCTCTGCGCTACCCGCAGCGGCGAAACCTCCCACGCCGACGTGATGGAAGACGGCATCTACCTCTCCAACCGCTTCACCCGCGTTTTCCGCAGCGAGGTGGAGGCCAATCCTTCCATTTCCCTCCACGACCTCTATTACCAGCTTGCAACCCACACCACCGCTTCCCACGCCGGACTCTACAATGATGCTTCCTACGGGAATGTCTATCGCAATACCTTGCAGGAATTCCTGATCCCAAGATCCTTATAAGAAAAACCCCGCCAGACTGCTGTCTAGCGGGGTTTTCAGTGACTCCTACAGGACTCAAACCTGTAACCTTTTGATCCGTAGTCAAATGCTCTATTCAATTGAGCTAAGGAGCCAGTATGCAGGGCCGGGCCCTGCTGTAGTCCTATTCGGCGGAGGTTTCCTTTACGCTCCTCTTTGCTTCCTTGATGCGGGCTTTCTTGCCTGACAGGTTGCGGAGGTAGAAGATGCGTGCCCTGCGGACTTTACCAACCTTGTTGACCTCGATTTTGTCGATGAACGGGCTTTCGTAAGGGAAAATCCTTTCGACACCGATGCCGTTGGATACTTTGCGGACGGTAAAGGTCCTGGTATAGGGGGTAGCACCGCAAATCTGGATAACTACTCCACGGAAATTCTGGAGTCTGTCCTTGTCTCCTTCTTTGATCCTGTAAGTCACAGTGATTGTATCACCGGCCTTGAATTCAGGATAGGAGGCTGCTTTGTTCTGCGAGAAGGATTCCTCCACCAATTTAATCAAATCCATAACAGTATTTCAATAAAAGTCGCAGCGTCACTGAACCGTTCAACGAGAGGCTGCTTCAAAATGGACTGCAAATGTAGGAACTTTTTTTGAGTCCGCCAAACTTTTCTAGAAATATTTGCTTTCTTTTTCAAATAATTCGCGGTCGTCGCGGTTAGGGTCGGGCCTGAAGCTGCTGCTGCTCTTCATTGCCTCGATCGTCTCTTTCTCGCTCCTGCTGAGTTTGCGGGGAATCCAGACAAGGATCTTCACGTACAGGTCGCCTTTTCCGTAACCGTTGACTTCGGGCATGCCTTTGCCGCGCAACCTCATGACCGTTCCGGATTGTGTCCCGGCGTCGATTTTGATTCTTTGCCCGCCGTCGAGGGTGGGGATTTGAATCTCGGTGCCGAGCATCGCCTCGGGAACGCTGATTACGCGGGTATAAAAAAGATCGGCGCCCTGGCGCTTGAGCTGGGCGTGAGGCTGCTCCTCGACTATAACAAGCAAATCGCCGTTTACTCCGCCCCGTGCAGCTGCATGGCCCTCGCCCCTGACGGTAATCTGCATGCCGTCCTCGACTCCGGCGGGAATCTTGACCTGGACGGTTTCGCGCTTGCGTTCAAGGCCGGTTCCTTTGCAATGAGGGCAGGGATTGCTGACAATTTTGCCCTCACCACCGCATTGCGGGCAGGTCGTATATGTCATGGTGCGCCCGAACAGGGAGTTTACGACGTTCTGGACCTGGCCGCTGCCGTGGCAGGTGGGGCAGGTTTTGATATCGCTGCTGTTCTTGGTGCCGCGTCCTCCGCACTGCGGGCAAGCACGGTTGCGCTCGATGGATACTTCTTTTGTGCAACCTTTGGCGATTTCCTCAAGGGTCAGGCGCACCCGTGTGCGGATGTCCCGGCCGCGCATAGTGCGAGGACCCTGCTGTCCGCCGAATCCTCCAAAACCGCCGAATCCTCCGAAGGCGCCGCCGAAAGCACCGCCGAACAGATTGTTAAGAATATCGTTGAGGCTCCCGAAGCCCTGGCTCCAGTCCTGTGCTCCGGCACCGTCCACTCCGGCAAAGCCGAACTGATCGTACTTGGCTTTCTTGTCGGGGTCGCTCAATACCGAGTAGGCCTCGGAGGCCTCCTTGAATTTCTCTTCGGCGGTCTTCTTTTCGGCATCGGTTCCGCTGACCCACCTGTCGGGGTGCCATTTTAGAGCAGCTTTACGGTACGCTGCTTTGATATCGTCAGCGGATGCACTCTTTTCGAGCCCGAGTACTTCGTAGTAATCTCTTTTTTCAGCCATATTTTATGCTCCAACTACAACCTTGGCATACCGTAGAATCTTGCCGTTCAGAAGGTAGCCTGTCTGAACCACGTCGATTACCATACCTTTCATGTCCTCCGATGGTGCGGGGAACTGGGTTACCGCCTCATGGAAGTCGGTGTCGAACTTCTGTCCCATCGCCTCTATACGGCTCAGGCCGCGGCTCTTTAGGTACTCCATCAATTTGTTGTATATCAGTGTCGTTCCCTCTCTGGCGGCCTCGTCAGACGAGGTTTCGAGCATTTTGATTGCGCGCTCGCAGTCGTCGAGTACGGGCAGCATGCCCTTGATGGTTTCTGCTGCAGCGGAGCTCACTAGCGCGAGCTTTTCTTCGGCAGTCCTCCGGCGGTAGGTTTCAAACTCTGCGTACAGGCGTACGTAGGAATCGTGCTCGCGGGACAATTTGTCACCGAGCTCCTCTATCTGTTTCTGGAGGGGGTTTTCTTTTTTCTTCTTTGAACTCTTCTGGACCGGCTCCTGAGGAGCCTCTTTTACTTCTTTCTCTTCCATTTTTCTGTCTTTTGCCTGCAAAGGTATCAATTATTTTGCCATTGACACATTGTCACTTTTTAAAAAGTAATGACTATATTTACACATCGTTTTAAAACCGATTCGTGATGGCTCGTTTTCTTGATCCGCCCCAGCCGAAGGCGCAACTTCCGGCCGAAAAAGTAGACAAAGAGTATAAAGCAATGAGGCTCAAGGTGTTCCTTGGTGCCTTCCTGGGATATGCCGCTTATTATCTGGTTCGCAAGAACCTCTCTCTGGCTGCTCCAGATATGATTAACGACGGAATACTGGACGCAGGCAAGGTAGGACTTGCCATGTCGGCAGTGTCTATCGCCTATGCCTTCAGCAAGTTCGTGATGGGCAGTGTGTCCGACCGTTCCGACGCCCGCAAGTTCCTTTGCGTCGGCCTTATCCTTTCCGCCCTTACCATGATGGCAGTGGGCTTGATACCTTTTGGCCCCAACACGGCGGTCAACACTGTCATCATATTTGTGCTAATGCTGATAGTAGGCTGGCTGAGCGGCTTCGGATGGCCACCCTGCGGGCGTATCATGGCCCACTGGTTCAGCCAGAATGAACGAAGTTTCAAGATGAGCATCTGGAATGTGTCCCATACCATAGGCAGTTTCTCGCTGGGCTTCCTTGCGATTGCCGGTGTGTCGCTCGCAGCTGATCTGGGCATTGTCCAGACATGGAAAGGCAATTTCGTATTCCCTGCCATCATAGCAATGCTGATAGCCGTATTCTGCTGGTGGGCCATACGTGACACGCCGGAGTCATGCGGCTTGCCTGCTGTAGCCGACTGGAGAAACGACCACAGCGGAGTCAAGTCCAAGGGCACCGCTGGCGAAAAACTGCCGTTCAAGACGCTCTTCGTGGATTATGTGCTCAAAAACAAGCTGTTATGGGTTGTGGCCATTTCCAATGTGGCAGTGTACATGGTGCGTTACGGCATCGGAGACTGGGCTCCTACTTACCTGCAGACAAAGGGAATAATGACAGCAGCTGAGAGCAAAGTGGCATTCTCCGTCCATAATATCGTTGGTGCTGTGGGGACCATCGCCTGTGGTTGGGCTACCTCCAAGATTTTCAAAGGACGCTGCGCACCTATGAATGTTATTTGTATGTTCCTCTGTGCCTTGGGCGTGCTGCTTTACTGGATGGTAGGTGCCGGAATAATCCAAGTGGCCCCTTCAGCCCAGAAGGTTCTGGTCTACGTGGCACTTTGCATGATAGGATTCTTCATCTATGGGCCAGTGGCGTTAACCGGAGTCCAGGCACTTAATCTGGTGCCGAAGAACGCCGCCGGCACGGCTGCCGGTTTCGTGGGCCTGTTCGGCTATCTGGTAGGTGATGCAATATGCTCCAAGATTGTCGTCGGCGGTATTGCCAACGGCAGTTCCTGGGACGCTGCAATGCTTTCCGTTGCTATCGGAGCGCTTATCGGCGTAGGCCTCTGCGCCCTGCTTATCCCCAGCGAAAAGAAGCTCGCCAGGGCCTAAACGGTATTGGTATTCTTCTTGACTGGGTCGCAGGTCAATCCTACTCCTAGTTTTTTGAATGTTTTACGGTCCACTTCACTGAGCAAAACGGTGGAGTGGACTTGGCATCCTTCGAACATGGGGAGGGTCTCCAGAGCACGCCGGCAGTTTTCGTCGCTGCGGCTCATCATCGCAAGGGCGACCAGCACCTCGTCGGTGTGAAGGCGGGGATTGTGCCCATGCAGGAAATGCGTTTTGGTACGTGCGATGGGCTCTATCATTTCCTGTGGCAGCAACTGGACAGAATGGTCGATTCCGGCCAGATACTTTGTGGCATTGAGAATCAGAGCAGCACTTGGGCCCAGCAGCGGGGAAGTCTTGGCGGTAATTATGGTACCGTCCTGAAGTTCAATGGCAGCTGACGCTACACCAGTCTCAAGTTTGCGCTCGTAGGCGGCGACAGTAGTTTTGCGCCAAGCTGTTGTAATGCCTGCCTGACGCATCAGAAGGGCGGTTTTGTTGACTTCACCCTCGCTTCCGTCGGCCTCGGCAAGCCGGCGAAGTGCCTCGTAATAACGGCGGACGATTTCGTCACGCGAGGCATTGCTGCATACTTCCTCGTCGCTGAGGCAGAATCCTACCATGTTGACTCCCATGTCGGTGGGCGATTTGTATGGATTCTCGCCGTAGATGCTTTCAAAAAGCACGTTCAGCACGGGGAAGATCTCAATGTCACGGTTGTAGTTGACAGCGGTTTTGCCGTAAGCCTCGAGGTGGAACGGGTCGATCATGTTCACGTCATTGAGGTCGGCGGTGGCGGCTTCGTAGGCCAGGTTGACGGGGTGCTTCAACGGCAGGTTCCACACCGGGAAAGTCTCGAACTTGGCGTATCCTGCCTTGATTCCCCTTTTGTGCTCCTGGTACAACTGGCTAAGGCAGACAGCCATCTTGCCGCTTCCGGGCCCCGGGGCTGTGACCACTACCAGCGGACGGGTGGTTTTTACGTAGTCGTTGCGGCCAAAGCCCTCGTCGGAATCAATGAGGGCGACGTTGTTGGGGTAGCCTTCGATGGTGTGATGGTAGTACACCTTTATGCCCATGCGTTCGAGCCTTTTACGGTATGAGTCGGTGCTTGCCTGGCCGTTGTAGTGGGTGATTACCACCGAGTTGACAAGGAGTCCGCGCTTTTCAAACTCTTCACGCAGCCGGAGTACGTCCACATCGTACGTGATTCCCAGGTCGGTCCTGATCTTGTTCTTCTCGATGTCGATGGCACTGATCACTATCAGGATTTCGGCCTCGGACGAGAGCTGCATGAGCAGTTTGAGTTTGTTGTCGGGGTGGAAGCCGGGCAGTACGCGGCTGGCATGGTTGTCGTCGAAGAGTTTACCGCCGAACTCAAGGTACAACTTGTCGCCGAATCTGGCGATCCTCTCCTTGATGTGTTCCGATTGAATTTTGAGATATTTCTCGCTGTCGAATCCGTATTTCATACGGACTACAAATATACTGAAAAATGATTAA
>CACXCS010000066.1 GCA_902766255.1 uncultured Bacteroidia bacterium
TGGAGTCAGAGTTGGCATGGCATCACAGAGTATACCGGAAAAAGTACAGATTACTCTTAATTAATTCATCTTTCTGGCAGCAGGGGCTTGACCGCCCCTGCTGCTCCCATTTTTATTTTATTATGAAAAAGATTGCATTATCGTTTATGGCCTGCGCCGGCCTCATCGCCGCATGCGCATGCCAGCCCAAACCCGTCGATCCGATTACACCCGACGAGCCTGAAGTTCCGGAAGTCCCGACAGAGTTTACTGCCACTCGCTACAACGGTTTTTTTGTAGATGCCCTTGCAGGAGCGTACGAAACTTTTGTTGAAACTAATAATTTGCCTGCATCGGTAAATGTCGAAGGAATTCTTTACGGTAAAGGCCAGTATATTTGCGCTGCATGCCTGCTCCTTAAGGACATTCAGAACAACCCGGAGCATTGGGAGGATGAGGAAGTTGACGTCCCGGTCAGAATGACCTGGGGCGGCAACGAGGGCAATAATACCTTCGAGCAGGATTCCATCTCGCTTGAGGCCCTCAGCTGGGCAGCAGAAAAAGTGTATGCCTATTCCGTGAAGAACGGGGCGACTCCCAACTATTGCTCATTCGGTGCAATTGAATGTGCCGGTTATGGCCAGGACAGTACATTCACCTACACCTACGACAAGCCCTTCAAAGATGGCGTAAAATATATAGGCAACTTTATTTCACGCGATTACGGCGCCGCCCTTTGCCGTGTTTTCTACCACTATAAGCATCACCTCAAGCTACCCGACAAGGTGTGCACATGGGGTTCGGATTATCTGCGCAAGGTCAGTAACTGTCCTATCGACGACCCCCTGGTTCTTTCTACGCTTGAAGATGCGCTGAAGGGCCTTGGCGCCGATGCGACGCCCCGCCAGAAAGCCGAAGCCATCTTTGCCTATACCCGTGACGAATGGGAGTGGGAGAATTACGCCAACACCAGCAAGGGCGCCCTTGGTACAATTAAAGCCAAAGGCGGTAACTGCTGCGACCTGACCCATGCAACCCTCGCTATGTGCCGTGCCGCCGGAATTCCAGCACGCTACCTGCATGGCCAGTGCTATTTCCTGTCGGGCGTAATAGGCCACGTAATCCCAGAGATCTGGGCCGACGGACGCTGGTGGATCTGCGATCCGTCTAACAACAGCTGCACCTGGGGCAAGCCCAACTGGAAGGGCATGCAGAAGTTCAACGGCCGTTATAACGAATTACCTTTCTGATAATTACTGATTTATGAAAAAGTATATCCTTATAGCCCTTGCCCTGCTTTGCATGGCAGGATGCAAGAAAGCAGCAGAGCCCAACTTCAACGGCATCTGGCTTTGGTCAAAGTTCATGAACGAGGTCAACCTCGATACCCTTGCCGCCAAGGATATCAAGAATATCATCCTCCACGAGGTGGCTTTCGAGAGGCATGGCGTGGATTCTACCCTTGACTTCGTGGCCGAGGCTCACAAGCGCGACATGAAGGTGCACATCTGGTTCCAGGCCTTCTATAATGAGGGCAAGTGGATCAACCCGGTCAAGGACTCTCTGAACTGCTATGATCAGGAGTACTTCGACCAGGTGATCGAGCGCGCCGTGAAGTACGTGGGCTACGGCGTGGACGGCATACACCTGGATTATATCCGTTTCGGCGGTACCGCATGGAAGCACAATCCTTCCGAGGAGATTACCGCCACAGGCTGCGTAACCGAATTTTGTCGCCAGATCAATGCAGCGGTAAAGGCGGCCAATCCCGAAATTGTTCTCTCGGCCGCCCTTATGCCCGAGCCGGACAGCGAGTATTACTACGGTCAGGACCCAGCGCAGATGGGGCAGTATATCGATATCCTGATGCCTATGATCTACTTCCACTGCGATTCCTACCGCTCCGGGGGTGCTCCCTGGGCCAAGACGGTTGCCGACCACTTCGCCACCAAGGGCGCTCCCGCCAAGGTATGGGCCGGACTTACAACTTACTACGATACCGATTCCACCAAGGTGGTTCCCATGACTGCCGACGAGATTCTCCGCGATTGCCGTATGTTCACCGATTCCACCATGGCCGAGGGTGTGGTGCTCTTCCGCTACGGCCTTGGCGATATTCCTGATCTGCATGCACTTAAGAAGTAAACGGAAATGATACTCATAGCAGACAGCGGCGCTACCAAAACCGAGTGGGGATGCGTATCAAGGGATGGCAATACCCGCATAGGTTTCACGAGCCAGGGGTACAACCCCAATTATATCACCGGCACGCAGATTGTCGCCGACATCCGTGCCAGCCTTCCAGCAAGCCTCGACCCCACGCTTGTCAGCGAGATCTATTTTTACGGCGCAGGAGTGACAGAACTCCAGTATCCGTTCATGGAAAAAACTCTGCGTGAAGTATTTACCAAGGCGGGAAAGGTGTTCATTGCAATGGACACCCTGGCCTCTTGCCGGGCCTTGTTGCAGAACGAACCCGGCTTTGCCGCCATTCTGGGCACAGGCGCCAACAGCTGCCTGTACGATGGCTGCAACGAGGGCCTGAACGTTGACAGTTGCGGCTTTATCCTGGGCGACGAGGGTTCCGGCGGCAACCTTGGCAAAAGGATGATTACCGACTACATCCGCCGCAACATGCCTCCCAGGGTGTACGAGCTTGTGGGCAAGGAACTCGGCCACAACAACGACGAGTTGCTGGACATAATCTACACCCGTCCTTTCCCCAACCGCTTCTGCGCCCAGTACGCCAAATTCATTAACGAGCATCTGGACTTCGATCCGTACTTCCCTGAACTCGTGACCGATGCCTTCCGCCAGTTCTTTATCCTGATAGTCACACATTACCCTGACTATCAGAAATATACATTTAATGCAGTAGGGTCTGTGGCATACTACTTCAAACCACTTCTCCAGTCCGTAGTGGAAGAGTTCGGAATGAAGATGGGCACCATCCTCAAAGCCCCCATGGAAGGACTTATCAAATATCACCTGAACAATGGCTGACAACAAAAAGTACATAGTTCCCCTGGCGTTCATAGGAATGATGTTCTTCACCGTTGGCTTTGCCACCGGCATCAACGGCTACTTCGTTCCGTTCCTCGAAAACAACCTGCACCTCACTTCGGCGCAGAGCTATCTCGTCATTGCCGCCACCTTCCTGGCATTCCTGGTGTTCAGCTTTCCTGCCTCCAGCATAATTGCCAAAATAGGATACAAGCGCACGATGTCGCTGAGTTTCTTCATGTTCGCTCTGGCGTTCGGGCTCTTCATCCCAGCCGCGAGGCTTGAAAGTTTCGCGCTCTACCTGCTGGCGTGTTTTATCAGCGGTACGGCCAACACAGTGCTGCAGGCCGCCATCAACCCCTATGTGACCATTCTTGGTCCTATCGACAGTGCTGCCCGCCGCATAAGCATTATGGGTATATGCAACTCCTGCGCGCTGGCCCTGCCGTCGGTCTTCATCGCCGCTGTTACTCGCAAGCCCATCGAAGCCGTGGGCCTTCAGGATCTGGACAAGCCGTTGATAATCATTATCGCGGTGGTAGCTTTGCTTGGCATTATAACTATCTTCGCTCCGCTCGAGGAGATCAAGGCGGAAGGGGAGGAGAATCCCGAGGATTGCCCGTACGCAGCAGGCAAAAAGAGCATCTGGCAGTTCCCTCACCTGGTGCTTGGGGCTCTCGCGCTGTTTGTGTATGTGGGCGTGGAGAACCTGGCCTTGCTGACCGTGCTGGATTACGCCCAGGGGCTGGGTCTTTCGAATCCCGAGAGCTACACCATCTGGCCAGGAATAGGCATGGCCGCCGGCTATATCATCGGCATCATCTGCATTCCGAAGCTTATCTCGCAGGTCAAGGCACTGCGCGTATGTACCTGGGTCGCTGTAATCGACTCGCTGCTCATCGTGCTTACGCCTCCGCAGGTGTCGGTGTGGTGCGTGGCGCTGCTGAGCTTCGCCTGCTCGCTGATGTACCCCGCCATCTGGCCGCTGGCCATAACCGAACTTGGCAAGTTTACCAAGAAAGGCTCATCGCTGCTGGTCGCTTCCATCGGAGGCGGCGCCCTTATTCCCCTGCTGTTCGGCGCCATGAAGGACTGGGTAGGCATGCAGAATGCATATTGGATATGCCTGCCGTTCTACCTGCTGATTATGTTCTACGCCTACTACGGCTATAAGATACGCAAATGAAGCGCTTGTGGGTCATACTCGCGTCCATGCTGCTCTGTGCTGACGTTTTTGCCTGCACCACCGCCGTGGTGAGCGCAGGGGCTTCCGCTGACGGACGCCCCATGTTGTGGAAGCAGCGTGACGCCCCCGATCCATACAACATCATAGTGCATGTAAAGGGCGGAACTTATGCCTATACGGCCCTGTTTCCGACGCGTGATACCCTGCACACAAGGGCCTATGCCGGCATCAACGAGGCGGGCTTCGGCATCATGAACAACCTGTCGTACAACCTTGGCTCCGACGAGATTGTACAGCGCACCAAGGCCGGCCCCCTGATGGCCCGGGCCCTTGCCTGCTGCCGTACGCTGGAGGACTTTGAAGCACTGCTGCGCGACCCTTCGCGCCCCCGGCCGCAAAGCTCCAACTTCGGAGTGATAGACGCTCAGGGCGGAGCTGCCTACTTTGAAGTGTCCGATACGGCATTTGTTCGCTTTGACGTACCTCCGGGGGGTATCCTATACCGCACCAACTACTCCCTTTCCGGCGATGAAGGCCGCGGCCGTGGTTTCGAACGCTATTCCACCATGGGCCGTTTGACTGAGGGGCGGAGCGGTTATACTCCGGAATTCTTCCTGAATGCCGGCAGGAACCACATCCAGCACGGAGCCGATTCGCTCCGTTGCCGCCGTAGCGGATGGCTGCTCGAGCATGACTATATCCCCCGGCCCACGACTACGGCATCGATAATTATCGAAGGCGTCGCCACCGGTGCGGCCGTGAATTCCGGAATGATGTGGTGCGCCACAGGCTACACCCCTTGCGCTTATGCCATTCCTGTTTGGGTTGCAGCAGGGGATGATATCCCGGAATGCCTTAAAGGCAGTGCCAACCTGCTTTCTGTTGAGTTGAGCCGCCAGGTCCACACCCACCCGGACCACCCCAAAATGGTAGATGTCAAGCGTCTGCGCCATATCCAGAGGGCAGTTGTCAGGGCCGGACGGCGCGAACTGCGCGCCGCCCGCCGCCTGTTGCGCCGCGGCCCCACCCCCGAGGACATCCGTACCTACAATGCCTCCGCCGACCGCAGGTTCAGGAAGTTTGCCGGCCGCTGGGAGATACCACATGCGATGTAGCAAAGTCCCTTTTTTGTATATTTGCGTAGTATGTTTACACCTTGGACACTGCTGATTGATGTAGGAATTGTTTCGCTGCTCCTTTTGCTCGGAAAGCTGCTGCGCTCCAAGGTGCGTATTATACAGCGATTCTTTATCCCTCCGAGCCTGCTGGCAGGCCTTACGGCGTTGCTGCTGGGCCCTGAAGTTTTGGGCTGGCTGCCTCTCAGCGGCAACATGGGCACTTATGCCGGCATTCTTATAGCGCTGGTTTTCAGCTGCATTCCTTTTACCTCACAGCGTGAGCGCAAGGCGGACGGATCGTCGCGGATCGGAAGGATGTGGGCTTATTCGCAGGCGGGCATGCTGCTTCAGTGGGCACTCGGCGGTGCACTCGGCCTGTGGGTGCTGAGCCTTATCTGGCCTGTCAATCCGGCCATGGGGCTTTCCATGCCCGCAGGATTCTGCGGAGGGCATGGAACCGCTGCGGCAATAGGCGAGTCGTTCGCGTCGTACGGCGTTGAGGAGATGCAGTCGCTGGCCATGACTTCCGCCACCGTGGGAATCATTGCCTCAGTTGTAATAGGTATGTGGCTCATTTCCTGGGGTGCTGCACACGGTAAAACCAATTATATCTGCAAGTTCGAAAACCTCTCGCCGGAGCTTCGCACCGGCATTCTGCCTCCCGACAAGCGCAAGAGCATGGGCATGGCCTCGTTCTCGGCCATTTCCCTTGACTCCATGACCTTCAATTTCGCCATCATAGCTATGGTGGCCCTGGGGGGCTGGGGGCTTGCCAAGCTCATTGCCCTGGCCTGGCCCGCACTGATGCTGCCGGTATTCAGCTGCGCTTTTATCGTGGGTATCCTTGTCAAGTGGATCATGGGCAGGGTAAAAGCCGACGAGCATATTTCAAAGCCCATTCTGGGGCATCTGAGCGGTGCTTTTACCGATTATCTGGTGGCCTTTGGCGTAGCTTCCATCCGGCTTGAGATAGTCGGGCGCTACATTGTTCCTCTGCTCATTCTTTTGACCATAGGCCTTTGCCTTACATTGCTCTATGTATTCTGGGCGGGCGCCCATATCCACAAGACCGATTCTTTCGAGAAGTCCATCTTTACCTGGGGCTGGTTTACCGGCACCATGGCAATGGGCATAGCCCTGCTGCGTATCACCGATCCCGACTCCAAAAGCGGATGCCTCGATGATTACGCTTTTGCCTATTTGTATATTGCACCTGTTGAGATTGCCCTTGTGAGCCTTTCGCCCCTTGCCTTCAGCAGCGGCCTTGGATGGCTTTTCGTGGGCGTCTGTTTATTGGCTGGATCGGTAATCCTCGGTCTGAGTGCAGCCAAAGGCTGGTTGAGTTCGAACAAACAATGATAAGCAGCAGGGGCTTTGTTCCAGGGCCCTTTCCCCATATTTTATGGGCCCTGGAACAAAGCTCCAGCTGCTTCTATTGACTGACGATATGAGAGTTATCAAATACATAGCGCCCCTGGCCCTGCTGTTGCTCTTGGTGGCACCGGTAGAGCTGGATGCTGCCACCTGCCGTAAGCCCAAAAAGAGCCCTGCGGCGGGCCTGAACTACCTTGAATCCAGTTTCCATCTTTACGACTCCCTGCAGAAGCGCATCTGGAACTACGCCGAAACCGCTTACAACGAAGTTAAGAGCGCGGAACAGTGGGCATCGTTCCTTGAAAGCCAGGGATTTACCGTAGAAAGAGGATCGGCAGGCATCCCCACGGCGTTCGTGGCCAGCTTCGGCAGCGGATCGCCGGTAATAGGCATCATGGCAGAGTACGACGGTCTGCCCGGCATGTCGCAGGATACTGTTCCATACCGTAAACCCCTGATAGAAGGAGCCAATGGCCATGGCTGCGGCCACAACCTGCTGGGTGCCGGCTCTGTGGCGGGAGCCGTGGCGGCATCAAAATGGCTGGCCCAGGGCCATCAGGGCACAATCAAACTGTTCGGCTGTCCCGCCGAGGAGGGCGGAGGAGGCAAGGCCTACATGATGCGCGAGGGTGTATTCGAAGGCTTGGACGCCATGCTTGACTGGCATCCCGATACCCGCAACACCGTCAATAAGGCAAGCGGCCTGGCAAACGTGCAGGTGCAGTTTACATTCAGCGGGCTGGCCTCGCATGCTTCCGGTGCTCCCGAAGAGGGGCGTTCAGCCCTGGACGCAGTGGAGGCCTTCGACTACATGGTGAACCTGATGCGCGAGCATGTCCCCCAGACCTCCCGTATCCATTATGTCATAACCGACGGCGGAAAAGCGCCGAACGTGGTTCCCGACCGTGCCGGCGTACGTTACTACTTCCGCAGCCCGTCCCGTAAAGTGGTTGAAGACCTGCTCAGGAGGGCGATAGCTGCCGCCGAGGGCGCCGCTATGGGCACCGGTACCACGATGGATTATGAACTGCTGTCGGGTAACTACGAGCGCCTGCCCAACGACGCCATGGCTGAACTTGTAGGCCGTAGCCTCGATAAGGTGGGCGGCATACATCTGGATGCCCGCGAGATGGAATTCGCGCGTGCCGTTGCCGCCGAGTCAGGAGTCCAGGCGGAACTTATCGACCGCCTGTCCGTAGTGGTACCCCCTGCTGATGAGGGTTACGAGGCTTATGTGTCCAGCGACGTGGGCAATGTCACATGGGCTGTTCCGACGGGGAGTTTCCGCTATGCCTGCTTCACTCCGGGAGGAGTCGGGCACAGCTGGCAGCAGGTGGCCAGCGGCGGTACTACCATAGGCACAAAAGGTGCGCTAGGTGCAGCCAAAGTGCTGTTCCTCAGTGCTTACGAGCTGTTTACCGATGCCAATGTGCTGGCCAGTGTGCGAGCTGAATTCGATGAAAGGAGAGGCCCCGATTTCCGCTTCGAGCCGCTCATGGGCAACCGCAGGCCTCCTTTCAAGGAGCCGGCTTCCCTGGGTGCCGCCATGCCGCCGGCGGGCAGTTTTGCCCCTGCTGTGGCGGGCCCCGGCCCCGGGCTGGACAATGCAGCCCGCGAGCGCTTCCTTGCCGCGGGAGGCCGTGCCCCAGCCGATACTAGCGGCCTGAACGTGTTCTTCCGTGCCAGTGGCATTACCGACCAGGGCTCTTCGGGCCGCTGCTGGTACTTTGCCACTGCCAACGTGCTGCGTGGAAATCTTAAATTCAGTACCGCCTACGGCTATTTCTTCGACATGCTCGAAAAGGCCAATCTATTCCTCGTAAGAGCGTGGAATCATCGCAAGGAGCCGCTTGACAGCCGTTACAACTCAAGTATTTTCGGCCGCCCTACCTGGGATGGAGGGCAGTTTATGAACGCCCTGTATCTAATTGATAAATACGGACTTGTGCCCGAAGATGCCATGCCAGATACCCCTGATGCTTACGATTCTGAAACACTGCGTCAGGAGCTGCGCACCATGCTTCGCGCTTACGGGCTCCGTATACGCGAAAGCCAGGATCCCGAGGCTCTTCGTTCCGAGGCTCTTGCTGCCGTTTACGGGCTGCTTCAGCAGGCTCTCGGCACTCCGCCTTCTGCTTTTGAATGTGGAGGAAAGAGTTATACTCCGCAGTCTTATCGCGATGCCCTGGGCCTGGGCGGCCTTTCCGGGCGTTATGTCATGCTTATGAACGATCCCACCAGGGCATATTTCAAGATGTACCGGGTGCAGGATTCGCGCAGTGCCGCCGACGCGCCGGAATGGACATTCCTCAATCTGCCCGCGCGGGAGTTGGAAGCAATTGGATTGCAGTCGCTTAAGAGCGGCAAACGTTTCTATTTTACCTGCGACACCTCCAAGGATGCTTTGGCCACGGAAGGGATTTACGATCTCCGCCTGGGCAGCGGCCTGATGGACAAGGAGCAGAGTTTCCTCAGCCGCGACGTGACATCGGCCCATGCCATGGCTATGTGCGGAGCGGCCCTGCAGGCCGGCGGGTCCGTGGATCGCTGGGTTGCAGAAAACAGCTTCGGCACACGGCGCGGTGCCGGAGGATATATTACCATGCAGGCCGGATGGTGGGACAAATATATGTTCCGCATGGCCGTCGAGCCTGAATTTCTATCTCCGGAGCAGCGCAGGATGCTTGAGAGTACACCGGAACAGATTCCCTGGTGGAATTTGTACTAGTTTTTTGATCAATCAACGTAGGGGTACCCTCCGGGGGCCTTTTCCCATGTTTTATGGCCCCCGGAGGGTGCCCCTACGTTGATTAAAATGCCAAATACTTATGTTTGACAAGATCGTATCGTTCGTTAATTCAGTAGTTTGGAGTCCAGCGCTGGTGGTGCTGCTGGTTGGCGCCGGCTTGTACTTTTCGTTGCGCACGCGCTTTGTTCAGGTGAGGCGTTTGGGTCTTATGGTGCGCTCTCTCTTCGCTCCTGCCGAGAGGCATGACGACGGAAAGAAGAAGGGCATCTCCTCGTTCGAGGCTTTCTGCGTGGCTCTGTCAGGCCGCGTGGGCACAGGTAATATAGTGGGCGTGGCTACAGCCATTGCCATGGGCGGGCCGGGGGCCGTGTTCTGGATGTGGATTATCGCCTTTCTGGGGGCTTCTACGGCTTTTGTGGAGTCAACTCTGGCACAAAAGTACAAGTTTACTCATTCCACAGGATTCAGAGGGGGGCCATCGTGTTACATTGAGGAGGGACTTGGCCTCAAGTGGCTGGGAGTGGCGTTTTCGGTGCTGTCGCTGCTGAGCTACGGCCTTCTGATGCCTTCTGTGCAGGCCAACGGGCTGTCAACTGCCATGAGCAACTCGTTCAGCATTTCGCCGCTGGCGTGCGGCCTGGGACTTGCCTTCATTCTGGCACTGGTTATCATTGGCGGCATAAAGAGCATTTCCAGGGTGGCGTCGGTGGTAACGCCGTTCATGGCTCTCGGGTATATAGTCGTTACGATAATAGTCATCGCCAGTCATTGGAGCTCTGTGCCCGGTGTGTTCAAGGCCATCTTCAATGGTGCGTTCGGTATTCAGCCGGTGGCAGGAGGCATCCTGGGATCCACCATCATGATGGGGGTCAAGAGGGGCATTTTCTCCAACGAGGCCGGTCAGGGCGGAGGAGCCATGGTGTCCGCGTCGGCATCGGTTTCACATCCTGCCAAGCAGGGACTCGCTCAGGCTTTCTCGGTGTACGTGGACACTCTGCTCATCTGTACCGCAACGGCTCTTATGATCTTGTGCTCAGGTACTTACAACATTCTGGACGCCAAGACAGGCGAGATGCTGGTTCCGGTTCAGGCCGGCCTGGGTGCCAATTATGTTGGATATACGCAGGCTGCGGTGGATTCGGTACTGTCAGGCTTCGGCAGCGCCTTTGTGAGCATTGCTTTGGCGTTCTTCGTTTTCACTACGGTCATGGCTTACTACTTTTATGGTGAAAGCAGCATCATCTACCTGTTCAAGGGCCACAAAGGCTCGGCGGTGGCCGAAAAAGTGGTTATTTGGGTGTACAGGCTGGCCATCCTCGGCACGGTGGTGTTCGGGGCCGTAAAAGAGTCGAATGTTATCTGGCAGATTGGCGATATCGGCGTAGGCATCACGGCCTGGATCAATGTGGCGGCGCTTATCTTCCTCTGCCCCATTGCAATACGCCTGCTCAAAGAGTACGAAGGCAAATTGTAGGCAGGCAGGACGGAAGGGCGGTATCTCCTCTGACGACGTCGCTACGCGACCCCTCCCGCTGCGCTCCGCTTGCGGGCCCCTCCCTCTTATGTTGCCGAGGGTGGCACAGTCGTCAGAGGAGATACCGCCCTTCCGTCCTGCCGTCCAACGGTCTTTCTTGCCTAGTGCCGCAGCAGGTGGCGAAGGAGCTTCTCGTGGTGTATTTCGTCGAATTTAATCAGGATTCCGGCCTCGATCACGTCGCCGAACTCGTCGTTGATGCCTGCGCCGAACGATTTCATGGTGGGCGAGAGGTTCATGTAGGTATTGACCAGTGGCGGGATGTTGGCGCCGAGCTTGCGTATTTCACGCTTGAGGATAACGTAGTCGTCGCGGAAGTTGTTCTCGGTGAACAGCTTGCCCCATTCCTTTGAGAAAGAGATCTTTATAGGATTCTTTGGCACTACCAGGCGGCCCGTGCGGTTGTTGATGTCGGTCATCCAGCTGCCGAAATGCTTGCGCAGGAAGTACAGCAGCATCTGCAGGGCCTTCTCCGGGAAGGAAGGGTAGATGGTCATTTTGCCGAAGAAATACTCCATCCTGCCTTTATAAAGGCTGATCAGGGTGCCCAGCCCGTCCATGAGGTTGTCAAGGGCGTATAGGCTTTTGCTGCCCATCTCGGTGCTCTGGTATTCCGGGCGTATGAACGAGCGGCTGAGCTCGATGGTATGCAGGAAGTCTCCGTTAAGGAAATGCTTGGTAAAGTGGAAGAGGTGCGAGGACGGCATCAGGGGCTGGCCGAAGCGGTCGTACAGCACCTCGTCGCAGGGGACGAAGCGGTAGCCTCCTACGATGCACTCTTCTTCCGGGTCCCACAGCACCAGCTGCTTGTATCCGAAGGCGGCGTCGAGGTCGTACGCGTCGAGGTCGGCCTCCTTGCCGGTGCCGCCTCCGCCGGCGCGGAAGGCTATCTCACGCAGGCGTCCGATCTCCCTCAGAACATTGGGAGCGCACTGATTGTCAACAATGTAGAGCTTGTTACCGGAATGATTGGTGTCGCGCAGGAAGTGCTCCTGCACGAGCTCGGCCTTCAGCAGATCGGTGGCGACCGGGGCGATTATTGGTGCTGGGTTCATTTCTTGAGTTTGTATACTTGTTCACGTACCCAGGCGGCCCATTCGACGTCCTTTTTGTCGGAAGTGAAAGTCTGCCATGGTATGGGCTTGCCTATGACCAGGGTGTAGGATTTGTGCTGGCTGCGGTAGAGCTCGTCGGGGAGGGTGAGCATGGCTATGTTCAGCTTGAGCTTGAGCAGGTTGCGCAGTTTGTCCAGGAAGTAGAAACGCCGGGAGTTCTGCCCGCTGAACCAGATGGGGATGACGTCCCTCTGGCTGGCCTTGCTCTTGGAGATGAAGGTCTTCTTCCAGGGCAGATCCTGTACAACGCCGTCGATCTTGCGCGAACAGAGGCCGGCGGGGAAGATAATGACCTGACGGTCAGAATTGAAGGCGCCATTGATGAGATCCGACAGGCTGGAGCTCTGGCCGCCGAACTTGTTGACAGGTACGGTATATTCCGCTATCTGCTTGATAGCCATAAGGATATCGTTGGCTGGAATAACAATGTTACCCTCGTACTTGCGGCCTATGGTGCCTATTACGGCCAGAGCGTCGATACCGCCCAGCGGGTGGTTGGAGGCAAAGGTGAAACGGCCCTCCGGAGGTATGTTCTCAAGGCCCTCCACCGTTATGTGGGCGTCGTAGTACTCAAGGGCCTTCTCTACGAATTCGATACCCAGGTAACCCTGGCTGAGAATGCCGTTGATATGGTCCTGATGGATGAATTTCTTGAGCCAGGATAATACGAAGCGAGGGACTTTGCCCTTGCCGAATTTGGCCTCGACAATGGCGTCCAGGTCAATAGTTACACTTTCGTTTACAGCCATACTGATTGTAATTGACTGCAAGATACAAAAAAAACTCAAATGCCGAACCATATTGCCCATTTCGAAGGGAATGTGTATATTTGTACAAACTAATTAACCAATGAAACTGAACGTACACTCTGAAACTTCCCGCCTGCGGGAAGTGGTTCTCGGCCTGCCTGACTCCATGGGCCCGGTGCCCCAGCTGAGGGACACTTTCGATGCAAAGTCTTATGAATCGGTACTTAAAGGTATTTACCCCAAAGAACAGGATATAAAGCGGGAGATGGACGCCTTCGAGGCTGTGCTGCTGAAATACGGCGTAAAGGTTTACCGCCCGGAACTTGTGCCCGGCTGCAACCAGGTCTTCGCCCGCGACGTAGGTTTCGTCATTGATGACAAGATAATAGTTTCCAACATCATCCCCGACCGTCAGGATGAAATTGACGCCTACGACAAGATATACAGCCAGATACACTACAAGCAGATATACAATCTTCCGGAAACCGTCCATGTCGAGGGCGGTGACGTGGTGCTCTACAACGGCGTAATCTTCCTTGGCCAGTACGCTTTCCTGGATTACAGCGAGGTCAAGACAGCCCGTACCAACCGCCTGGCCCTGGACTACCTGAGGATGATTTTCCCCGACAAGACCATCATTCCCCTCAATCTCCGCAAGAGCGATACTAACCCGCGCGAGGGCATACTTCATCTTGACTGCACATTCATGCCCGTAGGGCACGACAAGGCCATAATCTACCGCGACGGCTTCCTGAATCCCAGAGATGCCGACCATCTGGTAGACCTGTTCGGGAAGGATAATGTATTCGAGATCACCCGTGACGAGATGTACTGGATGAATTCCAATATCTTCTCCATCTCCGAGGAGGTGGTAGTCATCGAGGAGAACTTCACCCGTCTGGGCGAGCATCTTAAGAATGTGTGGGGCATGACGGTAGAGACCGTTCCCTACCGCGAGATTTCAAAGATGGGAGGCCTTCTGCGCTGTTCTACATTGCCGTTGAGGAGGGACTAGCCATGGGTAAACTTGCAATGGTGGCTTTCGGAGGCAACGCCCTCCTGCGTGCCGGACAGAAGGGCACTTACGCCCAGCAACTCGAGAATGTCCGGACAACCTGCAGCAGCCTGCTGAAGCTCGTCGGGCAGGGCTACGATATAGTTATAGGCCACGGCAACGGCCCGCAGGTAGGGAATGCCCTTCTGCGGCATGAGGCCGGCAGCCGGGAGTTCGGCCTCGAGGCCATGCCCATGGACTTCTGCGGAGCCGAAACCCAGGGATCCATAGCCTATATGATTGAAACCGGAATGGAAAAGGTACTGCGCGCCGCAGGCTCGGACCGCAAGGTGGTATCGCTGGTGACCCGCGTGGAGGTAGATCCGGACGACAAGGGCTTTGCCAATCCCACCAAGCCCGTGGGCCCTTATTACGCCCAAAAGCCCTTGGAGGGAGTTTACCGCGAGGATCCTGCCGGACGGGGCTGGCGCAAGGTGGTGGCTTCGCCTGTGCCGGTCAGAATCAATAACATAGATATAGTGGAACGGCTCGCCCGTGAAGGAAATATCGTGGTAACGGTGGGAGGCGGAGGCATCCCCGTAGTGCGGGACGGCCAGGGCTTCCGTGGTGTCGAGGCGGTCATAGACAAAGACCTCGCAAGCTCACTTGCAGCAGTGCAAATGCATGCCGACGAGTTCTATATCCTTACCGACGTGCCCAAGGTGTACATCAACTTCCGCAAGCCAGGCGAGCTCGCCCTGGACAGCATGACCGTTGCCCAGGCCCGCGAGTATCTGACGCAGGGCCAGTTTGCCGAGGGCTCGATGGCGCCGAAGGTACGTGCAGGCATAATGTTCGTGCAAAGCACAGGCGGACGCTGCGTTATTACCGAAGCCGGCAGCCTTGGTGTCGGAGGCACAGAGATAATACCTTAACAATCAACGATATGGCATTCAATCTTAGGAACCGCAGCTTCCTTAAGCTGCTTGATTTCACCCCAAACGAAATCGAATTTTTCCTTGACCTGGCCGCCGATCTCAAGCGTGCCAAATACACCGGTACCGAGCAGCCCAGGCTCAGGGGCAAGAACATAGCTTTGATATTCGAAAAGACATCCACCCGCACCCGCTGCGCCTTTGAGGTGGCTGCATACGACCAGGGTGCAAGGGTTACCTATCTCGGCCCCACCGGATCGCAGATAGGCATCAAGGAGTCCATGAAAGACACCGCTCGCGTACTTGGGCGAATGTACGACGGCATAGAGTACCGCGGATTCGCACAGGCTACTGTCGAGGAACTGGCGAAGTATTCCGGCGTCCCTGTGTGGAACGGCCTTACCAATGAGTTCCACCCTACCCAGGTGCTTGCTGACTTCCTCACCATGCGCGAGCATGCCGGAAAGCCTCTTCGCGAGGTGAGTTACGCCTTCCTTGGAGACGCCCGCTTCAACATGGGCAATTCCCTGCTGGTAGGCGGTGCAAAGATGGGCATGGACGTGCGTATAGTGGCCCCGAAGGCCCTTCATCCGGCCCCTGAGCTTGTGGAGGAGTGCCGCAAGATTGCCGCTCAGACGGGTGCCCGTATCACCATTACCGACGACGTGGATGCCGGAGTAAAGGGCTGCGACTTCATTTACACCGACGTGTGGGTATCCATGGGCGAGCCTGTAGAAGTGTGGAAGGAAAGGATAGACCTGCTCCGTCCTTATCAGGTGAACGCTTCCCTGATGGAGCGTACCGGCAATCCAGCCTGCAAGTTCATGCACTGTCTCCCTTCGTACCACAACCTCGAGACACAGGTGGGAAGGGACGTACACAAGCAGTTCGGACTGGACGGCATAGAGGTAACTGAAGATGTTTTTGAAAGCCCCGCCAGCATCGTATTTGACGAGGCCGAAAACCGCATGCATACAATCAAGGCAGTCATGGTCGCAACTCTGGGTGACTGAGTATGAAAAGGCTGTTCTTTGTGTTGATGACCGCCGCGCTGCTGCTCCCTGCGTGCAGCGCATTCAGGAGGACTCCCGAAGAGGAAGCCCGCATTGCGGCCCTTGTGGACCAGAGGCTGGAGGCACGCCAATACCGGATCTACGTCGATTATATGATTCCGCGCAGGGGCCCCAGCAAGAGCATTACCGACCCGTACTGCATCACGGTCGACGGCGAAAAGCTGAACTCGTATCTGCCTTATTTCGGTGTAGCCTACAGTCTGCCCTACGGGGGTGGCAAGGCGTTGAACTTTGAGGATACCATCGACGAATACATCGACTACGGCTGGCAGAAAGGCCGCCGTTCGATAGCGTTCTCGACGAATAACGACGAGGATATAATTGTTTATACGCTGACTATTTACGATGGTGGCAGCGCCGATATAAACGTACACTGCCGCAATCGGGACGATATCAAGTTCCGCGGCTCGCTCGACCCTGACAGCTACCCTAAAGACTGAAGCTGCTTCTGGTTTATCCAGAAGCTCAGGGGCTTACCGTCCAGGAATCCAAGGTAGTTGCTCATGGCAAATGCTGGAGCGTCTTTATAGGAGTTGATGGTGTCGCCGGCCCGGTGGCTGGTGATGGTTACGTTGTCGTAGTGGCGCAGGAATTCGGGGATGTCGGGCTCGGTGTCGAATACGTCCAGTGCCGCGCTCATCAGCTTGCCCTGGTCGAGTGCCCTGCGCAGGGCTTCCGTGTCGATAAGATGTGCCCTGGCCGTGTTGATGAGCACGGCTGTTGGTTTCATGAGTGCGAATTCCCTGTCCCCGATTATGGCGCATTCGGCTCTTGCGTGAAGGGTTACAACGTCAGACTCCTGCAGAAGCCGCTCCAGTGGAACTATGCTTTGACCGGCGTCTTTGTAGAATGGGTCGCTGACCAGGATACGGCAGCCCAGAGCCTGGAGTTTGGCGGCAACGAGCCGTCCCACCGAGCCGAAGCCTATAATTCCGACAGTCATGTCTTTAAGCTCGTGGATGGTAGAGGCTGTGTTGGGATATTCCTTCCTCCACTGGCCGTTCTTGAGGGCAAAGTGGGAGCGGCAGATATTGCGGGTTTCGCACAGGATGAGGCCTAGGGTATACTCAGCTACGGCGTTGGCGTTGTGAGCGGGATTGTTGGACACTATTATTCCTCGTTCCGTAGCCGCTTCTACATCTATGTTCTCGGTCCCGCCACGGCAGGAAAGAACAGCCTTTAGCTTTGGAGCATTGTCCAGCAGGTTTCTGGTGACGGGGCACAGATGGACTATGAGCAGCTCGGCGTCCTGTATGGTTTCCTCCAGCCCGGAAGGCAGGGGCAGGCTGTCCCTGTGTCCCGTTTCGATGAAACGCACGGTATCGCGCATGGATTCGCGGTCTTCCTGGCCCCAGAAGAGCACCTCCAGACAATCATCGGCATTTATGTAAGAAGCTACGCCCTCCCGCATCATGGCAGGAGTTATGTAAGCGTCGCCCACGCAAACGATTTTCATATTTCTAATAACCTATGATGTCGTAGAAGTCGGTGGTAATCCAGTCGACGCCGAGTTTTTCGGCAATGTCGCGCAGGTACAGGCTGTTGACCATCCAGAAGAAGGTCTCGATGCCTTTGGCCTTGAATTCAGCCACCCATTCAGGATGGTTCAGGAACACTTCCACGCTGTAGGATACGGCATTTATATGAAGCTTCTCCACCTCTTCGGGAGGAAGGGAATTGTGAAGGCTGCTGGAGTTGAGCAGTACGCGCGCCATGGGCTCCAGACGGAGCACTTCTTCGCATGTGGCGGCTTTGAACGACAGGAAAAACATCTGGTCCAGCATATCCAGCGCCTTGACCTCCTCGAGGCATTTGGCAACCACTTCATTCTCCCTCTCCTGGGTGGCATGGGCCTTTATTTCCAGAAACTGCAGTACTTCCGGGGTTTCCTTGGCCTGTACCAGCCATTCGTGGAGGGTAGGAATCTGGTTGCCGAAGGGGAGGCGGTATTCGCGGATTTCCTCGGCAGTACTTTTCTGCATGTTGAGGGTGGAGGTTATTTTGGCATCGTGGCGTATCAGCAGCTGCCCGTCAGCAGACATGTGGACATCAAATTCGCATCCGTCAACTTTCTTGTCCTGCGCCCGTTTAAGCGCCTCCAGGGTGTTTTCGTCGGTGGTGAACTCTGTCCCGGTGGTCCTTAGGCCGCGGTGCGACAATACTTTGGGGTGACTTCCCTGGCTGCCTGTCGCACAGGAAACGAAGACCATAAGAGCAGTACCGATAATGGCTAAAGTTTTTCTCATAATTTTTGCGTATTTTTGAATGTTAATAATTATGTCTGCAATGAGTAATACAGTTGTCCGAGGAGTTTTTGATTCTCCCGAGGAGGAATATGCCCGCAAGAACGGACTGAAATTCGTTCACGATAGAATATTGGTTGCCCGGACTCGTTCCGAGACCCCGGGAGGGTATGAGGGCAGGATCTATTATCTCTGCTTCAAAGACTCCGGCCAGCCTTATATCCGTAAGGAAGTCTTTACTCCCGGCATCTCTGCGGGAAGCTGCATGGGCGGAGAATTCAACGAGGATCTGCCGATGGACTTTCTTGTGGACTGCGATATGGAAAAATTCTCCGATGAGTTTCCCATGCGCTGCTACGAACAGATTCTTAAGAACAGCGAGCTTGCCGAGTTCATACGCAAGTGGAACCTCAGGTATAAAGGAGAAAAGTAGCAGCAGAACCAGTACCGGCAGGATAATCAACGTCATTTCCGTTTTACTATCTTCCAGCCGATGATGCTTATCAGGATAGACATCAATGGCGAAATAAAATTGAAGAAGCAGAATGGAGCGTATGCGAACGTGGATACCGACAGGATCGTAGCCTGCGTCATTCCGCAGCTGGACCAGGGTATGAGAGGCGAGGTGACTGTAGCGGAATCCTCGACGCTCCGGCTCAGCAACCTCGGTTCGTACCCCTGCTTTTCGTAAGAATCTCGGTAGATATTGGATGTGAGTATTATGGCCAGGTACTGGTCTGATACGATGGCGTTGAGTGCGGTACCAGTGACCACGGTGGAACCTACGAGTCCGGCACGGGTGCGGGTGAAGGGCGAAAGGATGCGGGACAGGTCGGTTATCATACCGCTGCAGCGCATGCATCCACCGAAAGTCATGGAACAAAGAATCAGGAACACCGTGTTCAGCATTCCCAGCATTCCTCGGCTTGTAACCAGCTGGTTTACTTCAGGATATCCTGTTTCAAGCGTTACTGTGTCGTAGAGCGTCCGAACAGTTCCGGCAAAGTATACTTTGGCAGAAGAGCCCTGGGTGACCTCTTCTCCTATGGCGCGGATTACGTCGCCCTGGAACACCAGCGCCGACACCGCGGCAACCACAGCCGACACGGCAAGGACAATCAGCGCGGGCTTCTTCCGGACAATCAACCAAATCGTAATGGCCGGAACGATAAGCAGCCAGGGAGTGATGTTGAAGTGCGACCTGAGGACGTCGGAGTACACATCCATCTGCGCGTCCGTTACTCCTCCGTGGGCCAAGCCCAGCACCGTGAAGATAATCAAGGTGATGACCATTGACGGTATGGTGGTAATGTACATGTAGTGAATGTGTTCGAACAGGCCTGCACGGTTTATGGAGGAGGCAAGGACGGTGGTGTCGGACAACGGTGATATCTTGTCTCCGAAATAGGCGCCGGATATTATTGCTCCCGCCGTCATTGCGTCCGAAAAACCCTCGGCACGGCCTATTCCGATGAGGGCTACGCCCACGGTGGCTATGGTTGTCCAGGACGATCCAGTCATCACGGATACAACTGCGCAGAGCAGGCAAGCCGTTAGCAGGAAAACCTTGGGAGAAATGATCTTGAGTCCGTAGCAGATGAATGTGGGTACCACCCCGCTCATTGTCCAGGTGCCGGAAATGGCACCTATCATGAGCAGGATTAGTATGGCCGGAGCCACATCTCCTATGTTGGAGGCTATAGCTTTTTCAAACTCTTTCCAAGGGGTCTTGTACAGCCACATCGACAGGCAGATGCAGACTGCTGAAGCGACCAGAAGGGTCACCTGTGAAGCCCCCAGAATGGAGTCGGCTCCGAAAATGGCAATATCCAGCGACAGCAACCCCACGAGTACCACCAAGGGCAGCAGGGCAAGAAGCGTTCGTTGGGTATTCGTTATCATCGCCGACTCAATGTCCCGGACAAGTAGCCAGTTTAATAGTTGACTCTCTAAAAATCAGGGTGTTTCTCGTTTATAAAAGGGGACGCAGTAAGCGGTGTAGAAAGGTACGCCATGGCCTCCATTGCAGCTTTCTCGGTATATACCGTATCCGCAGGGCTGCCGGTTTGCTGGACCTGGGGGACACTGCGTCCACAACTGACCCCCGCCGAGATGGAAACAGCGAGAGCGAGCAATCTAAGGAGCCTATATCGTAATCCACTCACCAGTGTACAAATGGTAAAAAACAAATATAGAAAACAATATAATAGAATCAAAGACTGTAGAGACAATGCCGTTGGCTATAGCGACAAGTCATAGCGGATAGTCCAGCGGAAGGGGTGACCGGTGAGGGCGCTGAAAGCGTTGTATGGTTCGATACAGGCGATGCGGTGATTTGCCCACATCACGCTGCGAAGCACAGGTACTGAGCCATGAACGCGTACAGTTGGCTTGAGGTGAACTGGTGCTGCACTACCGGTAAGAGCTGTTTCGCGGATTATAAGTTCGTAAGGAGTATTGCCGAACGATGCCGCGCAGATGTTCCCCATGTACACCGACTCTCCTTTCTCCAGAGCCCTGTGAAAGCGAAAGCCTGAGGCCGATGGGCAGCGGGGCGTTCCTGGGACCGATGCTTCAAGGGTTACGGCGTCGTATTCAGCGCGCCAGTCGCCGTGGACAAGGTACGGAAAGTCGATTTGGCGCCCGGTGCTCGTGGCAAGAAGGCCCAGAGTAAAGAAGTTGTGGTTGTATACATCGCCTTTCAATTGCCCTTCAGCAGCGAAAAGCTCGTGAGAGATTTCAAAACTGAAGCCTGACAGCAACCGTACTTTCTTTATATATTTATAATATCCCGGCAACACATGACAGAAACTCACTGAATCTGCAGTATGCTCCTGGCTCCACTCGCCCGGGTCTGCTATTTCGTACAGGCGGAAACGGTCGTACGGGCAGTCATACGGAACACGGAGGAGGCCTACGCCGATTTTCAGGACAAATCTCCGGCCGGATGGGGCGGGGAGGAAGATAGGTGAGAATTCCTCCGCAGGGCCCAGAACAGCGTCGTGCATCAATGGGTCGTAACGCTCATACCAGGGCGCGCAAAACTCTATACCACCGAAAGAGACGCTGCCGAACACCCCGCTGCGGTCGAAGCGGGTGCCTTGATAGAACCCATCCAAGGGCTCGTGTAAAGAGATCTTGAGGCTATCGCAAGAGATACTTTTCATCAACGCAAAATTACGAATTATTTATTACTCCTATCACAGCGAAGCTATTACGCGGTCGAAATCGCGCGGCGGAATAAGGGAGTGCTTCTGGAGATTGCAGTGATAGGAATAGACGGTGGTTACTGACATGTTAAGAATTTTGGCGATCTTCTGACGCTTTGAAATACCCATCTTGATCAAAGCGAGGATTCGCATCTCGGTCGACATAACTTCCGGTTTGGGCATTACAAGCCGATATTCTTCCTGCATGTGGGCGTTCACTTTATCTACGAAGTCAGGGAAAATCCCAAGAAAGGTAGAGTCCAGCGAAGTCAATAGCCCGCTGAACTCTCCGGCAGCAAAAGAGGGTTTGCGTAGCATGGCCATGATGGCGTCCGGCCCGTCCTGCTTGGCGGTACGGCGGAGGGAGGATCGGTATTCATCGACCTTATTTAGATAGTCCACACACTTTTCCATGTAGTTCGCCAGAAAGCCGTCCTTGATAGACGACACCTCACTGAGCTTTCGTTGAGAAACGGTTAGCCTGCCTGAATACCGGAACAACAAAAAAAGCAGGAACAAAGCGACAGCAAGCATCAGAGAAACCGCAATAATGCCGATCACGGACGCCAGTGCCCTGCGCCGTTCTTGCTTGAGCACCACGTTCATGATTTCGAATTCCGACTGGATTATGTCGTTGTAGCGCAGTGCATAGTGCGATGAATAAGCATCCTCCAGAGTCATGCGCATGTACCGGTCTGCCCTTTTGATGTCGCCGCGGCGGAACAGGATTAGTGCAAGTTCGTACAGCGCATTATAGGCTTTGGCCGATACCCTCAGGTCATAGGTTGCAGAGTTGGCAAAGCACTCCAATGCCTTGCCCTCGTTTCCGCCGCTCAGGTATTCCATTGCCATGAAGTAATATGCCTTGGCAGTATCGTTCGGGCTTGTGAGGGCGCAGGCGTTAAGATTTCGTAGACCGTCAACCGGAATATCGTCCCTGCGCAGTCTCTCGTTGTGGTAATAAGCGCATTCAATGTTAGTGCTGTCCAATTGCCACCATCTGTCGATGATATTGTGGCACTTTGATTCATACTGGGGAAGCAGTTTGCGATAGATATGGTATCCGGCATAACCGAAGATACGGAATCCTTCATGTCCAAGATGGGTGGTATCAACGCTCTCAAGAACTTCTAGCGCCCTGTTCAGGGAGTCCATCTTGTACAGGATATTGGAATAACACGCTCCGCTTATACCTCGGCGGCGTGCATCCGTGCCCTGTAAACGTAGCATTTCCTGAATATAGCTGTAGCAAGAATCTACATCGTGATAGAAAAGAATCTTCTCCAGACGATAAGCTGCTTCCCA
>CACXCS010000067.1 GCA_902766255.1 uncultured Bacteroidia bacterium
CCTGATGTTCTATACCAAAACGGAAGAGGAGGATCCCTTCAACCCGGATATGAACCTGTGCGGCCTGGGTATCTCGAAACAGTTCCTTTCCTGGCCGTTCTGGCTGGATTATTCCCTGCCGTCCGACAAGGAAATGTACCTTCCGGAGTTGTCCGTCATCCTGAATCTCTATATCCAGTTGAAAGACGGAACCCGGTGCAGCTACACCAGAACCTATCCCGTAAGGTTCAAGTATGTAGAATCCTTCGAAGAGTACAACAATCTGCTCAGGGGCTCTGCCGCCCGTTTGGAAAAGGTCCCTTATGCGAAGCTGCTTTACCGGGACGACAAGACCGTCGAGAATATGATTCAGCGGGAAATCGGCTTGCGTTACTGGTGGGAATATTAATTATCCGCCTTTAGTTTCTGACGTCTGGTTTCGGCGGTATCGCGGCCAAAGAGTGTGCGATGCCCTTCAACGCTACGCCAATAGTCGGGGTCAAAATCACTTGGCGAAACGAATGGCCCGGCTCCTGACAGCTTGAAACACAAATACTTGATAGGATATCCCTGCTCGCGGAACATACTTTCATAGAAAGTCTGAACTCCGGTCAGGCAGGGATCGAAACGTTCAGCTTCGGAGTACAGGTTCTCGGAGCAAGCCAGCACCGGCAGACCATTGACCCGGCACACCGCCAGTGTATACTGATACAGGAACTGGGAATCGGTTTTCAGGTGAATCATACCTCCCGGCACGAGGAACTTGCTGTAACGATCCAGGAAAATGGGAGAAGTAAGGCGCGAATTCTCGCTGCGCACCTGTGGGTCTGAGAAAGTGAGCCATATCTCGGATACTTCCCCCGGCGCAAAGAACGCCGTAATGAATTCTATCCTTGTCCGCAGGAAGCCCACATTACCCAGAGCGTGCTCAGTGGCGTATTTTGCACCTTTCCAGAGCCGTGCACCCTTGATATCCACGCCGACGTAATTCTTGTCCGGGACCCGCCCGGCCAGCGCAATAGTATACTCCCCTTTGCCGCAACCGAGTTCCAGAACGAGGGGAGCGCCGGGGTGCTCGAAACGCCCGCCCCAACGGCCTTTGACCTCATGGTCCCGGAGGGCAAAATAACCGTCGGCCAGCAATTCTGCCGCAGATGGTTGCAGAAGGCATGGAAAGGTCTCGTTTTCCGCAAATTTTCGTAGCTTATCGTGTCCCATATCCGGATGCAAAAATAGCAATTTTGTATCTTCGGTCAAAATGCGTACTTTTGTAAGTTATGAGCAAAACAGTTCTTGTATCCGGCGGAGCCGGATTTATCGGAAGCCACGTAACCGTCGAGCTTTCCCAGGCCGGCTACGATGTAATCATCGCCGACAACATGTCAAATTGTGACGAAACCAACTACAACGGCGTCTGCGCCATACTCGGCAAGAAACTCCCCTTCATCAAGATGGACTTCTGCGACCAGGCAGCCACCGACAAGCTATTCTCCGAAAACAAGATAGACGCCGTCATCCATTTCGCAGCCTTCAAAGCCGTAGGCGAGTCCGTGGCCGAGCCTATCAAATACTACAAAAACAACCTGGATTCGTTCCTCAACATACTCCAGGCCGCAAAAGACCACGGCACGCATGTGCTCTTCTCGTCTTCCGCCACCGTTTACGGCGAGCCCGACGTCGCCCCCGTCACCGAGCAGTCTCCCCGCAAGAGCGCCACGTCGCCTTATGGCAACACAAAGCAAATGTGCGAGGACTTCCTGCGTGACTGCGTAGCAGCCTACGGCATGCACGGCATCGCGCTCCGCTACTTCAATCCAATCGGGGCGCATCCCTCCGCCCTGATTGGCGAGCTGCCTCGCGGCATACCCAACAACCTCGTGCCCTTCATCACCCAGACAGCCATCGGAAAGCGCGAATGCCTGAACATCTTCGGCAACGACTACCCCACGCCCGACGGCACCTGCCTGCGCGACTATATCGACATCGTAGACCTTGCCAAGGCCCATGTGTGCGCCGTAAACCGCATGGTCGAGGGCCGCATGGACGAGCCCTACGAGATATTCAACATCGGCACCGGGCGCCCATTATCGGTACTGGAGCTTGTGAACGCATTCCAGCAGGTCAACGGAGTCAAGCTCAACTACCGGTTTGCGCCGCGCCGCGAGGGCGACACCATTGCAGTCTGGGCCGATCCTTCGCTTGCAGAGCGCAAGCTCGGCTGGAAGGCCACCCGCACGGTGGAAGAAACTCTCGCCGCAGCCTGGGCATGGGAAAAACACCTGGCCGGCAAATAATTGTGGAACAAGCTTTGCAGATCCATCTGGCCGTATGAAAAACAGAATCATCTTAATATGTCTTGCCCTCCTGGCCCTTTGCCAAACATCGGCGGCCCAAAAGTACCGCGGAATCGTTGACAAATCGGTAGCCGTGGTGGGCGGCGAGCTCATAACCCTGTCCGACCTTGAGC
This sequence comes from uncultured Bacteroidia bacterium, assembly GCA_902766255.1. GTDB lineage: Bacteria > Bacteroidota > Bacteroidia > Bacteroidales > UBA932 > Cryptobacteroides. The sequence goes on from CACXCS010000067.1 coordinate 2,447, forward strand.
AGGAAGTTCAGATGATGAGCGCACGCGGCTTCGCGTCCGACCGCAACATCCGTTGCGAAATCCTGGAAAACATGATGCGTGGCAAGCTCTTCCTTATGCAGGCCCGCCTCGACTCCCTTGAAGTCAACCAGGAAATGGTGGAGGCACAGCTCGGCCAGCAGATGGATCAGGTCCGCACCGCCCTCGGCGGGGACGAAGGCGTGGCATCGTACTTCGGCAAGCCCGTTTACAAACTCCGTCAGGAGTGGCGCCGTCAGATCGAAGAGAACACCCTCATGCAGCAGGAGCAACAGGCCATCGCCGAAAACATCCCCGAGGTTACTCCTTACGATGTCAAACAACACATCGACTCTTCATCGGTGGACCGTCTCCCGGTAGTTCCAATCAAGTACAAACTCAGCCAGATCTGTATCTATCCCGACCGCGAGGCGGCAGCCCTGGCCGTCAAAGAGCGCCTGCTCTCCATACGCGAACGTATCCTCAACGGCGAGAAATTCGCCACTCTCGCGCGCCTCTACTCCGAGGACCCCGGCTCGGCCCGCAAGGGCGGCGAACTCGGAATGGCCTCAAAGTCAATCTTCTGGCCTGCTTTCTCCGACGCCGCCATGGCCCTTAAGCCAGGTGCGATTTCGCAGATTGTCGAAACTCCCGACGGCTTCCACATCATCGAGGTCCTGGAAAAGAAAGGGGACATGTTCAATGCCCGCCACATCCTGCTCAAGCCCCGCTACACCGCCGAAGACAGGGAAAAGGCATTCACCAGGCTGGACTCCCTTAAAACCGCCATCACCGACACCCTCATCACCTTCGAGATGGCCGCCCGCTTCTACTCACAGGACCTTGCCACCCGTACCAACGGCGGCCAGATGGCCGACCCCAATACCGGCTCGGCCTACTTTGAGATAGACCAGCTCAAGCCCCAGGACTACAATGCCGTAAAAGACCTCGAGCCCGGTATGATATCCGAGCCTGTTGAGTCCCTCGACAACGAGGGCCGCGACGGCAACCTGGTGTACAAGATACTCCGTCTGGACAGCATCATCCCGGCGCACACCGCCACATTCGAACATGATTACACGGAGATTCTGAGCGAGGTCAAACACGCAAAACAGATGCAGGCCATCGACGCATTCGTAGCGGGCAAGATCAAAGAAACCTACATTAAAATCGACCCGTTGTTCCAAGATTGCGAATTCCAGATGGAGGAATGGAAATCCAAGTTCACAAAAGACGACTGATTTTCCTTACGGCGATCGTGCTCGCGGCCCTTTGCGCTGCGCCTGCACCGCTGTGGTCCGCTCCCAGGCCCAAGAGCAAAAAGGAGCGGCGGGACAGCCTTGTGCGCATAATGAAGGCCGAATCGCTTGAGCAGCTTATGTTGCACGGCCGGCAGTACCGCAAAGCCATCGCCTCCACCTTCCTTCACAACGGAACCTACCTCATCAGCGACACCGCTCTCTGGGACACCGAAAACAAGATAATCAACGCCTGGGGCCACGTGAAAGTCATCCAGGACGAAACCATCCTTACCTCTGAAAAACTTGACTATTTCATCGACGACAACCTTGCCCAGTTCAGAGGAACCCTGGTCCAGCTCCAGAATAAAAAGCGCAATACTCTGCGTACCCGATATCTGGACTACAACACCCAGGACAGCATGGCGGTGTTCCGGAGCGGCGCCTCCATGCGCGACGAGAAAGGCCAGATAATTGAAAGTATAAACGGCACCTACAGCTCCCGGGACAAGGTTTTCGTCTTTAACGACGACGTAAACATGTTTTCAGACTCGGTGTTCGTAAAAACCATACGCCTGGAATACGACTCCGAACGCGAAAAGGCAACATTCCCCCATCACATCGACTTCTGGAAAGGCGGCAGGATGCTCTCGGCCTATGAGGGCTGGTACGACAGGCGCCGCCAGCTGTTCTTCTTCCGCAACAAAGTCCACGGACTGAGCGAAGAGCAGGAAATGTGGGCCGACTCCCTCTATTACTACCAGGCCATAGGGGACGTGATCCTGCGTGGAAATGCCCAGATACAGGACACATCGCGGAAGGTAACCGGAGTGGCCGACTTCATCCATTTCCAGGATTCCATATCCCAGGTAACCATGCGCATCAACGCCGCCATGGCCCTGGAAACCAAGCATGAAGAAAAGCTGGACACTATATACCTTGGGGGAGATACGCTGATTTACCGGCAGATACGTATGTGCGACATACCCGAGGGCACGGTTTCAGCCTGCAACAGCCGGCTTGCGGACATAATGACCGACGCCGTGACCCAGTACCGGCGCAAAGCCGCCGAGGACGCCGCCAAGGCCAAGGCTGACGCGGAGAGCCAAAGGCCTGGCGCCAGACCTCAGAAAGCCGCCGCACAAGGGACTCCCGCCCAGGAGGCGGAGACCGGGGAATCCAAAGAGACTCCTCCTGCCGAAGCCACCCCTCCGCCGCCTCCGGCTCCCGAACAAGCCGACACGACTGCGGCACACCGCGACTCCCTCTTTGCTCCTCTGAATGAGGCAATTGCATCCATCGACAGCCTTGTGGGCGCAGTACCTGACTCCACCATGCTGAGTACTCCTCTGCAGCAGGACAGCCTCGATGTCGCCCCCGTACCAGCAGACTCCCTGGCAATACCCGACTCCCTGGCCATAACCGATTCGCTGGCAATCAATAGTGACTCCCTGGCCGTAGCGGACTCGCTGGCCGCCATACCCAAGGATACCACCAAGGTGGGTTTCATGTTCGGAATACGCAACGTCAAGATATTCCGCCGCGACATCCAGGCCCGCTGCGACTCATTGTGCTACTGCGACCTCGACTCCATAGCACGCTTCTACCTCGACCCCGTAGTATGGAACGAAGGCAACCGCCAGTACACCTCCGACAGCCTCTTCGTGCTTGTCGGCCAGTCCGGACCCCGCAAGGCCAGCCTTCAGTCCAACGCATTTGTAGTAACACAGCAGGACTCCATCCGCTACGACCAGATCAAGGGTACCGAAATAATGGCCTACTTCGACACCCTCGACAACACCCTGCAGCGTTTCGACGCCCTTGGAGGCGCATCCGCCCTGTTCTACCTTGAGGAAAACGGAGCCCTTGCCACCGTTAACAAAGTGGAGACCAAGATGCTCTCCGCCCTCCTGAAAAACAGCAACATCGACCAGGTATTCTACTTCGAATCGCCCAAGAACAACGCCTATCCTGTAGTTCAACTGCCCAAGGCAGACCACTTTATGAAGGGCTACAGCTGGAGGCCGGATGAGCGTCCCGCCTCGCCGCGCGACATAACCGACCTCGAAGTGCGGCCCAGCGAGCGCAAGAGCTACCTGTCCAGACCTCGTGCAGAATTCAAGCAGACCGAAATCTACTTCCCCGGCTACATGCCCAAGATACGCCGCGAAATCGCCATCCGCGACTCGCTGGCCAGAATCCCCAAGCCCGCAGCCCCTGCCCTGCCGGACACTCTGAAAGCAGATACGCTTGCTGTTACAGACACTGTCATCAACGAAACTCCCACGCTGCGCGACAGTCTTGCCGTATTCGACAGCCTTGCCGTTGCCGGCCCGGTGGCTATACCAGACAGTCTGGCCGTTCCGGCCGATACAACATCGCGCAGCGAGGCCGCAGCAATATCTCCCACCCCCGACGACGACCCGCTCGCCGTAGTTACCGTCGATCCCAAACAGAAGCGTAAAGAGGAGCAGGAAGCCCGCCGCAAGCTCCGCATCGCGCAGCGCGACGCCCGCATAGCCGCCCGCGAGCAGCGCTGGGCCGAACTTGACAGGCTCGACTCCCTCAAGATCGAGGCTAAGAAACAAAAGGCCCTTGAAAAAGAAAGGGCCAAAAAACTGCGTCGCCTGATTGCCCTCCAGAAGCAAGAGGCCAAGGACAAAGCCAAGCTCGAAAAATACATTGAGAAATATCGGAAAAAGTATGAAAGAGAGCAAAAACGTAACGCTGCCCGAAAACGCACACAGGGAGCTGCAGAAGGGGGAGAAGTACCAACCCCTCCTGAGTCCGGGGAGCCGCCCGCTGGAAGTGACGCCGTACTCGGTCACGATGGGCCTGTTGATGACAATCTTGTTCTCGGCGGCGGCAGCCTACCTGGGACTTAAAGTCGGACAGGTGTTCGAAGCCGCCATCCCCATAGCGATAATTGCGGTGGGAGTGACGGGAATCCTGAAGAAAAAAGACGGACTTGCACAGAACGTCATTATCCAGAGCATCGGCGCCTGTTCGGGCGTGGTGGTGGCCGGCGCCATATTCACTCTTCCAGCCATCTACATCCTGGGCCTGGACGTCAATTTCTGGCAGATGTTCCTAAGTTCGCTCCTCGGCGGCGCCATAGGAATTCTGTTCCTGATCCCCTTCCGCAAGTACTTCGTGCAGGAAATGCACGGCAAATATCCTTTCCCCGAGGCTACCGCCACCACGCAGGTGCTGGTCAGCGGCGAGGCCGGGGGCAGCAGTGCCAAAACCCTTGTCGTAGCGGGCCTTATCGGAGGTCTGTACGACTTTGTGGTGGCCACCTTCGGAGCCTGGGCAGAAACCCTCAGTACCACGGTGATGCACTGGGGACAGGTCGTGGCCGACAAAGCCAAGCTGGTGCTCAAGCTTAACACAGGCGCAGCCGTGCTTGGCCTGGGATACATCATAGGCCTCAAGTACTCATTCATCATCTGCTGCGGATCATTCCTGGTGTGGCTCGTCATTATACCGCTCATTAACCTTATCTGGGGCGGACAGGTCATCGACCTTATGGGCACCGGAATCACCGCCACAGTGAGCCAGATGGCGCCTGAGCAGATATTCAAAGAGTATGCACGCCATATCGGAATAGGCGGCATCGCCACCGCCGGAATAATCGGCATCATCAAGAGCGCGGGCGTAATCAAAAGCGCCGTGGGACTGGCCGTGGGAGAGTTCAAGCGCAAGCCCGGACAGGCTGCCGAGGCTCCCGCCCGCACCCAGGAAGACCTTCCCATGCGCACCGTTACTACCGGCATAATCATCGCCCTTCTTGCAATCTTCGCATTCTTTGCCTTCGGCGGAGTAGTCAACAATATCTGGCAGGCACTGATCGCCTTGGTAATAGTGACGCTTATATCGTTCCTGTTTACCACTGTAGCCGCCAACGCAATAGCTATAGTAGGCAGCAACCCCGTAAGCGGAATGACTATTATGACGTTGATAATCACCGCTTTGGTTCTTGTGGCGGCCGGCCTTAAGGGCAATGCCGGAATGGTTGCGGCAATGGTTATAGGAGGAGTGGTGTGCACGGCTCTCAGCACTGCGGGAGGCCTCATCACCGACTTCAAGATAGGATACTGGATAGGTACGACCCCGCGCAAGCAGGAAGCATGGAAATTCGTGGGCGTGGCGGTGGCTGCAGCTACCGTGGGCGGCGTTATGCTGGTGCTCAACAAAACCTACGGCTTTACCGGCGAGGGAGCCCTCGTAGCCCCTCAGGCCAACGCCATGGCGGCTGTCATCCAGCCCATGATGAACGGCGGAAGCGCTCCCTGGCTGCTTTACGGCATTGGTGCTTTGATAGCTATCGCGCTTACACTGTTCAAGTTACCTGCTCTGGCCTTCTGCCTGGGAATGTTCATTCCCATCGATCTCAACCTGCCCCTGCTTGTTGGTGGCGCCATCGCCTGGTTTGTTACCAGCAGGACCAAGGACGCTGCGGTGAACCGTTCACGCGGCGAGAAGGGCACCCTGATAGCCAGCGGTTTCATTGCCGGCGGAGCGCTCATGGGTGTTGTATCGGCAATTCTCAAGTTTGCAGGTGTGGACTGGTTCCTGAATGGATGGAACGCCGTCGGTGCTTCCGGTGCCGCTCCAGCCGAAATGATCGCAATCATTCCTTTCCTAGGCATCTGCGCATATATGATCTTTGCCTCAATGAAGAAATCAACGGAATAAGAATAAACATGGAGAACTGCCACTACAAGCATGGGGCTGTTCTTACGTAATTCTTTAAATATCAACTATATGACTTTACTTGACAGATTTTTGAAATACGTTGCGGTGGATACACAGAGCAACGAGGAATCCGAGTCTCAGCCTTCGGAACTTAAAGAGCTGGTGCTGCTGCAAATGCTCCGTGACGAGCTTGAGGCCATGGGGGTAGAAGCTACTCTGGACGAATATGGATATGTGATGGCCTCAATACCTTCAAATATACAAGCCGATGTCCCTGCAATAGGTTTCATCGCCCACGTCGACACTGCCCCCGACGCCAGCGGCAAAGACATCAAACCGCAGATAATCAAAGAATACGACGGCTCAGCAATAGAGCTTAAAGGGGTTCCCGGCCTCATGCTCGACCCCTCCGACTTTCCCGAACTCCTGCGCCATAAAGGCGAAACCCTCATAACCACCGACGGCACCACCCTCCTTGGCGCCGACGACAAAGCCGGCGTAGCCGAAATCATGGACGCAGTACAGTACATAGTAGAGCATCCTGAATTCAAACACGGGCCTGTAAAGATTGGCTTTACCCCCGACGAGGAAATCGGCCGCGGTGTGATCAAATTCGACGTGAACCGTTTCGGTGCCGACTATGCCTACACCATGGACGGCGGCGAAGTAGGGGAACTGGAATTCGAAAACTTTAACGCCGCATCGGCCTCCGTGCACATCCAGGGGCGTAACGTACACCCTGGATATGCCAAGGGTAAAATGCTGAATGCCATATTGATAGGCCAGGAACTCTGCTCGCTTCTGCCAGTCGGCCAAAGGCCGGAGTTAACCCAGGATTACGAGGGCTTCTTCCACATCGTAAGCTTCAAGGGAAGCGTAGAGGAAGCCAGCCTGACATGGATAATCAGGGACCACGACAGGGCCCTGTTCGAGCGCAAGAAAACAGTGATGCAGGAGTGCTGTGACTTCATCAACGCAAAGTACGGAGCCGGCACCGCCACCCCCGTGATCAAGGACCAGTACTACAATATGCGCGAGCAGGTCGAGCCACACTATCACATTATAGAAAAGGCAATTAAGGCCATGGAGATGGCGGGCGTCGAGGCTCACGTACAGCCCATTCGCGGAGGCACCGACGGAGCCAACCTGTCGTTCAAAGGCCTGCCCTGCCCCAACATCTTCGCCGGCGGCCTCAACTTCCACGGCAAGTTCGAGTGGGTGCCGCTGGAGTCGATGTGCAAGGCCTCGGCGGTGATACTGAATATTATAAGGCTGTTTGCCGAATAGTTACCTGAGCACTACGCTTTCGGCTATGCGCCTCAGGCTCGCCGCGTCCTCTTCTGCAAGTCCGCAGGAGGGGACGCGTCCTTTAAAGCGGCGGCCGCTGATGGTAAGATAGCTTACGCAGGCTTTGAGGTAAGCACCGGCAAGACTGGGATGTTTGTCATCGGTATCAAGCAGGCCCACCCCGATGCCGGCATGGTTTGCAGCAGCGAAGGCCTGGCCAACGCGCATACGATCCGTCGCAGCAGCGGTGGCAAGGGCTGCAGAGCCCTCTTCCAGCTTGTTATCAAAGTTCCCGAGAGTGTCAAAACCTCCCGCGCCGACAGCTCCGTAGGCCCAGGTGTTCTCGACGTAGATATGACAACCCGGCGATGCCTCGCGCACCAATGCGCACAGTTCCAGGTAGGACAGAAGCACGTCCCTGCAGCCCTCGCGGTCACTGGCGAACCGCGCCGACTCCTGGCTCTGGCCCTGAATAATGGCATATTGATATCCACCTTTGGCGCAGGTCTGACGGGTCATCTGCAGGCCGCAGTGCTGGCGGTAGGTCTGTCCGCCCTTGAGGCTCGCACAGATGTCGAGCTGCAGGCCTTGTGAGAACGCAATTTCCTGAAGGATAAACGGTTCGCCGTAATAATATGTAAAGGAATTGCCAATGAGCAGGAGAGTCTTGACGTTCCTGGGCCTGCGGTTGCCCAGTGGCCTCAGGATGGCTCCCACGTACTTGCGCGGCTTCAGGCCTGTAACGTTGGAAGGATCATCCTTGGAAAGTGGGGTGCCGTCAACCGCCAAGGAGCCGTTAACCCGGCAGCGTACCCTGAGGGTATCATAAACGGATTCCGACAAACGGTGTACTGTAAGGAATACCGAAGGATGACGGTCGGCGCTGCTGACGGTAGTAAACGTGCCGCCCGGATCGCTTACCCAGCGGCCGCCCTCGTCAAACTCCACTATATAACTCAGGGGGGCTTTATCGCCCTGGTTTTCGAGACTTATGCCGAACTGAACAAAAGAACCTTTGCGTAAAGATTTGACGGGCAGACAGAAAGTGAGGGCGTCGCCTTCAACCATTCCCTGGCGTACTACGGCATCGTTTTTGTGGGAAAACCACAGGCCTGGAACGCTTTGCGCGCCGGCATTCAGTGCGCAGGCTGCTGCCAGCGCCACAAGCAACAAGAACCTTTTTAACATATCCGAAAGATACGGATTTTTGACGAATTATGAAGAGAATCGCATTACTTGTTATCCTTGCCTTTGCTGCCTGCGCCATGGCAAACGCCCAGGATATAATCAATTACCGCAACGGAACATCAATCAAGGCCAAGGTAGTGGAAGTTACAGCCTACGAAATCCGTTTCAAGAAAATCGAGAATCCTAACGGGCCGCTGTACATCGAGTCAGTAGACAACATCCAGTCGATCGTGTACGAAAACGGAATCATAGAGCGCTATAATGAGCCTCTTCAGCAGTTCTACGCTTATGACTTCAACGTCCCCTATTCGGAAATCGCCGGACTGTACGACACCCACATGTACCAGCCTTCTCCGGGCGACCCGTACTCTCCTGCATGGTCGGGAGTGGCATCGTTCTTCATCCCGGGCCTTGGGCAATGCATAACTGGAGAATGGGGCAGGGGCCTGGGCTTTCTGGCCGCCAACATTGGTCTGGATGTACTGGAGCTTTGGGAGATCAACCATCTTGACTCCCGCAATTCGGCACCTTTCGGAGGAGCTTTTCTTGCCACGGTGCTGGCCCAGTGCGCCCTCAATATATGGGGCATCAGCGATGCGGTGCACATCGCCAAAGTCAAGAACATGTATTTCCAGGACGCCGGAAGCCTCGCCTCGAACGTAGAAATGAAACTCCAACCTTCGTTCGGACTTGTCCGCGACGGCAACGGCAGCACGGCCTTCGCGCCCGGACTGTCCCTGAGTTTTAGTTTCTAACTCCCTTATTACCAGCCAAGTACGGCAGCTCGAGACGCGAAGGGTTCGTCCTCGGAGGCAGTGAGAACCCTCCCGAGTGCGTTGTGTCCCGTGATGGCTTTGCCGGAGGGATCTACGCTACCATATTCCTTCCAGCCGGAGGTGGCGGTGGGACTTGATGGGGTGGGGGCGGGATTGGAGTACCAGCCCTGCGGGGCTATCACCGGGGACATGGTGCAGCCCACAAAAGTCACATTGTCATAGACTTTTGAATCCCCTCCCGAGCGTGCAAGATACATCTTCCCGTTGCTCACTCCGTCCTCGGCAGTAAGATTGCAGTTGAGGAACACGAAGCCCTTGTCGGTTGCATTGGGGACCCTGGCCTGCACTATATATCCCGCAGCGCGCGCCCGTATCTCGCAGTCCTCGAACAGGCAGACCTTGGGATAACCCCAGATAAAGTCGCAGTGTCCCGCTATCAAGCTGTTGTGCACCCACACCTCACCTTTGCACAGGAAAGTATCCTGCCACGACAGAAGGCGGCAGTTCTCTATGGTGAGCCGGTGGGTGTTGTTGCCGGAGTTAAAATAGACCGCCTCGGCCTGACCCTTCTGCTCACCAAAGCTGTTTTCGATGGTCAAATCGCTTATTACCAAGTTATTGCAATTCTCTACGAGCATCAGCCCGCGACCTCCGCTTGTGTTGACCAGAGCGCCTGCAAAAGGCCGTGTGTTGCGGGATCCGCCGCTGCCGGAGCACCAGCTCTCGTTATTGGGATACGAAATTACTGTTCCCACACGGGATGCACCCTTGATGGTGACGTTATTCTTGTCGCGCAGAAACAGCATCTCATTGTAAGTTCCAACGCCAACTTCTACCGTTACGGCGGTATCTTTGCCCAGCGATGACGCATAGCCCAGCGCCCCCTGTACAGTGCAGAAGTCGCCGCTGCCATCGGGCTTTACGCTCAGGGTTCCTGCGGCCGACGGCTTGGGCTTGACCTTGAAGCCCCACTCGCCGGACGCTACTCCGCCGTGGCCCTGAACCACTCCGGCGTCCACGGTCACACTATACTCTCCTCCGAAGTTCAGGACGCCATCGTGCAGCTTGATTATCAAGGAGTTACCCTTGATTCTCAATGGCGTGTAGTGCACCGCCCGAAAACGGCTTCCCGACTTTAGAGCGTCCATGAAAGTGTTGTACTTGGAGTCCGCCGTAATCTGCTGCTTTGGAATCATGGTCCCATCCGGGCGCATATTTACCGTGGCCATATCGGCCAGGTCTATGCGGTCAACTTCCTTTCCGTCAGAGGAATACACAACGATGGAACCGGCAGTGCCGAGAACCGGGGCCGACTCCAGTTCGAGCACCAGGGGGGCGTCGATGCACACGCCATCGGGCTCGGGCTCAGGTTCGGGAGGAGTAACAGGAGTTTCGGGTGTCTGGGGGGTTGACGGATTATCAGGTCCCGGCTTTTCGTCCTCGGGGTTGGCTGTAGGGGTGCAGGCTATCAGTATAGCGGCAATAAAAGTGGTAAGTCGCTTCATCGGAATTGTGGTTTGACACAAATATATTAAAAATATGTTGTACTTTTGTGCCCGCTCCGCAAAGGAGTGGCAATATGAAGAAGATTAGCAGCATTATTCAGGATTGGATGCTTCCGGGAGCCATTGTCCTGGGCATCAGCCTGTATTTCATATACCGGGGTCTTCCGGTGCTGCAGCCCGCAGGTCACGTACTGCACACAGTAGCATCTGAGGGCCAGCGTCTGGTAATCGCCCTTTTGCTTTTCTTCCAGTTCGTAAAAATCTCCCCGCACGATCTCAAGCTGGAACGCTGGCACCTGATGGCTCTGCTTTTCCAGATTGTTTCGTTCCTGGGTTTCGCCGCCATTATAAAGTTCTCCGGCGACATGAACGAGGAAATCCGCATCCTGCTGGAATGCGCGATGCTGTGTCTTATCTGTCCTACGGCATCGGCTGCCGGTGTGATAACCGACAAGCTGGGAGGTTCTCTGGCCGGAACGGTAACTTATCTGGTGCTGGTCAACGTTGCCGCTACATTCCTGATTCCCACCATCATACCTCTTATCCGCCCCTCGGCAGACCTGGGCTTCTGGACCTATGTGGGGCACATAGCATGGAAGATTTTCCCCGTGCTGGTGCTTCCCGGCTTGCTGGCTTGGCTTTTCCGGTACACCACCCACCGATTCCAGCGACTTCTGATGCGCCTTAGCCGGTATGCCTTCTACATTTGGGGCGTAGGCCTTACGCTGGCCATGCTGCTGGCCACCAGAGCGCTGATTCTCAGTCACTTGGGCATCGGAGCCGTAGTATGTATAGTGCTTGTGTCTATGGGTACTTGCGCACTGCAGTTCTATTTCGGGCACCGTATTGGAAAGGGGAACAAGGACAGTCTCACAGCCGGCCAGGCTCTAGGGCAGAAGAATACAGGGTTCCTGATATGGTTGGGATACAATTATTTAACCCCCGTCACCTCGGTGGCTGGCGGTTTGTACGCCATTTGGCAGAACCTTTTCAACAGCTGGCAGTTATACCGTAAAGGGCACAAGAAAAGCTAGACCCGGGTCCAGTGTATGCGTATGCCGCTGCGCTCCATTCCCCTGAACCAGGTCATCTGGCGCTTGGCAAACTGATGAATCGCCACGGCAAGACGCTCACGCATGGCAGCATAATCCATCTCCCCCATAAGATATAGGGTAACATATTTATACTCAAGCCCGTAGCTGATGAGCGCCGAGCTTGGGACACCTCGCTCCAAAAGCCCCCTGATCTCGTCTATCATACCTTCCTGCAGGCGGGCATCGAGTCGGCGGTCGATGCGCGCGTTGCGCTCGTCGCGAGATACCAGCGTACCGATAAAGTATGTACGCGCAAGGGCACAGGAAGCGGCCTCCTGCGAACCATCCCGCGGCGAGGACAAAGGCTTGCGGTCCATAAAGTTGTATCCTCCGGTTACAGCGCTGATATACAGTCCTGTACCTCCGCACAAGATAGGAAAGGCTCCGCGGGATCGAATGTCGGCAAGGGCCGCATTGAAGTCCTCCTGGAAGCGGTGCACATTGTACTGTGTGCCGGGCTCGGCAATGTCGATTAAATGATAAGGGACATTGCCGTATTCGCCAAGGTCCTTGCCTGTACCTATATCCATGCCCCGATAAACCTGACGGGAGTCGGCCGAAAGTATCTCGCAGCCGCCAAGTTCTCCGGCCAGCCAAACAGCATACTTTGTCTTGCCGGAAGCAGTAGGGCCAAGAACGCAGACAAGGTCCACGTCCCCGCGTACAATTGATTCTCGAAGGCCCTCTATATCAATATTTTCCGGCTCGGGCAGAGCGGCAACGACATTCTTAACTTTTGGCATAACAGGCGCAGTATTCTTTAAGGCCGCACCCGTCGCACTTAGGGGCACGGGCAGTGCAGATATAGCGTCCGTGAAGGATTAACCAGTGATGAGCTACGGGACGGTCTTCCGGAGCTATGTATTTTTCAAGGTCCCTCTCCACATCGTACGGAGTTTTTCCATTCGACAGACCGAGGCGGTGGCTTACCCTGAACACATGGGTATCTACAGCTATTACGGGCCTGTCATAAACGATGGAGGCTACCACATTGGCGCTTTTGCGTCCCACGCCAGGCAAGGTCATCAGCTGCTCTACTGTATCCGGGACCTGGCCGTCAAAGTCACTTAAAAGCTTTTGTGCCAATCCCTTGAGGTGTGCCGCCTTGCTGTTGGGATAGGACACGCTGCGTATGCACTCCAGGATATCCTCAAGCGGAGCCTCCGCAAGAGCCCGGGGATTTGGATACTTGTTGAAAAGCCCCGGCGTAACCATATTCACACGCTTATCGGTGCACTGCGCCGACAGCACCACCGATACAATCAACTGGAACGGATCGGCAAACACCAGTTCGCTCTGCGCCACAGCCACGTTTTCCTTAAACCAGGCAACTACAGCCTCATATCGTTGTTTTTTAGTCATTTGCACAATTATTACAAATATCTGACAGCAGCACTCTCAAAGAGTCGCCAAAGGCAATAGGATCGTTGGCGTCGTGCCGCCGGACCAGGGCTGCATTGCGTTCCTGATTACCCATGAACGTGTAGTTGAGCATAATCCCGCCGCCAAGAATTCCGGTAACCCAGTATCCTCCGAGCAGATTTGCAACCACAAAGGCAGCCGCAGCACCGTTCAGGCCAAGTGAAAGTAGACCCTCGCCGTATGCCCCATTGTAAAAATGCCCCAGCGGAGGAACGAACGACAGGGCCATGGCCGTGGATGCCGACCTATGACGTGGATGCCCCTCGTAGAACTTCAACAATTCCGGCAAGCGCTCGCATGGCCCGTCCCAGCTCACGAAGCGCGCCGCGTAAATCTCTGATTCATCGTACTTTCCTGAGTATGCCAGCACCAGCGAATGCAGCAGCAAAGCGTCCCTGGTTTCATCGCCGGCCTCTTCGATCAAGGATGAGGCCTGCTGGAAATCGCCGGACAGGAACATATACAGTTCCTGTTTATACAATACCTCCTGACGCTCCTCGGGAGTAAGTGCAAACAAGCGCACGCGCGAGAGGGTAGAAGACGCATCGGCATAGCGGCCGAGCTGGAAGTAGCAGCCGGCCTTGCCGATCAGTGCGGTGTTGGTTTCTTCCAGACCCGCGCCGGACCAGACCGTGCGCTCAAGCTCCACGGCCATGGACTCCCAGTCCTGCGCCCTACTTGAATACAGAGCGCAGAGGGATATGCACATTATACAGAACAGCCGTGTTTTGAGCATTCTTAAGATCTGTGTTATAAATAGATACGGACATATAACTGCCGTATATGTTGCCTATGTAAAGGACTGCCGTAATCAGTCCCGGGAGGATGGTCTTCCAGTCGGAAATACCATCCTTTATCCAGTGTTCGGCGGTAATGGCGCCTGTAGCGCCAATTAGCAGAAGGGACGATATACCCTCGCCGGTCTTGCCTGCGTAAATTTTCCCAAGCCCCGGTACCAAAGCCGACGCTGCAGCTGCTAGCAACGGACTTTTTTGCCTTGACTCGTAACGTGACTTGTAGATTTTGTCAAACTCCTGCTCGGCCGCGCAAAGGGCATAATCGGAGTAGGAGAATGCCCGAGCGGCACTGCGGAAAGCTTCCGGGTCATCACGAAGCAGGGCAAGACCGGCAAGCTGCACGCCTTTAAGTTCGGCATAAGGCCCGCTATACTGCTCAAGCCGCTGCACCGGCGAGTCGTAATCTCCCAGATGCGCAGAAACAGCAGTTCCGTAAAACAGGGCCTTGGGATAAAAGGCCGACTCTTGCGGAACCGCAGCAAACAGGTCGCGCGCCCGCTCAAGCTCCTTGAGCTGATACTCCACCCATCCCCTGACAAAGACGAGGCTGTCGGTTTCTATGTACTCAGGGCTCCAGACCAGCTTTCGGGCGTCCAGCTTGAGGTCGTTCTCAATCAGATAGTTCACAAATTCGAAGTCCTCGCCAAGAGGCTTCTTCAGACCCTGGGCGCTGATGCCCGGCATAATCAAAGCGCAGAGAAGCAAGCTGGAAAGAATACGTCTCATCGCTTACGCCTCCTTTTGCCATATGCCTCGGGGCCCTCCTTGACAGGAACTTCATGAGCGTCCATGGTGCCCAGGCGCGAAGCCCTCTGTATCCTGTCAAGAGTGGC
>CACXCS010000068.1 GCA_902766255.1 uncultured Bacteroidia bacterium
CTGGAGCAGCGGGAGGCGCTGTTTCGCTCCGTGGGGCGGACCGGATTGATGGCCAATCTCTGCGGCGCCTGGGGCAAACGGGAGATCGTCCCCACCGCGTATTTCGGAGAAGGTACGCCGCTGTCTTTTGCGGGACAGACGGTGATAGGTCCCAGCGATTACGACGCATATTTGAGAAATGTTTATGGAGATTACATGCAGCTGCCGCCACCGGAAAAGCAGGTGGGACACCATTACTGCGAAGTGATCGACACAGAAAAACCTTACACGGTTTATTGGACAAAAAAGGAGAGAGCGCAGTCGTGAGACAACTGAATCTGGATGAACGAAAAAAACTGCTGGTCGAAATGCTCTCGGCCTTTGCCGATTACAGTGAAGAGCAGGGACTGCGGTATTTTCTGGACTACGGTACCCTGCTGGGAGCGGTGCGCCACGGCGGCTTCATCCCCTGGGACGACGACATTGACCTGGTGATGCCCCGCTCGGATTATGAACGGCTGTACGCACTGTTGGAGCAAGACCCGGAGGCCATTGGCCCCCACTACCGGCTGGCCAGTACCCGCAATCAGTGGTCTGTCCACAAGCCGATCTTCAACCTGATCGATCTGCGGACGCTCACCTGCAGCAAACACCGGCGCAAGCGCTTTCATTACCCTGTCTGGATCGACGTGATCCCGGCGGACTATCTGCCGGCAGGCTGGGAAGAGCAGCGGGCGCTGCGCGAGAAGGTGATCCATAACGTCATGCAGGTGCAGCGGGCGATGAGCCCCGGCTGGGGAAAGTGGAAGGCGCTCCATCTGCTGCACAATCTCCTGATGACGCCGTCCATCGACCGGAAGCTGCGAGAGGTGGAGCAGCTGTGCGAGAAGCTTCCGGAGAGTGAGCTGGTCAGCCCTTTCCTCTGTTTTATCAATACCGTCTGGATGGAGGATTATTTTCCGATCTCCTGGTTTGACGACACCGTTTTTATGAACTTTGAGGGGAAGCCATTTAGGGTACCCAGAGAATACGACAAGCGGCTACGGGACTGTTATGGAGACTACATGCAGCTGCCGCCGGAAAAGGACCGGGTGCCCCATTTGACGGAGGCCTACTGGCTTCCGGAGGAAAATGAGACAGGAGGAATCGAAGATGCGTAATATTGCAATGATTATCGCCGGCGGCGTAGGCGCCCGGATGAACCAGGACATACCCAAGCAGTTTCTGAATGTTTATGACAAACCGGTCATCGTGTATACCATGGAGGCCTTTCAGCGCCATCCGGAGATCGACGCGATCGAAGTTGTCTGCCTGGACGGATGGCATGATGTGCTGCGCGCTTACGCGAAGCAATTTGGCATCGCGAAGCTGGACGGCGTGGTGTCCGGCGGCATTAACGGACAGGATTCCATTCGCAACGGTCTGTACGACATCGCCTCCCGTTACACGGAGGATGACGATATTGTATTGGTCCATGACGCCATTCGGCCCATGGTGAGCCAGAAGATCATTTCGGACAACATTGCGGTTTGCCGCCGTTACGGCAATGCGATCACCGTGGTGCCCTGCACCGCCGCCATGTTAAAAACCTATGACAGTCTCAGCACAGTGGAGCAGGTACCGCGGGATAACCTGAAGATCACCCAGACGCCCCAGGCTTTCTTTGTCAAAGACCTGATAAAGGCTCATCAGGAAGCGCTGGAGCGGGGGATCACAAACTCGGTAGCCTCCTGCACCATGTATATCGAGCTGGGGCGGAAGCTGTACATGTCGCTCGGCTCGGAGAAAAATCTGAAGCTGACAACCACAGAGGATATCGAAATCTTCAAGGCGATTCTCAACTCGCAAAAGGACAGCTGGATCCACTGAGCGTACGAAGGGAGAAACCATGTTGGATTTATATAAAAGCGAACGTTATCTGTACGAGATTCGAGCGATTGCGGCGGAGCTGCCGGAGGGCGGCGGACATGTGCTCATCACCGGCGCATCCGGTTTGATCGGCTCGTGCCTGGCAGATGTGCTTTCGGAGACCGGCGGGTGGAAAATCACCGTCCTTGGCCGGAGTGAAGAGAAGCTGCGGCAGCGTTTTCATGGGCGGGAGGAGCGGCTGCATTTTCTGGCGCAGGATATTCGCTGCCCCATTCAGGGGGAATACGACTATATCATTCATGCTGCCAGCAACGCCGATCCCAGAAGCTATGCGCTTTACCCGGCGGAGACGATGCTGACCAATGTATATGGTGCGGAGAACGTGCTTCACTATGCACGAAATCACCCGGGAACAAGGGCGCTGCTCCTGTCCACTTTTGAGGTCTACGGGCTTTCGGAGGTACCGGTGCTCCGGGAAGGGGACTACGGGCTGTCAGACTTTAACCAGGTCCGCTCCTGTTATCCGGAGAGCAAACGGGCCGCAGAGGTGCTGGCCCGCTGCTATGGCCAGGAGTATGGTGTGGACTTTGTAATCGCCCGCTTGAGCAGCATCTATGGCCCCACTATGCTGAGGGACGACAACAAAGCCCATGCTCAGTTTATCCGCAAGGCCCTGGAAGGGGAGAACATCGTTCTCAAAAGCCGGGGAGAGCAGCGGCGGACCTACACCTGCGTGTTCGACGCGGTGCGCGGCCTGTTGAAGGTGCTGCTTTGCGGACAAAGCGGGGAAGCTTACAACGTGGTAAACGGCAACGCGGTGACCAGTATCGCGGAATTGGCAAATACCCTGGCGTCTCTCGCCGGAACGCAGGTGGTCTTTGATCTGCCGGACGAGATCGAAGGCAGGGGCTTTTCCCGACCGATGGACGCCGTCCTTTCAGATGAGAAACTCTGCTCCCTGGGCTATTCCGCCTGGTATCCGGTGGCGGATGGGATGGAACTGACGCTTGCGATTTTGCGGGAAGCCCTCGAAGGAGAAGAGACACCATGAACATTCTCGTTACCGGGGCCCGCGGATTCGTGGGGAAAAACCTGGTGGAAAACCTGAAAACGATCCGGGATGGGAAAAACCGCACCCGGCCCGGCCTGCAGATCGGGGAGATCCTGACCTGCACCCGGGAGACCACGGCCGAGGAGCTTTCGGCATACTGCGCGAGGGCGGACTTTGTGTTCCACCTGGCCGGGGTGAACCGGCCCAAAGACAAGGCGGAGTTCATGGCGGGCAACGCGGACTTTTCCGCCCGGCTGCTGGACACGCTGCGCGCATGCGGAAACCGCTGCCCGGTGCTGCTGTCCAGTTCCATCCAGGCAAGCCTGCTGGGCCGCTACGGGCAGTCCGACTACGGCCTCTCCAAGCGGAAGGGGGAGGAACTGTTCTTCGCCTACGCCGAGGAGACCGGCGCAAGTGTGCTGGTCTACCGCTTCCCGAACCTGTTCGGCAAGTGGTGCCGCCCCAACTACAACAGCGCGGTGGCCACCTTCTGCCACAACATCGCCCGGGACCTGCCCATTCAGGTGAACGATCCCGCCACGGAGCTGGAGCTGCTGTATATCGACGACCTGGTGGAGGAGCTGCTGGACGCCCTGGAGGGCAAAGAGCACCGCTGCGAGTATGAAGGGCTCTCGCCGATACCCGATGAGCAGGGCCGCTACTGCTATGTCCCCGTCACCCACCATGTGACGCTGGGAGAGATCGTCTCCCTGCTCCGGCGCTTTGCGGAGCAGCCGGAGACCCTGCTGGTGCCGGAGATCCCGGCAGGTTCCTTCGCCAAGAAGCTCTACAGCACCTATCTGTCCTACCTGCCGCCGGAGAAGGTGAGCTTCCCCCTGAAGCGAAACACGGACATGCGGGGCTCTTTTACGGAGCTGCTGAAAACCGTCAGCGGCGGGCAATTTTCCGTGAACGTCTCCCGCCCCGGCATCACCAAGGGGCAGCACTGGCACAACAGCAAGTGGGAGTTTTTCATCGTGGTTTCCGGCCGGGCGCTGATCCAGGAGCGGCAGATCGGCGGGGACGAGGTGCTGGAATTTGAGGTGAGCGGGGACGAGCCCCGGGCGGTGCATATGCTGCCGGGCTATACCCACAACATCATCAACCTCTCCGACAGCCAGGATCTGGTGACGCTGATGTGGGCAAACGAGCTGTTTGACCCCCAGCGGCCGGACACCTTTTTTGAAAGTGTGTAAAGGAGTGAAGGCATGTACGACGTGAGCTTTCAGAATAACGGCAGGCTCAAGCTGCTGATCATCGTGGGCACCCGGCCGGAGATCATCCGGCTCTCGGCGGTGATCGAGAAGTGCCGCCGGTATTTCGACACCATCCTGGCCCACACCGGGCAGAACTACGACTACAACCTGAACGGCGTGTTTTTCAAGGACCTGTCCCTGGGGGAACCGGAAGTCTATCTGGACGCGGTGGGCAAGGACCTGGGGGAGACCATGGGCAACATCATCGCCCGCTCCTATGAGCTGATGGTCCAGCTGCAGCCGGACGCGGTGCTGGTGCTGGGCGATACCAACAGCTGCCTGTCGGTGATCGGGGCCAAGCGCCTGCACATCCCCATCTTCCACATGGAGGCGGGCAACCGCTGCAAGGACGAGTGCCTGCCGGAGGAGACGAACCGCCGCATCGTGGACATCATCTCCGACGTGAATATGGCGTACTCCGAGCACGCTCGCAGGTACCTGGCCGATACCGGATTGCCCAAGGAGAGGACGTACGTGACTGGCTCGCCGATGGCCGAGGTGCTGCATAACAATCTGGCGGAGATAGAGGCTTCGGATATTCATGCCCGGCTGGGGCTGGAGAAGGGGAAGTATATCCTTCTGAGTGCCCACCGCGAGGAGAACATCGACACCGAGAAGAACTTCCTTAGCCTCTTTGGCGCCATCAACAAGATGGCCGAGAAGTACGATATGCCCATCCTCTACAGCTGCCATCCGCGCAGCCGCAAGCGCCTGGAGGCTTCAGGCTTTAAGCTGGATCCTCGCGTAATTCAGCACGAGCCCCTCGGCTTCCATGACTACAACTGCCTGCAGATGAACGCCTTCTGCGTGGTGTCCGACTCCGGCACCCTGCCCGAAGAGAGTTCGTTCTTCACTTCGATCGGCCATCCATTCCCGGCCGTCTGCATTCGCACCTCCACCGAGCGCCCGGAGGCACTGGACAAGGGCTGCTTCGTCCTCAGCGGCATCGACACGGTAGGGCTTCTGCAGAGTGTGGATGTGGCGGTTTCTTTGATTCGCGACGGCCACCCCGGCATCCCCGTCCCCGACTACGTGGACGAAAACGTCTCCACCAAAGTCGTCCGCATCATCCAGAGCTACGTTGGCGTGGTCAACAAGATGGTCTGGAGGAAGTTCTAGAGAGATATGGGCAGGAATAATCTTCTGCCCATTGTTTTTCTCGGCTTGAATGCTTTCGAATTGTGCAATAGCATATGGAATTCAATGAAGTTCTGAATCGCAGATACTCCTGCCGTGCGTTTGCGGCGCAGGGCGTGGAGCAGGAGAAGGTGGACAGGATCCTGGAGGCCGGGCGGATTGCGCCGACGGCGGTGAACAAGCAGCCGGTGCATATATGGGCGGTCTCCCGGCCGGAGACGCTGGAGGCCATCAAGGGCGTTACGCGATCCAACTATGGCGCGCCGCTGCTGCTGGTCGTGGGCTGCCGGCCTGCTGACGCGTGGGTAAGGCGCTACGACGGCAAGAACGGCGCCGAGGTGGACGCTGCCATCGTCGCCACGTATCTGATGCTGGCGGCCGAGAACGAGGGCCTGGCCACCCTCTGGGTCGGCTCCTTCGACCCGGCTCTGCTGCGGGACATCCTCCCGGGCACCGATGGCTATGAGCTGGTGGCGATGATCAACGTGGGCTATCCTGCCCCGGACAGCAAGCCTTCGGCCATGCATGGTGTGCGGAAGCCGGTAGGAGAGTTGGTGACGAGAATGGTTTAAAGTGGATGTAGTTTTGTAGCTTTCTACGACGGTTATGTTTTTGGGCCAGCGCCTTGTGTTAAGGTGGCTGGCCCAAAGTTCGTCTATATTTCGAAGTCTTCGAAATTTTCAAATAGGTACATCTGCTGTTCTTGTCTTGGATGAACAGTGTCAACGAACCGTTTGAAAAGCACCCAATTATAACCTGAAGCTACAGCGAGGGTATGAAGCGAAACCAAATGGTTTTTAAGTGCCGGGATTCCAATATCGCCGGTTAGATATTGATGATGACGATGTTTTCTGATGCCTCTATCATCCGCGGGGTTTCGCTCTTGTAGCTCAGCTAAGACCGGCACCCCTCCCGCGCACTTTTAAGGGGAAAGTAGTAGCTATTAAAGCGAATTATACTATATTTGCAGAATAAACTAATGGTAGTAATACAAAATATACTAATATCGACAATGCGCCATAAACTAATAATAGTAAGGCGATAAAAACTAATATGGCAACGATACAAGAGAAAATGGCGGAGTCCTTGGCTGTCCTGAAGGCTTATCAGGATAAGCATGGTGACAATCTTGTTATTCAAGGGGCGGATACTTTGGGTCGTGTTCATACTGAACGTCTGGTTGATGCCGGTTATCTCAAGATGGTCATTAAGGGTTGGTATATTCCTTCGTCTCCCGGCAGTGAGGGGGACTCTACTGTGTGGTATGTGTCTTATTGGTCATTCATTACGGCTTATCTAGACAGTAGGTTCGGTGAACGCTGGTGTCTTTCGCCGGAATTGTCCCTATATTTTTATAGTGGTAAGAGCGTTATTCCCAAGCAACTGATAGTTAGGAGTGACATTGGAACAAACAACATACTTAATCTGCCATTCGGGACATCCGTTCTGGACATCAAGGCAACGCTTCCTCCAGTCATTGAACGGGACGCCCGATATGGTATACGCTTATATCCTTTGCCTTATGCCCTGTTAATGGTCGGGCCGGATTATTATCGGAAGAACGCCCTGGAAGCGCGAACCTGCCTTTCTATTATCCGGGATGTTTCTCCCGTCATATCGGCCGCGATTGACGGAGGTCATACGACCCGGGCTGGAAGGGTTGCTGGCGCGTTTCGTTCACTCGGCCGCGAAGATCAGGCAGATTTATTTCTCTCGACTATGCGACAGGTTGGTTATGTCGTAATGGAAGAGAACCCGTTTGCAGAAAACGTCCGCGTAGACATTATTGAAAAGTCTCCTTATGCAGCACGAATCAAACTGATGTGGCAGCAGATGCGTCCGGTGGTGATCTCCTACCTTGCATCATCCGGCATCCAGTCCAAATCTCTGGGCGTCTCGTCCGTTCTTTCGATGATGGATGCAACTTACATCAAAGATAGCTATAACTCATTGTCCATCGAAGGGTACAAGATTTCGGAGGGTCTGCTGGAGAAGGTGAGGAGCGGAAGCTGGGACCCTAAGAATGATGAGGAGGACAAGGAGCGTAAGAATGCATTGGCCGCCCGTGGGTATTACCAGGCCTATCAACTCTTGAAGCAGTCAGTGGCGGACGCTCTGGCCGGTCAAGATCCGGCACAAATGTATGTTAAGAACCATCAAAGTTGGCATTTTCAATTGTTTGAGCCTTGTATCCGGGCCGGTATCATCAAGGCTTCAGACCTGGTGGGCTACAGGACTCACCAAGTGTATATAAGGAACTCTATGCACGTGCCGATTAATCCTGACGCCGTTCTGGATGCAATGACGGCGCTCTCAACGTTGATGCAGGAAGAACCGGATGCTTTTGTCCGTGCTGTCCTGGGACATTTCTTCTTTGTTTACATCCATCCCTATATGGATGGGAATGGCCGTACAGCGCGCTTTACGATGAATAGCCAACTTGTAACGGGCGGGTATCCCTGGGTGGTCGTACCAGTAGAGCGCAGGGAAGAGTACATGGCTTCGCTGGAAACAGCTAGCGTGAAAGAGGATATTGAACCATTTGTTAAGTTTATCGTTTCGTTAATCGGAAAGTAGGGAAAACGTTATGATGCGCTTCATCGGGGGCTGGATCAGTTTATGGCAGAGAAGGAAACTAAAAACACAGGCGTGGAAAGGGGCTTGGAAGACTTTGCGTCTGTTTGCATTTCCGGCTATTATTCGTACCTTTACTTGAATTATGCTCTCAATCCACACCGACTCTTTGCATAAGATTGCCTATTCGACGGATGCCTCCATCTACCGGGAGGTGCCGATGGGGGTGGCATATCCCGGCTCTGATGAGGATGTGATTGAGCTGGTTAAGGAGGCGCGGCGCCTGAACACCTGCCTCATCCCCAGGGCGGCCGGCACTTCCGTGGCCGGACAGGTTGTGGGGAAGGGAATAGTGGCCGACATCAAAGGCTGGAACAAGATCCTGGAGATCAACCCTCAGGAACGCTGGGCCCGTGTGCAGCCGGGAGTTGTGCGTGACGACCTCAACATCGCCCTGAAGCCGTACGGCCTGCATTTCAGTCCCGAGACTTCAACCAGCAACCGCTGCTGCATCGGGGGCATGTTCGGCAATAACTCCTGCGGCACTCACTCACTGATTTATGGCAGCACCCGCCATCATGTGCTCTCCTGCAAGGGCGTGCTTTCCGACGGCTCCCGATTTGACACTGAGGCACTTAGCGACACCGGCTACCGTGACTCCCATCCCTTGCTGGATTCAATCCTTCAGCAGCTCGAACAATGGGCTGTCGATGAGCGCATCCGTGCCCTGATCGAAGATAATTTCCCGGACAAGAGCCTGCGGCGCCGCAGCTGCGGATATGCTATAGATGAAGCCATAGAGATTGTCAATGAAGCCCCCGGTCTTGCGCTCTGCATGCTGCTGGCGGGCTCGGAAGGCACGCTGGCTTTCATCTCTGAAATCAAGATATCCCTTGACCCTCTGCCGCCCAAGGAAAAGATGGTGGTATGCGCCCACTGCAAAACGCTCGAAGGGAGTTTCCTGGCCAACCTGACTGCCCTTAGGCATCGTCCCGCCGCAGTAGAGTTGATGGACGGCAAGATCCTTGAACTGAGCTTCCAGAACATCGAGCAGCAGCGCAACTCCTTCTTTGTGAACGGAATGCCTGCGGCCCTGCTGATAGCTGAGTTCTGTGGCGACAGCAGGGCGGAGATTGACTCGCAGGCCGCCGCTTTCGAGGCCGAGGCGCTTGCATCCGGCCTGGTCTATACGAACACAAGGGTATATGGTGCCGACGTGACCAAGGTCTGGGACCTGCGCAAGGCCGGACTCGGCGTGCTGAGCGGGATGAAGGGCGACGCCAAGCCCATTGGGGTAATCGAAGATACGGCCGTAGCACCCGAGCGACTGCCGGCATACATGAAGGACTTCGGCGCCATGCTTGAGCGGCTTCATACGTCCTGCGTATATTACGGCCATATCAGCACCGGCGAGCTGCACCTCAGGCCCATCCTCAACATCAAGACGGCAGAAGGGCGGAAGCTGTTCCGGGAGATAGCGGAGGAGACTGCAAAACTCGTCCGCAAGCATAAGGGGAGTCTGAGCGGAGAGCACGGCGACGGCCGCCTGCGGGGGGAATTTATCCCGCTGATGTACGGGACTGAAGTGTACGGACTGATGCAGGAGCTAAAGAAGGCATGGGACCCGGATGGGGTGTTCAATATGAACAAGATAGTGGACACGCCGCCTATGGACGAATGGCTTCGGTTTGCAGTGGGGCAGCAGTACGCCGTCGAAGATGAGCTCCGCTCGAACCATACATACTATAACTGGCGTGCTGCATTTGATGAATGCAGGGTTGAGGGTGCCAGCGGCGTTCGCTCGCAGGCTCATGCCCTGATGTGCTCGATTGAGCAATGCAACGGCGCCGGAGCCTGCCTCAAATCGAACCTTATCGGCGGCACTATGTGCCCTGCCTACAAGGTCTCGGGAGACGAGACCAGGTCCACCCGCACCAGGACCAACGTGCTGCGGGAAATACTTACGCGGGGCTTTGATAGCGAGGCATTTGCGGGCGTGGGGGGCGGCATGAGCTTGTTCGACATCCCCGAATTGTCCGAAGTGCTGGACAGCTGCCTGGCATGCAAGGGCTGCCTTTCGGAGTGCCCATCCAACGTGGATATGACCAAGCTGCGGGGCGAGATCCTGCAGCAGAAATACGACCGCCACGGCACGCCGTTCCGTTCCTGGATGGTGGCGCGGATGGCCGGTATAGAGGCTCTTGGGGCAATGGTTCGTCCGCTCTATAACTTCTTTGCCTCTTGGAATCCCTCGGCGTGGCTTATTAAGAAACTGGTGCGCTTCTCGGTCAAGAGGGATATCCCTAAACTCAGCCGCTACAGCATGCGCAGGCTGGTGGCGCTCGAGAACAAGAAGGCTGGAGTTCCTGCCGGCAGGAAAGTATATCTCTTTGCCGATGAGTTCACCGACCACCAGGAGGCGGAGCTGGGCCTGACATTTGCCCGTCTGCTGATGAAGCTTGGCTACTCGGTTGAAATCCCAAAGCACGTGGAAAGCGGACGTGCGGCATTCTCGAAAGGGTGTTTGCGACTGGCCGGTAAGTATGCCGTCAAGAATGTGGAGTTGCTCTCGGACCTTGTGTCCGATGATACTCCCCTGATCGGCATTGAGCCCTCGTGCATCCTGTCTTTCCGCGATGAGTACCCCGACATTGTGCCGGCGGAGCTGCGCGAAAAAGCTAAGCGCCTGGCTGCGGGCTGCTTGCTCTTTGATGAGTTTATCGTCCGGGAGTATGAGGCAGGAAGGATAGATGCCGGAGCGTTCGATGCCTTTGACGGTCAGATTTACCTGCATGGCCATTGCCATCAGAAGTCGTTGATAGGCACGGGGAAGTGTGCTCAGATGCTGGGCCTTATTCCGGGAGCCAAGGTCAATGTCATCCCCAGCGGGTGCTGCGGTATGGCAGGCTCTTTCGGCTATGAGAAGGAACATTATGAGACTTCCATGGCGATAGGCGGCATGGTGTTGTTTCCGGCGGTGCGCGAGGCCACGGCAGATAAGACAAAGAACGTACTTGTAGCTGCTCCCGGCACATCGTGCAGGCAGCAGATATTGGATGGCACGGGGGTCAAGGCCCTGCATCCTATAGAGATATTGTATAAGCAATTGAAAACCAGCCTTTGATAAATATGAAAACGATTCTTGTTACCGGCAGTGCCGGTTTCATCGGCGCCAATCTGGTGATGCGCTTGATCAAGGACGCCGGATGTCCCGGTGCCGCCTGGAGCGACGTGTGCATCGTGGGCCTCGACAATCTCAACGACTATTACGATGTGTCGCTCAAGGAGTACCGTCTGCGGCAGATAGAGGAGCTTGCCGGCAAGCAGCCGGGTGTCAAGTACGGGTTCGTACGGGGAAGCATCGCAGACAAGGCGCTGGTTGACCGATTGTTCGAGGAGTATAAGTTCGATATAGTCGTGAACCTGGCGGCTCAGGCGGGGGTGCGCTACAGCATCGAGAACCCCGATGTGTACATCGAGAGCAATATCATCGGCTTCTACAACATCCTTGAGGCCTGCCGTCACCATCCTGTGGAGCATCTGGTATATGCCAGCAGTTCAAGCGTTTACGGCGGTAACAAGAAGATTCCTTTCAGCGTAGATGACCGCGTGGACAATCCCGTCAGCCTTTATGCCGCCACCAAGAAGAGCAACGAGCTTTTCGCCCACTGCTACTCCAAACTTTACGGCATCCCCAGCACCGGCCTGCGCTTCTTTACAGTGTATGGCCCAGCCGGACGGCCAGATATGGCCTACTTCGGATTTACCGACAAGTTGCTGGCAGGCAAGACCATACAGATCTTCAACTACGGCAACTGCCGCCGGGACTTCACCTATGTCGACGACATTGTGGAGGGCATCGTCCGTGTGATGCGCAAGGCTCCGGGTAGCGAGAACTCTGTCCCTTACGCCGTTTACAACATCGGCGGCGGCCAGCCTGAGAACCTTCTGGACTTCGTGCAAATCCTTCAGGAAGAGCTGCTTGCGGCCGGCGTCCTGCCTCCGGACTACGACTTCGAGGCCCACAAGCAGCTCGTTCCGATGCAGCCGGGCGATGTTCCCACCACCTACGCCGACGCCTCCGCCCTGGAGCGCGACTTCGGCTTCACTCCCAAGATCACCCTCCGCGAGGGCCTGAGGAAGTTCGCCCAATGGTATAAGGAGTATTACGGCTAACAGCTATCGGGCGATGAAATGTTTTCCGGCACTTCTGTCAGCACTTTGCCTCAGCACGTTCGTGCCGGGGCAGAATGTCACGCTGCGTGAGGATAACATTGACGTGGTGCTTAATGAGTTGACCCTCAAGGAGAAAGCATCCCTTGTGGTAGGCACCCATTAGGCCTATTAGCGGTCTAAGTGGAACAAGGATCGGTAGGCTTCGGCTTTCTTCTCGAGGGGAAGGGGATAGGCGCGTGATGTGGAGGGCATGCGCCAGAAGCGAATGAGACGGCGCGACTCCTTATTGACGATGCTTGTACTCTTTCCCGCAGTTGGAGAACTTCCTCTCTCATCAACCTCCACCTCCACATACCCTCCTACGGGGGGCGGCGGGCATCCGAGGGTCTTGGCAAGGGTGACGGCGGCTTTTTCGCCGGTGGTTACTATGTGCTGGCATTCGGGGATTTGGGCCAATAGAGCGGGGATGTCGGTGGTGGTGACGACCTCGAGAAACGCATCGGAGGCGTTGTCGCGGAGGCGGCGGACTTCGCAGGCGGTGTCGTAAAAGGCCAGGCCGGCGAGGCTGCAGAAGCTGCGGATGGCGTGCTCGTCGAAGCGCTTCTGCCCGGGGATGCAGAAGTGGTCCTTATTTCCGAAGTGGATGAGGCCGAGTATGCGCCAGAAATCGTTGATCCAGTTGGGGTAGTAGAACGGCATGCACCAGCGGTGGGGCTGAGGCGGGAAGCTTCCGAGGAACAGGATGCGCGCGCCCTGCGGCAGGAAGGGCTCGAATGGGTGCTTTTCTATGGACATAGGTATATCAGCGCGCATGACCGTTAAGATAAGCTGAGCGCTCGGCCTCTGGGAACTTCTCGATGGCGTACCGGAGCATGGTGCGTGGCATGGAACGATAGCGGGGGAGCAGATATGCCTCCAGCGCAGCCTTGTCCCGCTTCCCGGCCTCCCGGAGCAGCCAGCCGACGGCCTTGTGGATGAGGTCATGCCGGTGATTCAGAAGGATGTCGGCTATGGCGAAGGTGTCCGCAATCTGCCCGTGGCGGATGAAGGTCATGGTGCTCACTATGCCGATGCGTTGCTCCCACATGGTCTTGCCGCTGCGGGCCAGATCGTAAAGAAGGGTGCGCTCCTTGTCCATAAGCCATTCTCCCAGAAGGGGATAGCAGCTGAGGTCCACCAAATCCCAGTTGTTGATATAGGATGTATGGGAAAGGTAAAAGTCGATGCAGCACTGCCGCAGCCCCTCTGCCGACCGTCTCCCCGAATCTCCCGGACCAAGAAGTTTTTTAGCGTGTCCGAAGATTTCCACCAGCGCCAGAAGCGCTGCCAGCCGAACCTCGTGGTACTCTGAGCGTATGCACTCCTCCAGCTCCGGGAAGCCGGCTTCCTGCCAATCGTCCGGAATCATCTCCTTCCAGCATCCCTTAACTACCGAACGAGTCACCGGCACCTTGATTCCCAGGAACTTATCCCCCTCGCCATATTGCCCCGGACCGGTTTTGAAAAAGCGGCTCAGGCCCTCCACCTGGGAGGAATCGGCGTTTGCGAGCATTTGTGTAAGCAGGATGTTCATGGAGTCTTGACAATGCAAATATAACGAATAATTCATATCCTGCGAGACAATTCCACTCCCGTTTGCATTAGTCCGATTATCTTTCTAAATTTGTAAACTTATAGATGAAGCTTATGAAAACAGCATTGATTACCGGCATCACCGGGCAGGACGGCTCCTTTCTGGCTGAATTCCTGATAGAAAAGGGCTACGAAGTCCACGGCGTCCTGCGCCGCAGCAGCTCTTTCAATACAGGCCGGATCGAGCATCTGTATCTGGATGAATGGGTCCGGGATACGAAAAAGAAACGTCTGATCAACCTTCACTGGGGTGACATGACGGATTCTTCCAGCCTGATCCGCATCATATCCGAGGTGCAGCCGGACGAGATATACAACCTCGCCGCCCAGAGCCACGTCAAAGTGTCTTTCGACGTGCCTGAGTTTACTGCCGATGCCGATGCAATGGGCGTCCTGCGGCTTCTGGAGGCCGTACGCATTGCCGGCCTTGCCAAGACCTGCCGCATCTATCAGGCCTCCACCTCCGAGCTGTTCGGCCTGGTGCAGGAAGTTCCCCAGAAAGAGACCACACCCTTCTACCCACGCAGCCCTTACGGCGTCGCCAAGCAGTACGGCTACTGGATCATGAAGAACTACCGCGAGAGCTACGGCATGTATTGCTGCAACGGCATACTGTTCAACCACGAGTCCGAACGCCGCGGTGAAACCTTCGTGACCCGCAAGATAACCCTTGCCGCGGCGCGCATCGCCCAGGGCTTCCAGGACAAGTTGTACTTGGGCAACATGAACGCCATGCGCGACTGGGGCTATGCCAAAGACTACGTGGAGTGCATGTGGCTCATGCTCCAGCAGCCGGAACCCGATGATTTCGTGATAGCTACGGGCCAGTACCACAGCGTGCGCGAGTTCTGCACCCTTGCTTTCAAGGAGGTAGGAATCAAGCTCCGCTGGGAGGGCGAAGGCGTGAATGAAAAGGGTATAGACGAGGCCACCGGCAAGGTGCTGGTGGAGGTCGATCCCAAGTACTTCCGCCCATCCGAGGTGGAACAGCTGCTGGGCGATCCTACCAAAGCCAGGACCGTCCTGGGCTGGAACCCCATGAAAACCAGCTTCGAGGACCTTGTGAAGATAATGGTCCGGCACGATATGAAGAAGGTGCGCAAGATGTACCTTCGCAGCCAGATGGACAATGGAGAAGAATAGCAAGATCTACGTGGCGGGCCACCGCGGAATGGTTGGCAGCGCCATACTCAGGGAACTTGAACGCCAGGGATATACCAACATCATAACCCGCACCCATAAAGAGCTTGACCTTACCCGCCAGGCCGACGTGGAGGCGTTCTTCGAGGCCGAAAAGCCGGAATACGTGTTCCTGGCGGCTGCCAAGGTGGGCGGCATAGTTGCCAACCAGAACGCCCTGGCCGACTTCATGTACGACAATATGATCCTGGAAATGAACGTGATACATGCTGCCTGGAAGAACGGCTGCAAGAAGCTCGAGTTCCTTGGATCGTCGTGCATCTATCCCCGCATGGCTCCACAGCCCATGCCCGAGAGCTGCCTGCTTACCGGAGCACTTGAAAAGACCAACGAGGCCTACGCCCTGGCCAAGATCTCCGGCCTGAAGTACTGCGAGTTCCTCAACCGGCAGTACGGTACCGACTTTATCAGCGTGATGCCCACCAACTTATACGGTCCCAACGACAACTACCATCCCGAGCATTCGCACGTGCTGCCGGCGCTGATCCGCCGCTTCCACGAGGCCAAGCAAGCCGGGCTCAAGGAAGTCACCTGTTGGGGGGACGGCAGTCCGCTGAGGGAGTTCCTGTATGTTGACGACTTGGCCAATCTTTGCGTCTTCCTTATGAATAACTACAGCGGCAACGAGACGGTAAATGCCGGCACGGGCAAGGAACTGACAATCAAGGAATTGACGGAACTGGTGGCAAAAGTGACAGGGTACACCGGCCAGATCAAATGGGATACCACCCGCCCCAACGGCACACCCCGCAAACTCCTGGATGTCTCCAAGGCCACGGCTCTGGGCTGGAGGTACAAAACGGAGCTGGAAGACGGTATCCGCCTGGCATACAAGGACTTCCTTGAGAATCCAATGCGCGCGGAGCGCTGAAGCAATCAAAGAGAATCAAAAATAGTTAGTAGTGTATGGAAACATTTGTTAAGAAGTATATTGACTCGTTCCTTGGGGAGCTGCAGAGCAAAAACCCGGGCGAGCCTGAGTTTCATCAGGCGGTTGGGGAGGTGACCCGCAGCATAGCCTCCTACATCGAACTGAACCCGTATCTGATTGACCAGAAGATACTTGAGCGCATGGCGGAACCGGAGCGCGTAATCATGTTCAGGGTTCCATGGATCGACGATGCCGGCGACATCCAGATCAACCGCGGCTTCCGCGTTCAGATGAACAGCGCCATAGGTCCGTACAAGGGCGGCCTGCGCTTCCACCCCAGCGTCAACTTGAGCATCATGAAGTTCCTCGCTTTCGAGCAGACCTTCAAGAACGCCCTCACGAC
>CACXCS010000069.1 GCA_902766255.1 uncultured Bacteroidia bacterium
ATGACTGGACTTGAACCAGCGACCTCCTGGTCCCTAACCAGGTGCGCTACCAACTGCGCCACATCCAGAAGTGGACCGCAAATGTAGGTATTTTTCTGTTTCCTTGCAAATCTTTTTGGGGTAAATTTGCATTAAATCCTATATCAGGCCGCTATGCACCCGTCCATGAGGCGTGTAATCCCGTCTTTGTCGAGATGCTGGCCTATGAATACTATCTTCTGCATCCTGTCGCCGTAAACAGGGTCCCAATCGCGGCGGAGCTGAGGGTCACGTTCCATCTGCAGTTGAAGCTCGTACTCGTCCATAGAGGCATACCAGAGTCCGGCATCCTTTACCAGCTTCTGGCGCCCTGCCTGCTCGAACAGGTAGCACTGGTCGGGTTCGGAGGCAAAGTAACAGAGGCCCTTGGCACGGATGATACCGGAAGGCCAGTGCTTGAAGATGAAGTTGTCGAACTTATTGATATCCAGAGGTTCCCGGCGAGTATACACGAAAGTGTCGATACCGTATTCCAAGGCCTCTCCCTCGGCTTCTTCCTCCTCGTCCTCCCCTTCAATCGCTGCAATCCAGGCGGCAGACGTGGCTACAGCGTCAAAGTCAAACATTCCGGTGTAGATAATCTCGTCCAGGTCGATATCGCCGTAGTCGCAACTGAGTACTTTGGCGCCGGGGTTGATGCCTTTGACAATAGCGCGCAGGCGGCCCAGCTCGTCGGCGCTGATTTCGGAAGCTTTGTTGAGCAGAACAATGTTGCAGAACTCCAACTGCTCGATAATCAGGCGCTCCAGGTCCTCGTCGTCAATATCTTCCTTGCCTAGTGCATCGCCTCCGGCGAATTCATCCTTCATACGCAGGGCGTCCACAACGGTTACGATACAATCAACATACGGGACGGCTCCACGGGTGTACTGTGTCCCGAAGGTGGACATCGTGCTGATAGTGTTTGCTATGGGGGCAGGTTCGCATATACCGCTGGCCTCGATTACTATATAGTCGAATGCCTTGGTAGATACAAGGTCTGCTATCTGTGCGATCAGGTCCATCTTCAGGGTGCAGCAGATGCAACCGTTCTGAAGGGCCACGAGGGAGTCGTCTCCCTGGCCTACTATTCCGCCCTTCTGGATGAGGTCGGCGTCGATGTTGACCTCGCCTATATCGTTGACTATCACGGCGAACCTGATGCCCTTGCGATTTGCAAGTATGCGGTTGAGGAGGGTGGTTTTACCGCTCCCAAGGTAGCCGGTCAGCAACAGTACCGGCACCTGCCTGGTTTCTTTTTCAATTGTCATATCCTTCAGTTATATCAATCATTACTCGTTCAAGACAGTCTTCCCTCATCATGGCGGCAGGATTCGTACCCGGAAGGCCCTGCGGGACGGGAACGCCAAGTATTGCAAACAGTTCCTCCCAATAGGGGGGCATGGATCCGTCGGGAGCCAGGAAATTCATGGGGTACTCGTTGAAGATGTGAGTGCCGTCAGGAAGAACGTAGCTGTCGCGTATAAGCTCGGTGCAGTAGCGGGCAGTATCGCAGGGCATAAAGCTGTTATTGTAGCTCAGACCGGTGAATTTCAATGCATTACGCACAAAACGGGAAGCCTCGCGGCCGTCCTTAAGGCGCATCACGATGAACTGCGGCAAGGAGCCGTCGTTAAGGGTGAAGTCGCAGAAGAAGGTATCCAGCGGATGCCTGTCCACACCGTGTTTGAGTGTAGCGTCGATTATGAAAACACTGTCGCGGGACACGTCTGCGATGGCTGCGTGGATAATATTAAGAGAGTCAAGGGCTGTGGATGCGCCGATGGCATCCGCCATGCCGTCGATACGGTAGTCGAGAGGAATGCCCACAAATACAAGGTCACCTGTACGAAGTTCGGGGGCTTTGTTCCTGCAGCATGCAGCAAGGGATGTGATAATCAGCAGCACTGCTATTATCCTTCTACCAATCATAGATGCAAAAATAGTCAATTTTGAGGAGAAAGTGTAATAAGGCAGGAGGAATTAGCCCGCGGGGCGGGCTTTTCCCTCGTGTCCGGGAGCAATGTATGCACCGGCGCAACATAGTTGATTTTTGTAAGGGAGCAGGTCCTTACGGAAATGGATTTCCGACGGGCCTGCTTCATACAAAAATGCCGCACTCACGTGCGGCACCGGTGCATGAATTGCATAGCGCGGAGGCGGAGGGATTCGAACCCCCGGAACGTTGCCGTTCAACAGTTTTCAAGACTGCCGCCATCGACCACTCGGCCACACCTC
>CACXCS010000070.1 GCA_902766255.1 uncultured Bacteroidia bacterium
CGAGTCAGGAGGCACAAAAACCTTCGAATATCCATTCATACCGCGGAGCCACGGCAACTTTGTAATCGGCCCGGTTGAGTACAGCTACTACGACGTCCAGGGCGGCAAGTTCGTCACCCTCCGCAGTCAGGAAATGCCAATAAGAGTCGCCAGGGGCGAGGAATCCGCCGCACCCGCGCAGGACGGAGGACAGCTGGTGGTCAATCCCAACCGAAAGGACGTGCGCGATCTGGGCTCCGACATACGTTTCATCTCCACACACGAACCCCGCCTGCAGAAGGCAGGGTGGTTCTTTGTGGGTTCCGGAGCCTTCTGGGCGGTAGTAGCCCTGCTGTGCGCCATTGCAGCGGCCGTGTACTTCGGCACACGCAAGCTCTGGGAGCGCAGGGCCGACGTGGCAGGCAGCAAGAACCGAGCTGCCACCAAGATGGCCAGGAAGCGTCTGGCGCTTGCTGGAGATTTCCTGAAGAAAGACCTGTATACCGCCTTCTATGAGGAGTTGCACAAAGCCTTGCTTGGCTTCGTGAGCGACAAACTGAACATGCCCGCCGCCGACCTGAGCAAAGACAACATAGCCGAACGTCTTGCCGAGGGTGGGGCCTCCCAGGAGCAGGCGGCCAGGTTTGTGGAGCTGCTGGATGCCTGCGAGTTTGCCCGCTACGCCCCCTCCGAGGGGCATGAAGCCATGAACGCCCATTACGAGGGCGCAGTCAGCGTTATCTCAGAAATCGATTCCGCAATGAAACGAAAACCCAAATCAGGAACGGCTGCCGTAATGGCTGCTCTGCTGCTCATGCTGCCTCTTGGAGGCCGCGCAGCCGAGCCCGCCGGTGCCCTGTGGGAGCAGGGCGTGAGTGCATACTCCGAGTGCCGCTGGCAAGATGCCGCCGACTCCTGGATGCAGATTGCCGGCTCCGGCCAGGAGAGCGCATCGCTGTATTACAACATAGGCAACGCATGTTTCAAGCAGGGCGACAAGGCTCATGCCATCCTTTGGTACGAGCGCGCCCTGAAAGTCGATCCCTCTTACGACGACGCCCGTGTAAACCTGGAATTCGTGCGTTCCCAGATTCAGGACCGCATTGAGGAAGTACCAGAATTCTTCCTGGAGGCCTGGGGGCGGAAAATGTGCTGGACACTTTCTTCCAATGTATGGGCGGTGATCTGCCTGATACTCTTTGGAGGAGCGCTGGCCTGTCTTCTGCTATTCCTGCTTTCACGCGGCGGAAGACGCAAACTTGGCTTCTTCCTTGGACTTGCACTGCTGCTCTGCTCGCTGCTGAGCCTCGACTTCGCATTCTGGCAGCGCTCTGACGCCCTTAAACACGACACCGCTGTTGTAACGGAGGCCGTATCGGAAGTCAAAAGTTCCCCAGGCAGCGGCGTGAGCCTGTTCGTGCTCCACGAGGGCACCAAGGTCAAGATACTTGAGACCGTAGGCGGCTGGAATAACATCGAGCTTTCCGACGGCCGCCAGGGATGGATGCCCGCCTCAAACATCACTGTGATTTAAATCGTGCATATTTTCGCAATTTTGTTTATATTTGTAAGTTAAAGATTATACGAATATGCTAAACATTCTTCTTCAGGCCGACATCGTGGATGCGGTACAGGCCGCTCCGGTGCAGCAGGAAATGTCCTTCTCCCTTATCGACATGGCCGTCAAGGGCGGCTGGCTTATGATAGTGCTGCTGGCTCTGTCAATCGTTGCCATCTACATTTTCGGCAAAAAGTGGTGGATGATACGCCAGGCATCCAAGATCGACAAGGACTTCATGATGGACATCCGCGACTATATTCACGACGGTAAGATCAAGTCCGCCAAAACGCTCTGCTCCAAATTCGACACCCCTGTGGCCCGCATGGTTGAAACAGGCATCGACCGCATGGGCAAGCCCCTCGGCGACATACAGACCGCGGTTGAAAACGTAGGCAACGTCGAGGTCGCACGCCTCGAAAAGGGACTTCCCTACCTTGCCATGATAGCCGGCGGTGCTCCCATGATCGGATTCCTCGGTACCGTAATGGGTATGGTACAGGCATTCTTCAACATGTCGCAGGCCGGTAACAACATCGACATCACCCTGCTTTCCAGCGGTATCTACACCGCCATGATCACCACCGTCGGAGGCTTGATCGTAGGTATCATCGCATACTTCGGCTACAACTGGCTCACCTCCAAGGTGTCCAACGTAGTTTTCCAGATGGAAAGCAGCACGATAGAGTTCATGGACCTGCTGGACGAACCCCAGGGCGCAAAAGAAAAAGAAGAAGAATAATGGCACTCAAGCGAACCACCAAGGCAGACCCGAACATGTCTATGTCGAGTATGACCGACATAGTGTTCCTCCTGCTCATATTCTTCCTGGTCACATCCACGCTGGTCAATCCAAACGCTCTCAAGCTCCTGCTTCCCAAGAGCACCGGACAGGTGGGCGCCAAAGCCACCGTAAGCGTGTCCATCAAAGACTGGGGCGAGGACCGCTTCACCTACCACATCAACGGTGACGAAATCCCCGTACCCTTCGAGCAGATCGAGGACGGACTGGTGGAACTCCTTCAGACAGAAGAAGATCCCACCTTCTCCATCTACTCCGACGAAAGCGTCCCCATCAAAGAAATAGTGCAGGTGATGAACATCGCCAAGCGCAACCACTACAAAGTAATCCTGGCCACCCAACCCGAATGAAACAGTATCTCCGCGAACGCAACGAACGGGAGCGCAACTCCGTTATGACCGGCATCGTAATGACGCTGGCCATTCACATCTGCGCCGCCGTATTTGTGTCGTTCACCGGCATAAAGTACCTGTACCCGCCGCCTGCGGAGAACACCTTCCTGCTTGACTTCGAGGATGAGCCGGTGGCCGTGGAGCAGAACCCCGGACGCGACCCCAGGGGCGAGGATGTCAATCCCGACGAAAAAGTCGAACTCATACAGCGGAGCGAGTCTCCCAATGTGAGCAAGAAGCCCAATCTTACTCCAGCCACCAAACCCGACCCCCACGGCGACGTGGCAGTCACGGAGCCAGTAAGGGACAAGGAGCCTGAGCTTGATCCCAGGGCATCCTTCCCGGGAATGTCCAAGAAAGATACCACGCTTACCGCGCAGCACGGGGCCTCGGAGGCCGGCACGACCTTCAAGCCAGGCCAGCCAACCGGCAATGTCAAGACCGGAGAGACCGAAGGCAAGCCAAATGCCCATCTGGAAGGCCGTACCGTTGACAAGGCCGGCCTAAAAAAGCCTGTATATACCTCGCAGGAGAGCGGCAAAGTGGTTGTCAAGATATGGGTAGACCAGTACGGAAAGGTACAGAAAGCCGTTCCCGGCGCCGACGGAACCACCGTCACCGACAAGGCGCTCTGGACAGCGGCACGCAATGCAGCCCTCGAAACGGGCTTTAACATGAGCTCCAGTGCCCCGGCGCTTCAAGAGGGCACAATAACTTATATATTCAACCTAAAATGATGGATGGTTATTCTAAAGACGGCCGAAAACTTAGACCTAGAAAAACAGCCGGCAGCGCTGTGCGCACCGAAAAAGTAGATTTTCAATCTGAAGGCTCCTCTTCCCGCCCCTACGGCGAGAGACGGGGCAACTATCAGGGCAGCCGCCCTTATGGCGAGCGCAGGCCCTATGGCTCCCCGCACCCCTTCGGAGATCACCGCCCACACGGCGAAAACCG
>CACXCS010000071.1 GCA_902766255.1 uncultured Bacteroidia bacterium
GGAGAATCGAACTCCTATTGCGAGATTGAGAATCTCGAGTACTAACCGTTATACGAACCCACCGGATTGGAGTGCAAAGATATGAAGTTTTTTTGAATCTCCAAATTATTGAATAACATTTTTTACTATATTTGTCAAAACCACAAACCAATTTGTTTCTTATGAAAAAGTATTTTGCTGAATGTCTGGGCACTTTCGTCCTGACTTTCCTGGGATGCGGAACCGCAATGTTCCTTGGTTGTAACTCTCCTGCAGGTGTAGTCGGAACAGCTATCGCCTTCGGACTTGCAGTGGTTGCTATGGCCTACACTATCGGAGGCATAAGCGGTTGCCACATCAATCCCGCCATCACTCTCGGTGTTGCCCTTTCCGGCCGCATGAGCTGGAAAGACGCCTGCGGCTACTGGTGCGGCCAGTTCATCGGCGGTATCCTCGCCGGTGCCCTCCTGCTTGGAGTCGCTTCCGTAGTTACCGCTCCCGACCTTACCGGAGGCCTTGGCTCCAACGGAGTCGCCAATGCCGGCGGAGTATGGGGTGCAGCCCTTGTGGAAGTTATAGCTACCTTCCTCTTCGTGCTCGTAGTACTTGGCACAACCGATTCAAAGGTGGGTGCCGGCAACTTCGCTGGCCTTGCAATCGGTCTGAGCCTGATTCTGGTGCACCTTGTATGCATCAATCTTACGGGAACTTCCGTCAACCCTGCCAGGTCTCTCGGTCCTGCAATCTTCGCCGGCGGCCAGGCCCTCAAGGATGTGTGGGTATTCATCTGCGCTCCTCTTGTGGGTGGTGCATTGAGCGCACTTTGCTGGAAGTGCATGGTTCCCAAGGAGAAGTAGAATCTCTTTCTGACATCAAAAAAGACCGGGGCTCCTTGAGCTCCGGTCTTTTGCCTATAAGAACGCAGGTGATTATTTCCTGCGGGACTTGTAACGCTGGTAGAACTGGTCCACGCGGCCGGCGGTGTCGACGATCTTCATCTTGCCGGTGTAGAAAGGGTGAGATGTGTTGGAAATCTCAAGCTTCACGAGAGGATATTCAACGCCCTCGATAGTTATCGTCTCCTTGGTGTTGGCGCAACTGCGGGTGATGAATACGTCTTCGTTGGACATATCCTTGAAAGCTACAAGTCGGTAGGTTTCGGGATGGATTCCTTGTTTCATAAAACTAGTTTTAAAAATCGGCCGCAAATATAGCACTTTTCCGAGAAAAAACAAAGAAATGACTGTAATTCGACTTTTTTTGCTAACTTGCAGAAAAGTATAATCAACTATGGCATGTTTTATCGTTCCGCTGGTCCAGGCCGTAGCCACCAGCATTTACCGTAAATCGGCAGGGAAGTCCATTTCTTCTCCTGACTCCAATCTTCTTAAGCGTAATGTACCAACATTGGAGAAGATGCTCTGGGGAGGCAGCATTGTGCTCATAGTTGACCACATCATCAGCGGTGAGCTAAGTTGGCGCTTTCCTTTCTTTACTGCCCTTGATGTAGAAGGCGGCGGGGCCGTCATGCTGCGCGAGATGCTTACCGTAGGGCTGCCAATGTCGCTGGTTCTCACTGCGATATGGGTGGTTTGGTCCCTCATCAAGCAAAAACGTCCCGCCCCGGTTTCTTCTAACCGCTGAAGTCCACCTCGCAGAAGGCCAGGGAGGGGATGAGTTTGGTGGCGCAGCGTCGGAAGTCGGTGCCTGCACCAAGGAAGTTCTTCCAGAGGGTCAGGAAGTTACCGGTAATAAGCATCTCGCTGACCGGTTTAACGCACTTGCCGTCCTTGAAAAGTTGTCCGGAGATTCCGTAAGAGAAGTCTCCGGTGGCTTGGTTGCAGTTGCCGCCGTTGAAATCATTAACCAGGATCCCGTCGCCGCACAGTGCCATCAGACTGTTCATATCCATATCATCCGAGGGGTATGCGAGCAGGCGCGGACGTATTGCATCCTCGCCTGTGAGGGGGTGGTGCATCTTGCCCGACATGTAGGTGTTAACAAAATACCGCACCACCATGCCGTTTTCGATAATTTTGGTTTCTCTTGTAGCAACACCTTCAGTGTCAAAGAGTTTGGATCCAGATTCCCCTTTGCGCCAGGGATCGTCGATTATGTTCAGCTTATCGGAAAACAGTCTCTTGCCCATGCTGCCGACTAGGAAAGAATTGCCCTGCTGCAGAGAGTAGCCATTAAGGGCGTTAATCAGGGGAGATACAAGTCTGGATGCGACATTTGACGCCACCACCATATTATACCTGCCGCTTTTCATGGGCTTTGCTCCGATTTGCCCGCAGGCCCTGCGGATTGCTGTCATACTGCATTCGGAAGCGTTGAATTCATCTTGCTTGGAAGCGGAAGTCCACCAGTAGTCGCTGTACTTGTTTCCTTTGGGACTCTCAATGGTAACCTCTACTCCGTAGTCGAACGAGGTTTCTGTGTGCCTGCAATCAAGGCCTTGGCTGTCAATTAAATACACGTCATATTCCGAATCACTGTATTCTCCCTCCTCGGAAATCAGCCTGGCTCCTCCCGGCAACTCGGGGCAGCGTTTGAAAACTGAAGCATCAAGTGCCCTCCGGCGCCTCTGTCCGGCGTCGATAAGTGAATATGACGGGTCGTAGCTGTCAAGCTCGCGACCGGTAAGTGCGGTTTTGCAATACCGGTTTGGGTGTGGCAGGACGCGGAACTCGTCCGGGGCCAGCATGCGAACTGTTTCAACGGCCTTGGATATAAACTCTTTGAGGGTATCCCTTTCCAACTTGTTGATGGAGAAAGCTCCGTACCGCCCGTCAACAAACAGTGCTATGTTCATGGAACGGTCGGCACAGCGCGTGACCTTGTCGATTTCGCCGTCAAGAGTGGATATCTGGTCTTCAGTACTCTTGGTAAGGGTTATGCGGCAGTTTTGCGCTCCGGCGTTACGGGCAAAGTCAAGGCATTCCCGTGCAAGTGTTATTTCGTCTTCAGTAATCATTCTCCTCCTACTGTCAGGTTATTGATAAGTACGCTGGGAATGCCGCAGGATACAGCAACGCTTTGTTCCTTGCCGCATGTCCAGGTGCCGTCGTCTATCTTGAGATCTCCTGCAACGGCCACTATGTCGGCAAGAGCCCTGGGGCCGTTTCCAATTATGTTTACATCTTTGACCGGCTGGGTCAGCCGCCCATTTTCAATCAGATAGCCGCGATTTACGTAGAAGGTGAAATCGCCCTCGCCGATCTTGACCTCGCCGTTGGCGAACTTGTCTACGTAAATGCCCTTGCGCACGCTGGCTACCAGGTCTTCGAGGGTGCCGTCGGCCCCGCTTTCCATATAAGTGGTGCGCATACGGGGAATGGGATTGTAACGGAAAGATTCGCGCCTGCCGTTGCCGGTGGGAAGAACTCCGTAATAGGCGGCGCTGATGCGGTCATGGAGGAACGAGGTCAGTATGCCGTCGTGAACCATGTAAGTTTTCTGGCCGGGGACTCCTTCGTCGTCGTACAGGATTGACCCTCGGTTGCCCGGGATGGTGGCGTCGTCGATTATGCTGATGCCGCTCTTGCAGATGCGCTGCCCCATGCGGTCGCAGAATACCGATTGCCCCTTGCGGTTGAAATCGGCCTCGAAGGCATGTCCCATAGCTTCATGCAGCAGTATGCCGGAGGCGCCGGCAGCCATAACTACAGGCATGCGGCCGCCTTTTGGCCGGCGTGCGGCGAAGCTGTCGTCGAGATCCTTTACAGCTTCTGCTGCCAGTTCGTCAAGCAGGGCGTCGGTAATCATTTCCAGCCCGCAGCGGTAACTGCGGGATATATTGCGTTGCTCGGTGCGTCCGTCCTTGATGAAGATTGCGGTTACGGTTACGCTGCCAAGGGGGCGGGTATCGGAAGTCAGCTCGCCCAACGAGTTGTACATCATTATGTTGCTTACCGACCAGGATAGCAGGGCTATTACTTTGGAAGGATAGGGACTGCGCGAACGGATAGCGGCCTCCAACTTCTCAAGCCATGCCGAAAGCTGCTTCTTGTCCGCATCAGACCAGTCTGTCTGCATCAGATATGGAGGTTTAGCCGTAGGAATGGAAGGTCCGGCTTTAAAACTGCCCGGCTTCCCGGCAACGGCTGCAGCTGCCTTTGCGGCATCCATAAGGGATTGGAATTCAGTGGATTCTGAATAAGCGTATCCGGTTTTCTCGCCGTTGAGAACACGCACTCCGCAACCGTAGTCGAGATGGAAGCCACCCGAAGCTACGGCGCCGTCGCGCAGGAGCAGGTCGTTGTAAACAGTTTGTTCAAAGTAAAGATCGCACCAGTCGCCTCCCTTAAGGCCTTCAGCTACTATGGTGCGCATTTGCCCGGCAGACACGCCGAACAGTTCGGAGTTATTCATCATCTTGTTCCAGCAGGCTCCTTATCTTCTTGAAAGTTACATCGTCTTTTATCAGGGTGCGCTCGCGGTTGCCCTCAGCCACTACTGTGAAAGGAGGGTGGGTATTGTCGCCTATTATCCAATTGTCGCAGAGCTGCATATATGTGTCGAACAGATAGTGGATGCCCATTTTATAGCGGCGCCGGAGCACGTCCTCGGGGATGTTGTGCCCGCCGCTGGCGACCCTGTCGCGCACTCTTTGTATGGCCAGTTCGGGTGTTTGCAGCCAGAGGTAGATCAGTGTGATTTTGTAGCCCTGCGCCTTTGCCTTGTGTATTATTGAAACCAGCGACCTGGTGGCGAGTGTGGTTTCTATACTGAAGTCGGCGTTCAGGTCCAGCAGGTACTGTATGCGCATTATCATGTAACGGCTTGCCGACACCGAGGCACTGGACGGGTCGAAGGGGGACAGGCTTTTGGCAAACTCGTCGGAGTTTACAAATTCGTGGCAGTCAAGGATTTCAGGCAAGAAAGTATAGGACGCCGTGGTTTTTCCGGCGCCGTTACAACCCGAAAGTATGAACAGTCTGGGCATCAGCGGGTGTGTGTTACACCGTACCCGAATAGGGCGAAGTCGCCTATCATAGGGTCTTCGGGCCAGATCTCACGGAAGCGTGCGGTGATTTCAAGGGCTGTCTTGAGGTCCTTGGACTTGCGGCGGGTAAGACCGAGGGCCGCAGCCTGGCCGTATACATGGACGTCCAGAGGTACGATGAGATCAGTAGGGTCTGTATTGGTCCATAGTCCAAGGTCGACCTTGCCGTCGCGGCGCACGAGCCAGCGGCGCATCAAATTAATCTTTTTATCAGGGGCCGACGGGTCATCTTTGCGACGGAATACTATGGAACGTATCTCTTTGGCTGACAGGCTTTCAAGGCTGTTGTGCCAGGTATACCATTCGCGCAGGCGGCGGCAGATGGCAGCGGCCTCGCTCCATTTGACGGTGCGGTGCAGCGATACGTCGTCATCGCGGTAGGACCCGCTCATGACGTAGTCATAAGGACGCCATTCCATCTGGTCGAAAAGACGCTCGCAGTCGCGTACAATCATAGGCCGGCGGCCCCAAGCCAGGAAGGACGCGAAGACAGATGCGATTTCGATATCCTGGAGCGATGAGCCCCGCCGGACGAATTCGCGCGGGAAGGCAATAGGATCTTCTTCGAAATACTTGGGATCGTTGTACTCCAACGCCCATTCTTTCAGTTGCTCGATGGTTTTTGCTGTCATTTGGCGGCTGGGTTGAAGGGTTTGCTGCCTTCGCCTGACCAGCGGTAGAGGCGTGCGGTGCAGCTCTGCAGGCCGGTGGCTTTGTCTTTGTGGTTCTCGGAGATGTACCAGAGTCCGTCGCCGAGCGGGCATAGCCCGGTGGATCCCCATTTGAATTCCCATCCGCGCACGCCGCTGTCTGCATGGAGCAGTCCGTCCTGCGACAGCTTCAAGGTTTTCTGACGCTCGTCCAAACCGGCAGGAATGGCTTTAACTGGCTTTTGCCTTACGTCAATGGAGAATAGGGGATAGTTGGGATACTGGGGCTTCTTGCCTTTGTATACGGCCATGAAAATGCGGCGGGTGAAAGCATCGTAGGCAAGGTTCTGGACGCCCCATGTGGTATTGCCGGTAAAGATGAAATACTTGTGCAGCGGCTTTTCAGGACCGTTTGTGGGAACGGTGCCGAAAACAACGGGAGTTTCGTACTTGCGCTTCCATTTTTTAATGTCGTAACAGAGCAGTACCTGATTGTCGTTGTCGGTGCGGGTGTTGTCGCCGTAGATGCCGTAAGCAACGTAGAGATAGAGTTTGTTGCTGCATTTACCTATGCCCGGAGCGAATGTTATGCCGTCAATGCCAGAGCATCCGTAGGTGTGCTCTACATAGTCTTTGCAGGCCTCGCGGATGCAGACGGTGGTCATGACGCCATCCTTTTCCGGGTCCATGCCGGTGCGGTCGATGCGGTCTACATCGATGATGGCTACGTAGAATACCGACTGCTCATGGGACAGTTTGTCCACGCCCAGACGGTCGGCGATGCTGCTGCCTATTATGTCGTCCTTGCACTCCAGCGAGGCATAAACCCGCCCGTCCGGACCGAGCGTCATGGCGCCAAGATGTCCCTGGATGCGGTTGATGGTGCCGATTATATTGCCCTGAAGATCGGTCTTGATGAATGAACTGGTGAAGGAAAAGTACATATATCCCTTCTGCCGGTCCAGGGCAATTCCCTGTACGTGGCCGTCTTTTACAGCCACGTACAGGGAATCGGGCAGCTCTGCGGCAAATGCTCCTCCGAACAGGAAGAGCGCGCCGAGGAGTGTAAGGAGTTTTTTCATTTTAGTTTGCTGTTGCGGCCTCGAGCTTTTTGAGCATGGAGAACATAACCAGTCCGGAGATGACGCACAGGGCCATCAGGACCGTCCAGTTAACCCACAGGGGAACGTGGTTCCACAGCATGGAAGGAATGGAGCTCAGGTAGTTGCCTATTGCGGTGGCGGCGAACCACAGACCCATCATCAAGCCCTTGAATTTAGG
The DNA here is from genome assembly GCA_902766255.1 of uncultured Bacteroidia bacterium. Classification (GTDB taxonomy): domain Bacteria; phylum Bacteroidota; class Bacteroidia; order Bacteroidales; family UBA932; genus Cryptobacteroides. The sequence goes on from CACXCS010000071.1 coordinate 6,919, forward strand.
GGGAGCGACCTTGGACACGAATGAGATGCCCATAGGGGAGAGCAGCAGTTCGGCGAAGGTCAGCACCAGGTAGGTGGAGATAAGGTAAGTGGGGACGACGGGGTCGGGGGAGACACCTCCAACGCTTACAAGCTCGGACGGGGCCGGCTGACCCTTGGATGCTGCGAGCATAATAAGGTATCCCAAAGCGGCAACGAACATTCCAAGGCCGATTTTCTTGGGGGCTGAAGGCTCCTTGTCCTTACTTGCAAGAGCACTGAATATGGCCATGGAGATAGGCGTGAGGGCCACTACGAAGAATGGATTGAACTGCTGGAACTGCTGGGGCAGGATGTGGATTTCGGGAGCCATGCCCTTGTAAAGGAGGAAGGCGCCGGCCCACAGTGCAATGGTGATTGCGCCGCTTATGGTCTTGCCTCTGGCGGTTTCGGACTGGAAGGTGGAGAACAGGGTGTACACCGAAATTGCGATGAGGGCAAGGGCCCAGATGTTGAATCCTATCTTGAGCGGACCTGTGACGCTGGTTTGGGTGTAATCGCGTGCGAAGTAGGTGAGGGAACTGCCGTTCTGGTGGAAGGCCATCCAGAAGAATATGACCACAGCGAATACGAAGATGAGGGCTACGATGCGGTCCTTGGTCTGTTTGGGGGTGAGTTCTACTACGGGTGCGGCGCCTTCTTTGGCCTGCTTGGCGTTGACGTCGGCGTGCTTGAACCAGCTGCGGCAGCCGAGGTAGATCGCTATGGACACGATAAGCGATACGCATGCTACAGCGAAGCCCAGGTTATAAGCTGTAGAGAGCTGGTTGATATAGAACTGGCTGAAAGATGTAAGGTCCATTGAGGCGATTTGCTCTCCGGGCATGGCTGCCTTGAGGGCCTCGAGACCGGAGGTGTCGGCCAGGGTATCGCCAAGATATTGGTGAGCAAGTGCAGGAATGTCAGCCTTGTAGATGAGGCCGCCCTTTGCCAGGTGGCTGTTTGTGAGGGCGGTGGCAGCCGTAGGGGCGAACATTGCGCCGATATTTATGGCCATGTAAAAGAGGCTGAAAGCGGAATCCCGCTTGGCGGAATATTTAGGGTCGTCATACAGGTTGCCGACCAGCACCTGCAGGTTACCTTTGAACAAGCCGGTACCTACGGCGATGAGAAGCAGGGCGCCTATCATCAGGGTAAGGGCGAAGGCGCGGCTGGCAAAAGCATCTGTCGGTATTGCAAGACACAAATAACCGACAAACATGATGCAGACGCCGGTGACGACGCATTTGCCGAAGCCTATTTTATCTGCCAGCCATCCACCGATGACCGGCATGAAGTACACGGCGGCCAGGAATATGGCGTAAAACTGACCCGCAGCAGCGGCGGAAAAACCGAATTTAGCCTGCAGAAAGAGCAGGAAGATGGCTAGCATTGTGTAGTAGCCAAAGCGCTCGCCGGTATTTGCGAGGGCAAGAGCGAAAAGTCCTTTTGGCTGTCCTTTGAACATGGTAATTAATATTATAATCCCTAATAATGCAAAGTAACAAAAATTTCCTGATAATCCCAAAGGCCCGGTTTTCAAACCTCTCATGGTTTCCGGTTTGCTCTAAAAGCGGGTTCTTCAGCCTTTCCGTCTGCTATGAGACTTTCTGCTGCCACAGGCCATTATTCTTTTTAAAATAACAGTATTCCTTCGAGATTTTTGTTATTTTTGTAACTATGATGCAATCTTTGGTCAAGTTCATTATGCGGGCGCTGGGGCTGCTGCCCTTGAGGGTGCATTATTTTCTTTCCCGCATTCTGGCCTTCCTGGCCGGAAAGGTGTTCCGGTACAGGGTAAAGATTGTGGAGCAGAATCTGGCGGCAGCTTTTCCGGACAAGGACACTAAAGAGCTCAAGCACATACGCAACCGCTTTTACCTTCACCTGGGGGATGTCCTGGCCGAAACCATATGGTTCGGAGCCTCACGGGGGCCCGCACGCCTGAGACGTTCGCACCTGGTTGAAATATCTAATGTGGAAGTGCTTAACGGCCTGTATGAGAACGCTCCCGGAGTAATGGTCCTCATGTCCCATGCAGGCAACTGGGAACTCATCGGCGGAATTGGCTCATACAATTATTCAGACCAACCGTCTTGTTTCACCGAGCAGAATTTCTGTGTAGTGTACCTGCGGCAGAATCCCATGTGGGATGACATAATGCGCAGCAACCGCACGGCGTCTCTGATAGATTCAGAGGGATTTCCCGGCTATCTGGAGTCCCGCGAGGTTGTGCGCTATGTATTCGAGCACCGCGACGAGAAGAAAATCTACAATTTCATCACCGATCAGCATCCCTATTTCAAGTCCAGGGACTTCCTGGTGGTCAACTTCATGCACAGGGACTGCGATTCTATGAGGGGCGCCGCATCCCTGGCACATAAGTTCGGTTTGGCTGTCTGCTACATGGGGATGCCGTGCGAGAGCCGCGGGCATTACCGGATAGAATATACTACGATTACAGAGGACGCTTCATCCATGGATGCCGATGATATAATGCGTAAGTTTTACAAGCTCCTGGAGGCGGACATCGAAGCCCAGCCCTGGAACTATCTATGGACGCACAACCGCTGGAAAAGATTTCCCAAATAATTACATAATATTATGACAATTAAAGATTTAAAACCATCCATCGTGTGGAATAACTTTTATTCCCTCACCCGTTGTCCCAGGCCCTCCAAGCATGAAGAGATAGTACGCAAGTTCCTCCTTGACTGGGCCGCTGAGCGTGGCATCGAAGCCTTTGCCGATGATACCGGCAATGTTATCATGCGTATCCCTGCAACCCCCGGTTATGAGAATCTCAAAACCGTAGTGCTCCAGGGACACATGGACATGGTCCCACAGAAAAACGCCGATGTCAAGCACGATTTCCTTAAAGACCCTATTGAAACCTGGGTCGACGGAGAGTGGCTTCGTGCCCGTGGCACCACCCTCGGAGCTGACGATGGCCTTGGTGTTGCTCTGGCGATGTCCGTTGCCGAAAGCCCTTCGGTCAAGCACGGTCCTATCGAGATCCTGGTAACTTACGATGAAGAAACCGGCATGACAGGAGCAAGCCTGCTCAAACCCGGCGTGCTCAAGGGTGATATCCTGATCAACCTGGACTCCGAGTCGGAAGGAGAATTCTATGTCGGATGCGCGGGCGGCCTGGATGCCGTGGCTACGGCCCGCTACCGCCGTAAGAATGAGCCCAAGCGGGGCTACTATTGCTATTCACTGGCGGTCAAAGGCTGCCAGGGCGGTCATTCCGGAATGGATATCATACTCTGCAGGGCTAATGCCAACCGCTTGATGGCCAGGGTGTTGCTGCCGCTGCTTGAAAAGCACGGAGTAAAACTCGTCGACCTTGAAGGAGGTACACTCCGCAATGCCATTCCCCGTGAGGCTTTCGCTACTTTATATGTACCCAAGAAGGGAGTTTCGGGGGCCAAGCGTGCAGTTACCCGTATAGCCAATGCACTCAAGGATGAGTATGCTGCTACCGATCCCGGCCTGCAGGTTATTTTCGAACCCTATGTATGCGCCGAGGGCGAAGTCTGCGAGCCCGGCGACTGTAAATATGTCGAGGAAGAGGCCGCAAAGCGCTTTGTCCGCTGCATTCTGGCATGCCCCGACGGCGTGGAGCGCATGAGCGATGCTATGCCAGGAATGGTAGAAACATCCGTCAACCTGGCAATGGTCGAAATCTATCGGGGCAAGTTCTCGGTGGTGTGCCTTCTCCGCTCTTCTGTGGATTCAGCCAAGGCGGCTTTGGCCAAGCGCATCGAATCGGTGTTCGCTCTTGCCGGCATAAATGTCAAGCTCTCAGGTGGATACAGCGGCTGGGCACCCAACGCTTCATCAGAGATACTGGCTATCATGAAGAAGGTTTACAAGTCCAAGTTCGGAGAGGATCCCAAGGTGATGGCTATCCATGCCGGCCTTGAGTGCGGAATCCTGTCAGGCGCCTACCCCCACTGGGATATGGTGTCGATGGGCCCCACCCTCTTAAGCCCCCATTCTCCCGACGAGCGTGCATTCATCCCTTCAGTCCAGAAGATCTGGGATTTCCTGCAGGAAGTGCTCGTTAATATTCCGGCTAAATAGTTGTTAATTAGTAGTTAGTATGTGTAGACCAATGCCAAGATTGCTGGCGGTCATTGTCGCCGCAGCAATATCCCTGTGTGCTTTCGCCCAGGACAAAGTGGTTCGTTCAGTTATGGATATGGGGCGGACCGACAATCGTACCATGCATCATGCGGACTATCTGTCCAACATGATAGGCGGACGCATTGTCGGCTCTGCCTCCCTGAGCGAGGCTGAAAACTGGGTAAAGGAACAGTTTGAATCCTGGGGCCTTGAAGTGCTAGTCCAGGAGGCAGGAAAAGTACCTGTGGGTTTTGACAGGGGCCCCTGGAAAGGCCGTATGCTCAGCGAGGACGGAATGGTACTCCATTTCGGCACTCCGGCTTATACCGCCGGTACTCATGGGTGCCAGAAAGGGCATGTGCTCATCGAGCCTCATTCCCGAAGGGAACTGGAGCGTATGAAAGGTGCGCTTAAAGGTGCCTGGGTGCTGCTGGATGCCGAATCCAACGGAATGGCCATCGACAGGACAGCCAAAGCCGAGGAGAACCGTGCCAAGGTCATAGAGGCCAATGAAGAGATAGACCGGAAAAACCGGGACATCATGTACTGGAACTGGGCGCATCGTGATTCAGCTGCCCGGGAGATGCTGCCGTACGAGAAGGTGACGGCTCCGTTCTACAAAGAGATGGTGGAAGCAGGCGTGCTGGGATTCATACGTTCGGCAAAGGTCCCCCTGCAGATTATGTACGACCGTGCCGGTTGCTTCGACCTTACCATGGAGACGCTTCCCAAAGCATGTGATATCTGCCTTGACGAGGCACAGTTCAAAGTGGTGAAGGAGAAAGCTTTGCGCAAGGATATATTCGAGTTGGAGTTTGACATCCGCAATCACTTTGTCCATGGGCCGGTGCCTTATCACAACGTGATAGGCATAATGAGGGGCACCAAGTACCCAAAGGAATATGTACTGGCAGGAGGACATCTGGATTCCTATGACAACGGTACCGGCGCTGTTGACGACGGCAACGGAGTGTCCGTAACAATGGAGGCGGCACGCCTGCTTGCCGCATCTGGAGCCAAGCCCAAGCGAACTCTCATGTTCTGCATATGGACGGCCGAAGAATTCGGTCTGCTTGGATCGAAGCATTTCGTTGAAAGCGGTGTTGTAAAGCTGGAGTCAATATCCAACTACTTCAACCGTGACGGCGGTCCGCTCATGGCCACATCGGTGAACGTTCCGGAAGCTATGTACGATGATTTTGTGAAGGTGTGCAAGCCTGTCGAGAATTACAATCCCGAGGTTCCTTTTACCGTGGAGAAGCGGCAAGGGCCTCCCGGACCACGTCCTCAGCAGCCGGGCGGCAGCGATCATGCTTATTTTGCGATGAACGGAGTCCCTACTGTTTCCTTGCGAGAAACCGATCCTGAAGGTAAGAATTTCGATTACAGGGAAATCTGGCATACCGAGCGGGATATCTTCAACAAGCTGATTCCGGAGTATATGGAGCACTCAGCTGTCATGACTGCCGTTGTGATGTACGGTCTGGGCAATCTCGACCACCTCCTTTCCCGCGAGGGCCTTTATTCTGATTAGAAACGACTATCACTGGTACTCATTTTTTATTTCACGTTGAAATAGGTAAAAAAGTATAGTTCGGTTGAAAGTAGAATTAGGCAAACAGTTGACTTAAGTTAACATTTGACTTAAGTTAGGTGAATTCAATTTAGAAGTGCAACACACTTCAAAAGTCAAAGTTAAATAATTGTTTGCAGTATTCCAACGGTGTCCTGTAACC
>CACXCS010000072.1 GCA_902766255.1 uncultured Bacteroidia bacterium
ATGCACTCGATGGACTTTGCCGCGTCGTCGTTTGCCGGAATCACATAATCGATAGTGGTGGGATCGCAACAAGTATCAACCATTGCGAATACCGGAATGTTGAGGCGGTTGGCTTCCTTGACGGCGTTGGCCTCTTTCTGGACGTCGATTACGAAGATCGCAGAAGGGAGGCGGCTCATGTCGCGGATGGAGCCGAGGTTCTTCTCGAGTTTGGCCCTCTGGCGGTCGACCTGGAGGCGCTCACGCTTTGCGAGCTTGTCGAAGGTACCGTCTTCTTTCATCTTGTCGATGGTGCCCATCTTCTTGATGGCCTTGCGGATAGTGGGGAAGTTGGTAAGCATACCACCTGCCCAGCGCTCAGTAACTGAAGGCATGCCTACAGCGGCAGCTTTTTCGCTGACGATGTCCTTGGCCTGCTTCTTGGTGGCCACGAAGAGGATCTTGCGGCCGCTCTTGGCGAGCAGCTTCATTTCTTCGGCGGCCTCGTCTATCTTGACGATGGTCTTGTGCAGGTCGATGATGTGGGTACCCTTCTTCTGGTCGAAGATGTAGGGAGCCATCTTGGGGTTCCACTTGCGGGCAAGGTGTCCGAAGTGTACGCCTGCATCAAGCAGTTCTTGGAAATTTGTACGTGACATTTTGTTTTGTTCTGTTTTGTTTTTAACTGTGCCCGTTTGCGGGCCTCTTTTCTTCAAGGCGGAGTAGCGGACGGTCCGGTCTCCGGCCTTTTCCGCAGGGTGGCAACAATCCGTAAAGGATGTTTAGAACCACCACTGTGCCGTAAATCAACAAATAACTAACGTTTGCTGAACTGGAAGCGTCTGCGGGCTCCGGGCTGACCGGGCTTCTTGCGCTCGACCTCGCGGGCGTCGCGGGTGAGGAAGCCGGCGGCTTTGAGAGCGGGACGGTATGCTTCCTTGTCAACCTCACACAGTGCACGGGAGATACCGAGACGGATGGCCTCGGCCTGTCCTTTGGTGCCGCCGCCGCAGATAGTGACCTTGATGTCGAACTGACCTGCAGTGCCGGTAACCTCAAGAGGCTGGTTCACCACGTAACGGAGGGTCTCGGCGGGGAAGTAGTTCTCCAGGGGACGGTCGTTGATGGTGATGTTGCCTTTGCCGGCGGTGAGATAAACGCGAGCCACAGCTGCTTTACGTCTTCCAAGGGCGTGTGTCTGTTCCATTTGCTCTGTTTAAATTTCGTTTAACTTGATGGTTTTGGGGTTCTGTGCCTGGTGCGGATGCTCGGGACCTGCGTAAACGTGCAGATTGCCAAGGATCTTGGAGCCAAGACGATTCTTGGGGAGCATGCCTCTGACGGCTCTCCTCACGAGTTCGGCGGGCCTCTTCTCGAGGATCTCCTTGGGCGTTGTGAAGCGCTGTCCGCCGGGATATCCGGTGTAGCGTGTGTAAACGCGGTCGGTCATCTTTTTGCCGCCAAGAGCTACCTTCTCTGCGTTGATAACGATGACATTGTCACCGCAATCCACGTTGGGAGTGAAGCCGGGCTTGGTCTTGCCACGGAGGACAAGAGCCACGCGGGAGGCCAGACGACCAAGTGCGAGATCCGTCGCGTCAATGACCACCCACTCTTTGTTCACAGTGCCCTTGTTCAGGGAGACTGTTTTGTAGCTTTGTGTGTCCACTGTCTTGATCTTTAAATGGTTAACATTAATATTGCGATCCCCTCAAAAATTGGGGGACGCAAAGGTAGAAATTATTTCTCAAATATCAAAGTTTATGCTTGCGAATTCAAATTTTTGCCCTATCTTTGCAGTCCGTTCTTAGCCCGAGGCTTATTTTCGGGCAGTGACGGCGGGGTAGCTCAGCTGGTTAGAGCGTCGGATTCATAATCCGGAGGTCGTGGGATCATGCCCCACCCCCGCTACCAATTAGAGAATCCGCGAGCTTGTTGCTCGTGGATTCTTTCGTTTTATATATCAGTAGTTTACGGCGGTTGGGTTGAACTGCGGAGTTCTATTGCGGAGACTGAATAGCGGCTAGTATCCCGGAGAGACACTCCCATGATTGAGGCGCTTTGCGGCTCATCCTAGGCGCGCTGCAGGTTTAAGGATTCTTAAGGGGAATCAGAAAAAGTTCGCACACGTTCTATACCACCTTTTCAAATACAGGAATTCTCGAAAGTCCTAAACTATAAGACGATGCATTTGTCTTAACCATTTTTAGACGACACATCCTTTTATTGGAAATTTCCGTTAAATAACTGAAACGGGCCGTGACTCTCGGTCCATCATTTGGACCGAGAGTCACGATTTCGGCCCTTTTTGTAGCGCCTCGGTCCAGTCTGTTAACCGAGGCGCACACTTGTGATGGTTTGATGGTGGATTCGGTCCTACTATCCCTACCGCTTTTAGCCTCGGAAGTCCTAAATCGTTGAACGATGCATTTATCTTAGCCATTATTAGACGACACATACATTTTTGGACAACTGATATATTTTCCGAATAATTAACTTTTGGTTAATAACTTTTGGTTAATTAATTTCAAACGACTGTATTTGCAGAAAACAAAAGCGTATGCAGCCGAATCCGTTTATACTCGAACCCTACAAGAATAAAGAGTTGTTTTGTGACCGTGAAGCGGAAACAAAACAAATTATCGACTATCTCAACAACGGCAGAAACATCACATTGATTTCGCCGAGACGCCTTGGAAAAACGGGCCTGATTTATCGCATATTCGAAGAAATTGGAGAAAGACAGAAGGATACCGATACCTTCTACCTTGACATCAGCTCTTCACAGAGTCTAGAGGATTTCATCAAGCTGCTTGCGGAATCCGTAGCCCGTGTGCTGAAGCAGCAAAACAAGATATCGTCTTTCTTTAAGGCTCTCGGTGGCTTTCGCCCCTTGATATCTTATGATGCCTTGACCGGAGCACCAGAGATAAGTATCACATACAGGAACGACAACGATAAAACACTCACGTTTAAAGGTATTTTTCAATATCTGGAAAGACATGGTAAAAAGGTTGTACTGGCAATAGACGAATTTCAGCAGATCCGGGAATATGAAGCAGTGAATATGGAGGCTCTCCTTAGAACTTATATACAACCCCTTCATAACGTGCGGTTTATCTTTTGCGGGAGCAAGAAGAACGCAATGACGGATATTTTTTCAAATGCAAAGAAGCCCTTTTATGAGAGCACCACTTTCGTCCCGCTTGGAAAATTGGATATCCCTGTTTATAAGAATTTCATAACAAATCAATTCCGGACACACGGGAAAACGATTGAACCGGAATGTGTGGAACAAATTATTGACTGGACACGGGACCATACTTTTTATTCCCAGACGCTTTGTAACGAAGTGTTTTTTAGAAGTTCAGCAGACATAACAACTATGGATATACTTGAGTCCGAAAGGAGAATTCTTGACGTAAACCGGGACCGTTTTCTTGAATTGCAACGGCTCCTGACAGTAGCAAAATGGAAGCTTCTGAAAGCAATTGCCAAAGAGGGAAGCATTCAGCACCCGACTTCATCTTCTTTTATTCAGAAGTATCATCTCGGTTCCGGAGCGGCGGTTATAAAAAATGTAAAGTCCTTGGTTGAGAAAGAGTTGATACTTGTCGAAAATGACGGTAATAAAGACACTTATTTCGTATATAATGTGTTCCTCTCCAGATATCTGGAAAAAGACTGATGGTGTTTATTTTTATCTTTGCACATAATGAACCCGGAAATGCCAGATCCCAGCGAGCAGGATTTAAAGTACGCCGCTGAACTTAGAGCCGAAATCCATGAAAAGGTTTTGGAGAGGGTGCGGCTGGTCAATCCGTATATCGATTCAGTCATAGACCCATATCGTGTGGAGGATTATTTTCAGTGGAACTGGGAATATCCGGGGGCTTGGTATCTCTACGTAGCTATCCCTGAAGGTTATAGGGGCAGGGAGAATTTTATAAAGTTCCTCGTCAAGAACACGCTGGACCATTATCAGCAGCAAAAATAAAAGAGCCCCGCAGCTCAACTCCCATCGACTATCCTTCCTCAGGGTCGAACCAGTGAGCGGTTTTCTGATTGATATATTGTTTTCGTCTATATGAGGGACTGAGACGGTTTTAGGGCTGCGATCCAAACTGCGCCCGCTATTGCATGTCAAGTGACTATGGTCCCTCCGTATTTAACCATGCAGACGGGGATCGCCCGACCACAACTCTGGATCTTACGTTGCCGTTACCGACGGAAGATTCCATGAAGAAAGTAAAGTTGCGGATCATATCATGTTTTGCAAATAATCTTTGTATATTTGGCTGGATAACAACTTGATACAAAAGTGAGGAGATGGAGCGCACCGGTTTCCCTTATCATGAAACGACGGCTGTATGAGAAAGTTGCTGCCGGGATTATTCGTTTGTCTTCTGTTCTGTGCCGTGGCGCAAGGGCAGGAGCACCTTGTGGCCGTGTTGGGCGAGCGCACTATGTCTTTCGACGAGCAACTTGACTCCGTACTGGTAGAGTTCGGCGACTACGTGGATCTTGACAATTACAAAAAGGCCATCAACCTCGCGCACAGTCGTGGACGCCCTGCCCGGTTCGTGGCAGTGGAGTACCGGACCGTGGACCCGAAGGGGAATCCTGTGGTGGCGTCCGGACTCATCGCCTACCCGGAAAAGGGGAAATTCCGCGGCACCGTTGAAGTGTCGCCATTCGCCAGGGAGAAGACCCACTGCGGCTCTCGGCGCATGTTTTCCACCGAGAGCCTTCCGACTATCTTCGGATATGTGATCATGATTCCCGACACCATCGGTTACGGATCCTCGGAAGACCTGCCCATCGCGTACCTGATGTACGAGAATTCGGCCAGGGTTTCTGCCGATCTTCGTCTGGCCGCAAAGGAATACTTTGCCTTGACCGACGACAGAGCCCTTCCGGACGAGACTTTTTTCTTCGGCTACTCACTCGGAGCCCCCGGCGCCCTCGCGACTGCCGGCTACTATCACGCTCACCCGGAGATTGGGGTAAAGATCAAGCGCTTGTGCATAGGTTCGGGCCCCTACAGCCCCCAGCTCGCTCTTGAGAATACCGTTTACAAAGGAGAAATCACCTACCTTATTTATCCCGGAATCGCCAAGAGCGTCAACACCTGGCTCAACCTTGGGCTGGACTACTCCAAACTGTTCTGGGGCCCCGTGAGAGACGACTTCGACATTATCACCAAAGGTGACACGAACCTGCGGACGCTGGCAGAAAAATACGGATTCAAGGTCCAGGAGTATCTTTACCCCGACTTCTTCCTGCCCGAGCAGAACGAAGAAATAGAAAAGCTGATGGATGGCCTCACCGGCCTGGAGATCCCCTATGATGGATTCTCGCTACCCAAGAATGTACGTATCGATATGCTCCACGGTATCGAAGATATATTCGTTCCCGTGGACTGTTCAGACATCTTATACCAAAAGCTCAAAAAGGACTACCCCCGCACCCGCTACATGCGCATTCCCAAAGTCTCCCATTACGAGACCGCCGCAATAAGCCTCGTCGACCTGGTCTTTATGCTCTTGCTGTAATCCTTACAATATCACAAAGTCATAAGCATTTGGCGGACTATTTATATTGCCTGCCGGGTGGTGAAGAAAGGCGGAAGTCAGAATACTGCTCTTAAAAGAACTTCACTATCTTTTCGAGGTCAGTTCTGGGGGGACGCACTGGGTCGGAGGCTCTGTGCCCCAGGGAGATAACGGCCATCACGGCCTCATCGCGCGGAATGTTGAACAAGGCCCTCAACGTTCTGTTTGTTCCTTGGCCCCACGAGCTCGCGGACAGCGTCGGCTTTCTCCTTGCTCATCGCCACATAGTAGCGGCTGGTCTGGGTATTGGCCCACGAAGGGGCATCCTGGGCTGCAAGAAGAATCGCGCGGACATCCGCTTCGCTTACCGGCTTGGACGGGTCGTAGTCGCGGCCGCTACAGCCTTGGGTGTCCAATTGGAAAAGAATCGGAGGACTTTCTCCTTGTTGTAACCGTCGCCGTCTTCGAGGAAACTGGAGTCCTGGATATGAAGCACTTTGCCATTCGCGTCGATCACTACAAAGACGGGAAAACCAAAGCGTTTGGGATTGCCAAGGCGCTTCATCATCTTTTCTGAACGTTGTTTACGTGCTTGATCTGCTTTGAATGAGCGGGGGGAATAGTCGGTATGTATATAGATAAAGTTATCCTCTATTAACTCGCCTATATCCGCATCTTTAGTAATGAAATCTGTGAAACGCAGGCACCAGGGGCACCAGTTGCCGCCAACCTGGCATACTACGAACTTGCCTTTGGCATTGGCTGTCGCGAGCGCCTTGTCGATCTGCTCGTTCTGGTCTATAGTTTCGTCATAAACTTTCTTGATACCCTCCTGGGCGTTAGCCGTAAGGGGAAGAATGAGTAAAATAATGAGTATGAGCCTCTTCATATTATAATGTGTTTGGGCAAAAATACACTTTTTCATGGAAATACAATACCCGGGCCCCGTCCGATGTGACTGTCTAATAATTTGTACAAGGAAATAAAAAATGCATATCTTTGCAATGTAGTAGTGTATATCAGTTATGTTAAGCAGACAAACAGCTCCAAGTCTCCGTAAATTCGAGACTCCGTTCTATTTTTACGACATCAACCTCCTTCGCCAGACCCTTGAGAGCATCACGTCCGTTGCCAAGCGCTACGGTTTCGTGATTCATTATGCTGTCAAAGCAAATTTTGATCCGCGGATATTGTCCATTATACGTGAATACGGCCTTGGTGCTGACTGCGCTTCAGGCAACGAGGTGCGATGTGCCATAGAGGCAGGTTTCGACCCGTCAGGCATTATGTATGCCGGAGTGGGGAAGCGTGATGCCGAACTGCGATATGCTATTGAACAGGGCATTTTTGCCATCAACTGTGAGTCTCTGCAGGAAATCCAGGTCGTCGATTCAATTGCAGGTGCGCTTGGCAAGGTGCAGGATATCGGCCTCCGCGTCAATCCGGACATAGATCCTAAGACCAACAAGTGCATCGATACCGGCCAGGCGGACAGCAAGTTCGGTATATCCTATGAAGAGCTGGTCGCCAACCTGGATGTCATCAAGTCGCTCAAAAACGTTCGTGTCGCGGGAATCCACCTGCACATCGGTTCACAGATCCGCGAGCTGCACGTATTCGAGTATCTTTGCGTCAAGGTCAATTCCATCGTAGAGCATCTTGGCAAACTTGGCTTGGACTTCGGATTCGTGGATGTGGGCGGTGGATTGGGAATCAACTACGATGTGCCTGAAAATGAGCCTGTTCCAAACTTCGCTTCTGTGTTTTCCATCATCCAGTCGCACCTCAAAGTGGGCGGAAGGCCGGTGCATTTCGAGTTCGGGCGCGCTATTGTTGCGCAGTGCGGCGAGCTGATTACCAGTGTCCTGTTCAACAAGACCACAGCCTCAGGCCGCAGGCTTGTCATCGTCGATGCCAGTATGACAGAACTGATCCGCCCTGCACTATACGGCGCCTACCACAACATCGAGAACATCACTTCTACGTCAGAAGAACGCAAGCGGTACACCATAGTTGGTACTGCCTGTGAATCAACGGATGTTTTTGACGAGGGCGTAACGCTGCCCTTGACTCAAAGAGGCGACCTTTTGACGATAAAGTCCGCCGGAGCCTACGGAATGTCAATGGCGTCAAGGTATAATCTTCACGATCTCCCTTCAGCAGTTTACAGCGACGAGTTGTAGGACCCGATGTTTGACCTTACTGCTCTAACTGAGCTGTCAGTTCACTGAACTTGTCTATTACAAAATCGGCCCCGGCGGCGAGGAGTTCGTCGCGGGTTGAGTTGCCGTAGGAAACTCCGCCCGTACGCACGCCGGCCCTTACTCCCATGAGAATATCGACTGGCATGTCGCCCACAACCAGAGCATCCTCGGAGCTGATGTGCAGGTCTTCGAGCGTTTTGAGTACCGGAAAAGGGTCGGGTTTGGCGATTGTAACATCCTCTTTTCCAAGTGCATAGCAAATAATGTCGGCTATGCCCATGTTGCGAAGAAGCGATCGCAGCGACTTGGAGCCCCGCGACGATGCGACGCTGAGTTTGTACCCCTTGCGGTAAAGCTGTTCCAATGTTTCCCTGACCTCGGGGAACAAGGTCGGTGTGAGGGTGTGTGTGAGATTTTCAAAAATTTCCCTGTATGCCACCACCCACTCAGGGAGTTCATGCCGGGGGAAGTCGGGGAACATTGCCAGGAAGCACTCTTCCAGTGGAAGCCCTATGGTATCCACTATGGCTTGGTCGGAAGGGATGGGGTAGCCTTTGAGGCGCATCAAATCCTGGTTGGTGCGGATAATGATTTCCCGAGTGTCGGCCAGCGTACCGTCAAAGTCGAATATTATGAGTTTAGTCTGCACCTTGCAAAGGTACAAAAACGGTTAGAATTATGGACCAACTCGCCGGTTTGAAATCGTTGTCCACGACCCGCTTAAGGTATTTGTTGATAACCAAGCACTTATGTTACTGCGCCATGGAAGGTCCTCCCGCTCAGAGGGAATCTTCCACAATCACAATCATCTGAGCTCCTTCTTTGGCCTCGTGCCGTGGATGACAGCTGCAAAGTGCAGATACGAAACTAAAATAGTCAAATTTTTTTTGCTGAAAGAACAGTTGGCATTGTCTGTAACTAATTTTTAGTTACCTTTGCATATGGGAACGAAAGAAAAGCTTCTAGATAGGTTAAAAAACCTGCCAAAAGACTTCACTTTTGATGAAGTAGAAAGGCTGTTGACTTTGTTTGGTTATGAAAAATCCAACAAAGGCAAGACTTCCGGATCGCGCGTCCTGTTTTCAAAGCCGGAAAAGCTGCCGATCTTCATCCATCGGCCACATCCAGGAAAAGAATTAAAGGAGTACGCTGTGAAACAACTGCTTGGTGAATTACTCAAAAACGAAGAAATCGAATTATGAACACATTGAAGTACAAAGGTTACATTGGTTCCGTGGCATACAGTGAGCCCGATAAGGTTTTTTTCGGCAAGATCGAAGGAATCCAGGGCCTGGTAAACTATGAGGGCGAATCCGTTCAAGAGCTTACCGCTGCTTTTCATGAAGCGGTGGATGATTATCTCATCTTCTGTGAAGAGCACAATTGGAAGCCCGAGAAGAGCTATTCTGGAGCTTTTAATGTCAGAGTCACCCCTGGTACCCACCGTGACATTGCCAACCTGGCTGCCGAGGCCGGCATCTCCATCAATGCTTTTGTTAAAAAGGCGCTGGACGAGGCCGTTCAAAAATCTGAGCCTGCAACAGGCCGTTTAGTGGACTGTGATTCCAATGCTCCTGAGCCTGGGATGCTCATGGAGCCGGAAGGGAATCCCCGTTACGGTTCCTCGGACACGCTCAAGGTGCGTATTCCGCACAAAGATGCAGCCTTTGCCCAGGAACTGTTCAAGAAAATGGGCTGGGAAGCGTTAAAGGACCAGGCTTAAGCAGAAAAACCGTGGCAGGCTCTCCCGTTCCAGGGGAACCTGCCACGAGTATGGCTTCTGGCTCAATTACCAGATATGTACGCGCTCGGCTTCGGGGCGCCACATCGCGTCGCCCTCCTTGATGCCGAAGGCGTCAAAGAAAGCATCGAAGTTACGCAGGGTGGCGTTTACTCTGTTGGCTCCTAGGGAGTGGACATCCAGTTTGGTCAGACGGGCGATTTCCTCGTCGGTGATGTTCTGGGCCCACACGCGGGCATATCCAAGGAAGAAGCGCTGTGTTGCGGTGAATCCGTCGATAGGTGCGGGCTCATTGCCGCCAAGGGCATTCTGGAGGGCTGTAAATGCTACGCTCACGCCGCCGTGGTCGGCGATGTTCTCGCCCAGGGTAAGCTCGCCGTTGGCCTTGAGACCAGGCAACAGCTCAATTTCATTGAACTGATCTACAAGCACTTTGGTCTTTTCTACAAAGGCGGCGCGGTCTTCAGGAGTCCACCATTCGTTCATGTTGCCGTCCTTGTCGAACAGGCTGCCCTGGTCGTCAAAGCCGTGGGTCATCTCATGTCCTATCACTACGCCGATTGCACCATAGTTGACTGCATCGTCAGCATCGGGATTGAAGAACGGCGGCTGGAGGATACCGGCGGGGAAGCAAACCTCGTTGGTGGTGGGGTTGTAGTAGGCGTTGACGGTCTGCGGAGACATGCCCCACTCGGTAGGATCGGTAGGCTTGCCCAGTTTGGAAAGATTGTCTGCTACATACCATGCAGAGGCAGCACGAAGGTTCTCGAAGTAGCTCAACTCCGGATCGACATTAAGGGTACTGTAGTCCTTCCACTTGTCGGGGTAGCCGATCTTGACGGTAAAGGAGGCGAGTTTCTCGCGTGCGCGAGCCTTGGTGGCATCGGACATCCAGTCAAGGGAGTCGATGTGCTGGCCAAGGGAGATCTGCAGATTCTTTACGAGTTCCAACATGCGCTGCTTGGAACTTTCGGGGAAGTACTTGGCAACGTACATCTGGCCGACAGCCTCACCAAGGATGCCATTGGGCACACTCATGGCGCGCTTCCAGCGGGGCTTCTGGTCGGTGATGCCGCTCATCTGGGTGCTGTAGAAGTCGAAATTGGCGGCATAGAAGTCGTCGGACAGGGACCCTGCGGCACCGTTTATTATCTGGGCTGCGAGATAATCCTTAAGCACATCCAACTTGCTGTCCTTGAACAGTTTGCTGAAACCGCTGAAGAACGATGGCTGCTCAACTATAAGCTTGTCCTGCGCCGGGATGCCCATGGCCTCGAAGAAAGCTTTGAAGTCGAATCCGGGATAGGCCTTGAACAACTGGGCGGAGCTCATGGGATTGTAGAGCTTCATTACGTCGCGGTTCTGAACGCTTGTCCAGGAGAACTGGGCCAGCTTGTCCTCGACGCCTGCGGCGTTTGCAGCGCGCTGCCCGGGATTGTCAAGGCCGGCAAGGGTGAAGAGCTTGGCAAGCATATCCTCATAGCCCTTGCGGAGAGCGGCATTGGAAGGATCGACGTAGTAATCGCGGTCTCCCATGCCCAGGCCACCCTGGCCGATGTAGAATATCTGGGTCTTGCTGTCCATAAGGTCAGCCTCGACATAACCTCCGAAGAAACCGTCCTCGCCGACAAGGTTCAGTTTGCCAAGATGG
The DNA here is from genome assembly GCA_902766255.1 of uncultured Bacteroidia bacterium. GTDB lineage: Bacteria > Bacteroidota > Bacteroidia > Bacteroidales > UBA932 > Cryptobacteroides. Next base: position 11,131 of record CACXCS010000072.1, read on the forward strand.
GCTGCCAGAGCCTTCTTGTCGGGCACGGCGTAAAGCTCGTCGAGATATTTCTTGAGAGGAGCGGCGCCTTCCTGGTTCAGGCGGGTGGAATCAAGTCCCTGCTTGTAGAGATCGACTATTTTCTGCTCGGTAGTGCCAGGCTCAGGAGAGAGCTCGGTCATGCCGGCGAACAGGGCGTTGAGGTTTTCGACATTCTGCTCGCGCAGTACGTCAAAGGAACCGAAACGCGCAAATTCTGGTTTGAGGGGGTTCTTGGCCATCCATCCTCCGTTGGCGTAAAGATAGAAGTTCTGACCGGGAGCCACGGAAAGGTCCATATCGCTGGGATCGAGAGCCGGGACGTTGTTTTCCTTGGGCTGGCATGCCGCCAGCATCATCGCAGGAATCATAAATAACAGTACCTTTTTCATTGTGTGTAGTTTGATGGCACGAAGATACGCTTTTCTTTTATAATATTATGGAAAAAAACATTAATTTTGCTCTGACAGACACAGGGTTGAACCCTATAAACATTTGATATATGCACCGTTTAACAGTATTTACCTTCTTGCTTATACTTTCAGCATGCAAGCCCGGGTCAGGGCCGGCCAATGAGGTGCCCGAGTCGTACGAGGAGTATACACGAGTACCTCTTCATTCGACCGCAGAGGGCGTCCAGCCAATGACTGGTATAGTCATCTGGTCAGACAGCGCCGGAAGTCATAACGACAGTTACGCCCTTGAGTATTCCTACATGCGCTATAATGACGTATGCAAAGGGAAGGACGTTTACGACTGGTCTCCGGTCGAGAAAGTACTGTCCCAGGCTGCTTCCAGGGGGCATCAGACAGTGCTGCGGTTCTACTATGTCTACGTCGGCAAGCAGTGTACCGTACCCGACTACATCAAGGCCCTTCCCGATTATGAGGAGACCAGTGGCAAGAGCGAGGGACGCATGACCTATTTCCCTGACTGGCGCAACGCTGAGCTGCAGCGCTTCCATCTGGATTTCTATTGCCGTTTTGCTGAGAAGTTCGATAACGATCCCCGCCTGGCCTATCTGGAAACGGGTTTTGGCCTTTGGGCAGAGTATCATATTTATGAAGGGCCGTTTATCAAAGGCAAGACCTTTCCGTCCATGGATTTCCAGGCCGAGTTTTTCCGCGGCATGCAAAAGTGGTTCATACACACTCCCTGGATGATTTCCATCGATGCGGCCGATGGCAAATACGGGCCGTTCCGCCTGCATTCGGAGCTACTCGACATTCCTTTCGGCAACTTCGACGATTCTTTTATGTGCAGCGATCACGATGGCTACAACCGCGAAAGCTGGCTGTTCTTCGGTGCCGAGAGGTACAAGACATCTCCTTTGGGCGGAGAGTTCAGTTATTACACCGACTTTGACCAGAAGCACTGTCTGGACAAAGAAGGTATGTACGGCCGCACCTTCGAGGATGAAGTGGCCAAGTTCCACATGACATTCATAATCGGCAACGACCAGCCCCGTTATCAGTCATGGGAGCGCATAGCAGAGGCCTCTAAATCAATGGGTTACCACTTCAAAGTCAATGACTTTCGTGTGCTTGAAGGTACAGGTGCCGCCGTCCAGATTGAGAATACCGGAGTTGCGCCCATCTACCACGATGCCTTCCTGGAGGCAGACGGCGTGGCCGGCAGCAATTACAATCTCCGCGACCTCATGCCGGGCGAGTCCGTATGGGTAATGATTCCCAATCCTTCAGTCTCGGCGTCCCCATCATTGACTATCGCCTGCTCACGCCTTATCGACGGGCAGAAGATAGGTTTCGATGCCGAAGTGGAATAGGCCCCCAATACCTTGATCAGCGTATTTCCAGAGGCAGGCTGCAGCGGATATCCTCGGAAGATGAGCCGATCAGCACTGTCCAGGTGCCCTGGTCTACAACCCACCGGTGTGCTTCCGCATCAAAGCGGGAGAAAGCGCTGCGGGGAAGATCGATTTCCACTTTTCCGCTCTGTCCGGCCTTTAACGTAATCTTCTCAAATCCACGGAGTTCCTTGGCCGGACGCTCTACTCCGCCAACTGGAGGGGCGATGTACACCTGAACCACCTCTGCGCCGTCAAGTGCGCCCGTGTTGGTGATTCTCACGCTGGCTGACAGGACGTTTTTGCTCTCTTCGCTTACTCCGTAGCTTCCGGAGCAGCTCACTGAGGCCTTGGACAGCCTTGCATCATCGTACGTGAATGAGGTATAGCTGAGGCCGTGCCCGAAGGGGAACTGTACGGGAATACCCTGGGAAGCATACCAGCGGTAGCCCACGAATACGCCCTCGTCGTAGTATTCCTGCCACCATTTTTCGCCTTCCACCTGAATTCCTGGGTACTGGCGTTCGGTCTTGAGTGGGCTGTCGGCAATGGAGATCGGGAAGGTGAAAGGAAGTCTGCCAGAAGGATTTACGGCTCCCGTAAGCACATCGGCAAGAGCCCGGCCGGTTTCGGAGCCGCCATACCATCCTTGCACGATTGCATCCACTTTGTCCGCCCATGGCATAGCCACCGGCGAGCCGGAAATATTGACCACCACAAGCGATGGAACCTCGGCGGCCAGCGCTACAATAAGCTCGTCCTGACCGTAAGGAAGGACTATATCCAGCTTGTCGGTACTTTCGTTGTCCTGGTTGGCGCTCTTGTTGAGGCCTCCGATGAACACCACAGCATCGGCGCCGTGCGCCAGGGCAAGTGCGTCCGACAGCAGCTGGCCGGGACTTCTGGGGTCGGAAAGATCCTGCCCGGTATTGACTTTATTATAGGAACTCGAGATGTCGCCTACATAGGCCCTTTCCCATTCCACGGAACCATCGGGGAATGCCTCCCTGAGCGCTTCCAGGGGTGTTATTTCGTACTTTGTCTTGAGGTTGGAACTACCTCCGCCGACTACCATTTTCTTGACGGCATTCTCTCCAAGTACCACCAGCCTGCCGCCGGCGGGCACCTTCAAAGGAAGCGCACCTCCGTTCTTGAGCAGGACTGTGCCGGCAGCGGCAATCTTCCGGGCAGTCTCGTAATGCTCTGGCGAGTTGAAGCTGCCCCAGTGAGGCTCGGAACTCATGGAGGTCCTGAAAATGGTACGGAGGATACGTGTCGCTTTATCGTCCAGCTCCTTGGTGCCGGCCCTGCCGTCGGCGAGGCGCTGCAGGTAGGGATCGGCAAGATGGTAGTTGCGGTAGCTGTCCGACGCGGCGCCCCTCAGGCCGTTGGTCCAGGTGCCGTATTCCAGGTCGAGGCCGTTGACGATGGCCTCGTCGGTGTCGCGGCAGCCTCCCCAGTCACTCACGACAACGCCGTCGAAGCCCCATTCGCCTTTTAGTATGTCAACCAGCAGCCGCTTGTTGTGGCAGTTGAACTGGCCGTTGTACAGATTGTACGACCCCATTATCGCCCAGGCTCCACCCTCTGTTACTGCAGCCTTGAAGGCTGGAAGGTAGATTTCATACAAGGTGCGGTCGTCTACTACCGAATTGGTGGCGGTTCGGCGGGTTTCCTGGTTGTTGACGGCAAAGTGCTTGACGCAGGCAGCAACGCCGTTCTCCTGCACGCCGCGCACGTAGGGAACCACCATCTGTCCGGCAAGGTAAGGGTCCTCGCCCATGTACTCGAAGTTGCGGCCGCACAGAGGGGTGCGGGCAATGTTGACTCCGGGTCCCAGCAGTATGTCTTTCTTGCGGTATCGGGCTTCCTCGCCTATGGATTGCCCGAAAAGGAGGCTCATCTCGCGGTCCCAGGTGGCCGCAAGGCAAGAGAGGGCAGGGAAGGCCGTGCAGGAATCGTTGGTCCATCCTGCCTGATCCCATTCATCCCAGAGCACCTCGGGGCGTATGCCGTGAGGGCCGTCGGTACACCAGATTTCGGAGATACCGAGGCGCGGAACACCGGGGGATGAGAACTTGGACTGGGCATGTGTCATGGCCACCTTCTCTTCGGTGGTAAGGCGGGGGAGGGCGTCGGCCACTCGTTCTTCTACACTCAGGCTGAGGTCGAGGTAGGCGGGGCCGCCAGACCTGCGTACACCTGTTGTACAGGCGGTCAGCGCAAGTGAGGCGAGAAGCAGGATGTGCTTTTTCATATTACTGATTGTCAGCTATTTCTTGAAGAATCGTACCTATCTGGTAAAGGCCTCTGGGCACGTGGAAGCATCCCTTCCACTTGCCGCCCTTGAGCGGCAGGAGCACCTCGCCGCGGCGGTTCAGGTAGCCGAACCATTCTGGATATTCGGGATCTTTGAAACGCTTCCACAGGTAGTCGTCAAGTTTGAGGAACCACTCCAGGGCCTTCTGGTTGCCGGTAAGTTTGTAACCCTTGATCATGCATATAGCGGCTTCAAGATGCACCCACCAGAGCTTCTGGTCCCATTCCAGTTCTTGCGTGGGGTGTCCCAGGCGGTCCATGAAATAGAAGATGCCGCCGCATTCCTTGTCCCAGCCGTAGTCAATAACATCCAGGGCTATTTTCATGCTTTTTTCGATGATCTCGGGGCGGCCGAGACGCGTTCCGAGGTTCATCATGAACCAGAGTGCTTCAAGGTCGTGGCCGGGGTTGACTTTACGCCCTTCGAAGCAGTCGAGCAGAGTGCCGTCAGGAGCGAGATTCTCCACCATAACGCCTATGGATGGCTGGTAGAAAACGTCGAACACCTCGTGCAGGGCTTCCTCTATCGTTTTGTCCAGCAACGCTTTGTCGTCGATGATGGCTTCGATTTCGAGAGCCATGTTGCATATTATCATCGGGAGGGCGAAGTCTTTCATGGGGCGGGTACCGGGATAGCCCTTGGCCCAGATTCCCTTGGGGTTGGAACGGCGTTCAAGTATCCTTGAGAATGTTTTGCGGGCTGCATCCGCCCATTTCTCCTCGCCTGTAGCTAACGCCATCTGGGCAAAAGCCATGCAAGCAAAAGTGTTGGAAAAAATATTGTACGGCTGCACCAGAGGCCTGCCCTCGCGTGTTAAGGAGAAGTAAAAATCATAATTGCCGTCGTGGCCGTATTTCAACAGGAATTCAGCGCCCTGCCTGGCGCATTCCAGCCAGCGGGGATTCTTTTCCACCTTGTTGTACAGCATTGCAAACATCCATACTTCGCGGCCTTGGAGCCAGACGAACTTGTCGGTGTCGAAGACGCTTCCGTCGCGGTCAAGGCAGGTAAAATAACCGCCGTATTGAGTATCCTGTGAATTGTCCAGCCAGAAAGGGAGCACGCTCCCGTATAGCTCATCTTTGTAACGGGCCGCCATTGCGGCAAAATCGAGTCTCTCCATGTTATTTTTTCAGATTTCTACAAAATTACAATAAATCTCCATAATAAAAATGTTAATTTTGTACCAGAGTACACCAAAGTTGATATTTATGGAAAACAGAAGAAGTTTCCTCAAAAAATCAGCCGCTGCGGCGGTAGCAGCCATCGGCGGCCCGGCGCTTCTCCAGGCCTGTGATTCCGCGGGCGCCGCGCCGCCCGAGGGCAATCTGCTGGTGCCCCGGGGCGCCGGTCTCCGCATAACCGGCACTTTCCTGGACGAGATTTCACACGACATCCCTCACCAAAACTGGGGCGAGAAGGAGTGGGACGCCGATTTTGCGTATATGAAAGCGATAGGTATCGACACTGTAATAGACATACGCTGCGGCTACCGTAAATTTATAACTTACCCGTCCCCGTACCTGCTTGGGCAAGGCTGTTACATACCCTCCGTAGATTTGATCGATATGTTCTGCCGCCTGGCCCAGAAATACGGCATGAAGTTCATGCTGGGCCTGTACGACAGCGGAAAGTTCTGGGATACAAGAGATATGAGCTATGAGGTCGAGGCCAACCGCTTCGTCATAGATGAAGTGTGGGAGCGATACGGCAGCCGCTACAGCAGTTTCGGAGGCTGGTACCTCAGCGGCGAGATAAGCCGGGCGAACAGGAGTGCTATCGAATCCTTCCGCAAGCTCGGCAGGCAATGTAAAGAAGTGTCCGGAGGGCTTCCGACATTTATATCCCCTTACATCGATGGAAAGAAAGCGGTTAAGGCCGCCGGCAATGCCCTCACCAAGGAAGAGGCGGTAAGCGTGGAGCAGCATGAGAAGGAGTGGGACGAGATTTTCGACGGCATACACGATTATGTAGATGCCTGCGCCTTTCAGGACGGCCACATAGATTACGACGAGCTGGATGCGTTCTTCAGCGTAAACAAGAAGCTCGCCGACCGCTATGGGATGAAGTGCTGGACCAACGCTGAAACCTTCGACCGCGATATGCCGATCAAGTTCCTGCCGATCAAGTTCGATAAGCTGCGCCTCAAACTTGAGGCCGCGGCCCGCTGCGGGTACGACAAGGCAATCACTTTTGAGTTCTCTCACTTTATGAGCCCTCAATCGGCCTACCTGCAGGCAGGCCATCTGTATGACCGATATAAAGAATATTTTGGAATATGAGCGGAAAAGTAAATATGGGATACGTTGTATTCCTGTGCGTTGTGGCTGCCCTTGGCGGAATCCTTTTCGGCTATGATACCGCCGTCATTTCCGGTACCACGGCTATTGTCAAGGCTCAGTTCGGCCTTACCACCGGGCTGGAAGGATGGTATGTAGGGTGCGCCCTCATTGGATCCATCATTGGTGTTGCGGTAGCCGGTCTGCTTTCCGACAACCTGGGACGCAAGAAAACCATGCTCGTCTCCGCCGTTATGTTCAGTATCTCGGCCATTGGGTGTGCCGTTTGCGCCGATTTTGCCCAACTGGTGATTTTCAGGATGATAGGGGGATTCGGAATAGGCGTAGTGTCCATAGTGTCGCCGATTTACATTTCCGAAGTGGCACCTGCACGCCGGCGCGGGACGCTTGTTTCTCTCTACCAGCTGGCAATAACCATCGGCTTCCTTCTGGCGTATCTGGCTAACTACCTGATTCTCAAGGGGGCCAGCCTGGACTCAACAGACCCTACACTGGGTGCAAGGATGATGAACAACGAGTACTGGAGGGGCATGCTTGGCAGCGAAACCATCCCCGACCTGTTGTTCCTGATTGTCATCTTCTTCATACCCGAAAGCCCCCGATGGCTTACAGTCAAAGGGCGTGAGACACGTGCCGTAAGCATCCTGAAGCGTATATATGGTTCGCCCGAGTCAGCTTCTGAACAACTTGAACTTACCCGCACATCCATCGCCGGAGAGGTCAAAAGCGAATGGCGCACCTTGCTGGAACCCGGTATTTTCAAGGCGGTGCTCATAGGCTCTGCCATAGCCATCCTCGGCCAGTTCATGGGAGTCAATGCAGTTCTGTACTACGGGCCTAAGATTTTCATGGATGCGGGCCTCAGCGGCGAGGGCTCGCTGCTCAGCACCGTGCTTGTGGGCGTAGTCAACATGTTGACTACGGTTGTGGCGTTGCTCATCATCGACAAGGTGGGCCGGAAGAAGCTCGTATGGTGGGGCGTGGGTGGTATGATTGTATGCCTGCTGATGATAGGAATGTATTTTGCCCTCGGTACGCTTCCTACCTGGTTCCTGTTGGTGTTCTTCCTGCTGTATGTGTTCTGCACAGCCATATCCATAAGTGCAGTGGTGTTTGTGCTGCTTAGCGAGATGTATCCCAACAGGGTCCGCGGACTTGCGATGTCCGTCGCCGGCCTGGCACTGTGGGTGGGCACCTATCTGATAGGCCAGCTTACCCCGTGGATGCTTGAGACGCTTACGCCTGCCGGCACTTTCTTCCTGTTTGCTTTCATGTGCCTGCCGTACCTTTTCATCATGTGGAAGTGGGTGCCCGAGACTACCGGCAAGAGCCTTGAGGAGATAGAGGCCTACTGGAAGAAGTAGCTAGCTGAACCACTTGTCGTACAGCTCGTTGCACAAGGCGGGGACGTCGGCTCTGGCCGGCGGTTCGCAAACCCGTGCAGCGCTTTCCACTGCCGCTTCTTCAAATTCATCAAGCTGGTGGTCGAGCTCAGCCTGGCTGAATTCCCTGCCTTCTTCAAGGCAGGAGATGATCTCTTCCAGGAAAAGCTCCCACCGTGGCATGTAGTATCCTGTTACCAGTCCGCTCCAGAGGCGCGAAGCATAATCGTTGAGTGTTCCGCCCCAGGTGGTGATGATATGCCAGGCGTTGTGCAGGTAGTAATTCTCTTCTTGCGGCGATGAGGCCCATCCTGCTGCCCCGTCAAGCCAGTTACCAAGACGGTAAGCAGGCTCACAGGCAAGCAGGTCGGCTATGTTCGACGCGAGTTCCCGCATCCGCCCTGCAAGTTGTTCTGCCTGGTGCAGATCGCGGGCGGTATATGCTTCCGCAATAGAATCACGAAGGCAAGCGAAATGGTTGGAAAGAGCCTGGGCGCCAATCGAAACAGCATCGTATTTCCAGGCATTCGAGGTGGACGCAGAATCGAGCAGGGAACGCCAGGCCCGCACCAGCAGACTGTTGTCGTATGGTGTCTGATGGTGAACCTGCCAGCTGTAGCGCCCCTCCAGACATGGTCTGCCGCACAGCAAAGCGCCCTCCGAGAAAGATCCGCGCACGTAGATACTGTCTGCCATGTTCTTCCAGAAGCCGGCGGGGCTGTTGCGCCTGCTGTCGAGAGCGGCGAGCCATTCGTCATCGGGCGGACAGTTGTCCCAGGCCCGTTCGAGTACGTATTCGAAGAACCACCGGTTGAGGCCAAAGCCCTCCAGGGTGCAGCCTATGCCTGAGGGAGCCGCTTGCGCAAGAGCTTCGCTGATCCGGCCGCTCTCTTTGCGGAAGGGGCCTGCGAGCCTGGTATTCCCTCCGAAATTGCCCAGGTAGCAGAATATCCAGGGCTGCCCGTAGAAGCTGTCGGTCAGGGTCCAGACGGGAACATTCTCGGTGTAGTAGTCAAGTATGGTGACCTTGCCTGCCGGGACGGCGTCAAGATATGCCTGAATGATGTCCGGAGTCCAGTGCTTGCGGTCGTAATAGAACATCCAACCCATTTGCAGCCATTGTGCTTCCGGGTCGACGGACGCCACGCTGCAGTATGCCGCCTTGCTTATCGCTGCAAGGGTTGATGTGTCCCATGAGGGAGGATCCACCTCGTTGAAAAGATCGAATCCATAGATGTGGTCGGAGCCGAATTCAGCTGTCTGCGCCTTCAGGAAGGCGGTCTGTATGAGTGCATAAAGGCTGTCGGCGGGTGAAAGAAAGCAGGGGAGATTCTCACCGGGGAAGCCTCCCCAGCCTTCGATGTCGGTAATCCGGGCGTCAGGATACAGTTCTTTGAATTCTTTCGGAACATGGCCTCCGAACGCCGGCAGTACCGGGCGCATTCCTAGTTCGCGCTCTCGCCTGAGTATCTTCTTCTGGAGTTCTTTCTGGCCGTCTATCCAGCCCTGGGGCAGCGGGCCGTCCACTCCGTCGATATTGCACATGCGGTGCCATGGGAGGTGCGCCGGGCCGGTGAACCAGGCACGTATTTGTTCGTCGCTGAGGCCGAACTCCCTCCAGACCTTTTGCCAGATGGCTTCCTGGCCTGTAATGGCAAGCGGAAGGTTGATACCCTGCAGGGCCATCCAGTCGATGAAGCGCTCCCAGTCATCCCATTTCCACCATGGCATCGTGTAGCCGAAAGTGCAGTAATTCAGGAAGAAACGCTGCGGAACCAGGGCTCTGCCGCTGATTGTGCTGTCTGGGAGGGGTATGGCAGACGGAAGATCTATGCTGTGCACTTTTTCCCAGGAAATATCAGCTTTGCAGCAGTCGCGAAGGTACTTTCCAAGCCCTGCAGCAAGCGCATTGGCGCCGCTTCCGCAGATGCGGACTTTGCCTTTGCGGGCCTCGATGGAGTAGGCCTCGATGCTGTCAGGCTTATACTTGAACTCTATTTTGGAGGCATATTGCGGAACGATGCGCCTGGCCATTGCCGCTGCTGCCCTCTCCTGTTTATTGCTGCACGAGCAAACAACAACGAACAACAGCAATAATATTGGACCCAGGATTCTCATACTTCGTAAAAATACAAAAATTATTTTTGAAAACAGTAGGAATTTTCCTACTGTTGAACCAGCTGCCTTGTTGAAAGAGTACTGTTACGTGTTCAGTCTTGCCGGCCTTCAACGAATAACCGGAATAAACCAGGCTCAACTGGGCGATTATCTTCATGGACGCCGCAAGCCCTCAAGAAAAACGGTAGAGAGGATAAGCGCCGGTGTCAAGAAGTTCGTCAACGAAATATCCGTCTTTCAGTTTGCTTGAGACAAAAAAGAAGCCCGCGACAAAAACGACGCGGGCTTAACTTTAAAAGAGATAGGATTTATTTTACGGACATCTTGAATAAACTCAGGCCGACATTCTGCTTGACGCAAGCGATATACAGAGCTCCGTCGATTTCTCTCCATGCGATGTCCATGCCGCTATGGCCTGACTCTCTGGGGCTGGGGTTATATTCATCTTGCATCGCCGCATCTTCTTGAATGGCAGCTTGATACATGATAGAGCCGCCGTGACGCTTTGCAAGCACTTGCGCCCAAGTGTCAGAATCTTCACCCTCAGTTATAACAAGCCGCCCGTCAGTGGTGCTGACTTGACGGGTATGTGCCAGGTATTTCTTTCCGTTGAACGGAATATACTGGAAGCTGGTAGCATTGAGGAAATAGTTGGTGCCGCTGGGTGCAACGTTAAGGTTGAAAGCAGTTAAGCGGGGGCCGGTGGGGTCATCCGGATTCTTCTTGCCTGCCCATGCGTCAGCATCGTCTTCAATTGCTGCGTTATATGCCTGGACTTCGTCGCGAACAGCATATACGCCGTGGTTTTTGTCGTCAGGGAAAGGGAAATATGCGGCAACACCTTCTACCTTAGGGGTAACGATGTACCTGCAGTTGACCCAAGTCCCGTTCTCAAGGATTTTGTTCACGAACTTCCACATCCTTACATTGCCCGTAGTTGATGCAAGCAGTAGCATGCCCTTGTCGTAGGTGCCCCAGAAACTGAAGGTATCACCAATGCGCTCGTATGGCTTGCTGCAGTTAAGTTCTATTGCTTCCGGGGCAGCGTCGATACCATCCTTCCAAATGTAAAGACGGGGGTTCTCTCCGGTTTCGCCTATGCCGTTCATGTTAGAGGCCATAAGATAACCGACACCGTTGGCGTCGTTTATTACACGGGGGCAGGCAAGGGGCCAGAAACCTCCGGCTACACCGGTAGTGTTTACTTCTTTAACGTCGGAAGGGTCGTCTATTGAGATTGCCCAGAGTTTGGCGGCATCGGTGCGGGTCTCTGCGATGTAGACGTAATTATCGTCCATTGCTACGTTGCGGTCGGTATTGGGAGTGCCTCCGTAGTATTCATTCCATGAGGCACTTGCGGTGGAAAATTTGCCCCATACGCGCTCAACCACGAGTTTCGGTTCAGGTGTCGGGTCGGTAGACTCCTCTTCGGTGAAGAAGCAGATGGGATCCTGGCCGGACTTGTAGCAGCTGAAGATATAAGTATTGTCTTTGATATTTGCCCGAATAATGGTTCTGTCGGTAATATCTGTATTTGCCTTCATCAGGATTGCGGAAGTTTCAGCATCCTCGATAGAAATGCTCCAGCTGCAAGCTTGCAAAGTGGTTTCGTTGGAGAGATCCGTATATTCGTGAAGGTCATTATTGCTCGAACGAGACTTGGTTGTGTTGCGGCCTATATAAGCATTATTTGCACTCTTGAACAACCATGTGCCCTCAATGCTGCTTTCTTCCAGGGTGAAAACATCCACGAGTGAGCCGGGATTCACGATTTTTCCATCCTTCATGTACTCTGTGATCTCGACGGCCTGGCGGTTATGGGTGTTCTGAGTTGTGCTCATGGCTGCACGCCCCTTGATGTTAGTGACGTCATAATCGTCCTTGACTGTTGCGATGATGATTTTGTCTCCGGCCTTGAGAGCGCTGGGATTCGTTACTGGCAAATAGCTCTTTGCTTTCTCGAACTCAGCTCCGGTCATATCCAGCGAGAAACGTGAAATGACTCCGGCCTTGAACTCTTTGCCTGAAGGGACGGTGACAGTTTTAGAATAGTTGCCATCCTCGACGCTTACAACGACGGTGAGAGTCGTACCGGATATGTCCGCTGGACCAATGGCGAAGTATACGTTCTCAGTCTCTGAAGTTTTAAGAGTGATAGATGTTGCCGGGTTGTTGATCACTGCCTCGTCGGAGGTGGTTTTGTACAAATAACGGCCTGCAACACCAAGATCCCCGAAGTCAAGTGTGATGCTCTGGATTGCCCTGGAAGAAGGAAGATTCGTTAACGAAAGAGCACCGTAAGCGGTGAAATGCTTGAATGTCAGCGATACAGCTTCAGGAGCAGCGTCAAACTCTTCAGAACGGGCCAGGAGTACTTGGGCGTTAGGATCGACGTTGCCGGAGACAGGGGACTGAACTGCGGGGATAGTATATTGGATGTACTCTCCGGCCGTTGAGTTTGTTCCGGCTGATACCCACTGAGCAGACGGGGAAAGAACGTAGAAGGTATATGGAGCGGCCAGGCCTTCGGGTATGGTGCCACTGAAAGTGGCGCTCCTGAAATCGGAAGAAGGAGTTACTTCAGCGTCAGCTCCGGAGGTGGTGCTTGCGGGGTTAACCATGACCTTGACCTTGTCTCCTGTCTGCCATAGCACTGGGATGGTACCACCGGAAGCGGTGCCGAATTCGGTCTTGGTCTCAAGCGACTGGGCAAAGAAATCAACTTTCGTATCTTTAACGATTTCGCCTTCAAGTATTTCCTTCTTGCAGGCGGAAAGAGCCGCGGCTGCTACAGCCAGGGCAAAAATGGTGCGGAATACTTTTCTCATAACTTCAGTCATTTAAAAAGATCCCCAGTTTTCTTCGGTGGCGGGATCGATCGTACCGTCGCCGCTGACACATAACAAGGCCTCGGGGAGGCTCTCCAGAAGCTCACTGGCCGGCGCTGAATATGGCCGGATACTTGAGATTGTTTTGTTTTTGAGCATAGTGTTATAGTTGTGTTTCAATAATTATCCAAACTATGCAAATATAAGCAATATTTAACAATAATACCACACTGCACCATAGTTTGTTATTACAAAGATTAGACCCTGTAAAACAACAGCGCCCGGGAAACCGGGCGCTGTTTAAATGGTACTGATATTCGAACTATTCGTATACAAGTTTATATAGTCCGCAAGCAACATTCTGCTTCTGGGCGGCGAAGTAGAGTTCGCCGTTTATTACGCGTGCGGTTATGTCCATACCGCTGTTGCCTGAAGTGAGGGAACCGCTTGCCACAGTGAGGTCGCGGCGATACAGGCGGTTTCCGGTACTGGCAATGACAGACCAGTCGGTATCAATAGATCCTTCCCTGACCCTGACGTATCCTGCGGAACTGCTTGACTGGTTGCCATAGATGACATAGCGCTTCCCTTTCCATTCAATGAAGTTGTATCCGAGGACATAACCGTTGGTCCCTTCATCGTAGTCAAGGGGGGCGAGAGCAATGTCAATACCGCCTTCGCCTTTGATATTTCCGCTAGCGACTACATTCTGGCCTCTGGCTTCAACACCACGTCCGGGTGAATATACTCCCTTGTTGATATTGTCGGGATATGGATAGTAAGCGCAAGCACCGGAGTGGCTGCCGAAGGTGTCATTGAACTTAAGCCTTGCCTGTAGATACATGGCATTACCGGAAGGAACGCCGTTCAACAGGAAGGTGACAATACCGTTTGCCGAGTCACCGCCGATCTTGTCAAAGAACAGGACTCCGTCCTGCAGAGTTCCGTATACGGTAAATACATCACCATACCATGCGCCTGTAGCCCAGGTCGTGAGCGTGATTGCTTTGGGTGCATTGTTGATACCGTTAATCCACATATAGAGCTTAGGCTCTACTCCGCCACGTGTAAGGTTGCTGCAGATAAGGACGTCCTTGCCTCCATTTACATTCTGGTCTGTATTCTTGATGACGCGGGGGCAGGCGAGAAGATGCGTACCACCGGTAACTCCTTCCACATTGACCGCCGTTACATTGTCGGGGTTGGCGATGCTGATTGCCCAGAGTTTGGCGGTGCCGCTGTTCTCGGCAACATAAACATAATCATCGTCCATTGCAATGTTGCGGTCGCTTCCTCCCGTTCCGCCATAATATGTGTTCCATGCGGAAGTTCCTGCCGATTGTTTTAGCCAAACAGTTTTAATAGCGAGGGCGAGAGGACGGAGTGGAGTTTCAGGATAAGGGCATTCTCCGGAAGCTACTACTTTAATCTTGTTTGCATCATCAGCGTTAGGGTTGAAGATGATATCATAAGTGCCAGCCTCTGAAACGACATAATTATTGCTAGGATAAGCTTCATCCCAAGCTCCGTTTTTGCGTATTTTGAAAGCACCGCCTGCCTCAAAAGGCAAACCTTTTGCTATACACACGCTACCGTCGGTTTTCATGGGAAAATCAACGCCCCATTCAGTTCCGTTGGCGGTTCCGATAACAGTCCAGTCCTCGCTGAAAGTTTTGAACTTGGCGTAGGCAGTAATATCGGTGGCGGGCATGACGAGAACATCGGCACGGCGAAGATCGGAAGACTGGGCCTTCAGGTTCTTTGACCATACAAGAACGTCATTCTTATCGTAAATTTTGAAAGAAAGCTTGGGCTTAGTAAGGGCCGGTACAGGGAAAACAAAAGTGAATTCTCTCTCAGATGTGGAGGGCTCGAAGTTAAGCCAAAGGGAATTCTTGGTATTGTCGGAAGTGCCGGCGAGGGCAAGGCTTGCGCTGCCTGCTTCTGCAGGATTGATTTGGTAGTCGCCTGAAACCTGCTGTCCATTCACCTCCATACCAATTGAATGTGCTCCGGCAGGAAGGTTGTTGATGGTAACCTTTACTGCGGCGCCGGCGTGCTTGAAGTGAATCTCATCAGTGCTTCCGCTCAGTGGCGCTACGAGGGGGGTGAGCATCTTGCCGGAAGTGTAATTATAGTATGCATCATGGAGCTTGAAATACATAGTTCCCTCATAGACATTGTTCTTATCGGAACCTGTACCTTCCCAAGGGAAGAAAGCAGCAGCGGCCTTGTCACTGAAAGTCCCGGAGTTA
>CACXCS010000073.1 GCA_902766255.1 uncultured Bacteroidia bacterium
GCATTTCGAGTGCGCCGCCATAGACCACTCGGCCATCTCTCCGGGTGCAAAGTTCGTAAATATTTTTTAATTTTGTACACTATGACGATAGGAGATTTGGATTTGGGCTCCAGGCCGCTCTTCCTGGCACCTATGGAGGATGTTACCGACATTTCTTTCAGGGTGCTGTGCAAGGAGCAGGGTGCGGCGATGGTGTATACCGAATTCGTCCCTTCAGAGGGTCTGGTGCGCGACGCCGACAAGGCCATCGCCAAGATGCGCACTCTGCCCGAAGAGGCACCTGTGGGCATACAGATCTACGGTCACATCCTCGAAAACATGGTGGATGCAGCGCGTATGGCGGACCGCGCCGCCGAGCTTGCCGGCGGGCACGGCGCCGACATCATCGACATAAACTTCGGGTGCCCTGTGTCCAAGATCGCCGGCCGGGGCGCCGGCAGCGGCATGATGCGCGAGCCCGACAAGATGGTGGCCATAACCAAGGCCGTGGTGGAGGCCGTCCACAAGCCGGTAACAGTCAAGACACGCCTTGGCTGGGACGACAACAGCAAAATCATCGTAGAGCTTGCCGAGCGTCTGCAGGATGTTGGCATCCAGGCACTTACTATCCATGGCCGTACCCGTCAGCAAATGTACAAAGGCGCGGCGGACTGGACCCTAATCGGCCAGGTCAAGGCCAATCCCCGTATGCATATCCCGATAATCGGCAACGGCGACATTACCGGCGGCCCCGGCGCCAAGGAGGCCTTCGACCGCTACGGCGTTGATGCCATCATGATAGGTCGCGCCTCCTTCGGCCATCCCTGGATTTTTCATGAAATCCGCCATTTCCTCGACACAGGCGCCGAACTTCCGCCCCTGAGCGTCGCCGAAAGGGTACAGCTTGCCAAGCGCCATTTTGCCCTGTCGCTCGGCTACAAAGGTGCTCCTCGCGGTATATACGAAATGCGCCGCCACCTTAGCTGCTACTTCAAAGGCCTTCCCGATTTCAAGGCCACCCGTATGCAGCTCGTCACCTCCACCGACCCCGCCCGGATCCTAGACACCCTGGACCAGATTGCGGAACGCTGGGCCGATGTTCCCCTGGAAACCACCAACGTATATGATATATAGACTGATACTGTCCCTCCGCAATGCCCGTTACAAAGGCGGACGCCATTCCGTCAAGGCTTCCGTGCCCACGGTGTGCATAGGCAATATCACGGTAGGCGGTACAGGCAAAACGCCTCATGCCGAGCTGATTCTGCGCCTTCTTCTTGACAGCGAGCGCTGGGGCAGTTCCGAGGTGGCACTGCTCTCGCTTGGCTACAAACGCCGCGGCAAGGGCTTCCAGACTGTACCCTACAACGGCACTGCCGCCCAATACGGCGACGAGCCGCTCCAGATCAAGCGTAAGTTCCCACAGGTGACGGTGGCGGTAAACAAAGACCGTGTACAGGCCTGTGAGCAGCTGGCATCTGCCGGCGCAAATATCATCCTTCTGGACGACGCCTTCCAATACCGCAAATTAAGTCCCAGCCTGAGCATTGTACTCAGCTCATATTCGCACCCGGTAACTGAGGACAGCCTCCTCCCCTGGGGGCGCCTCCGTGACCTTCCAAAGCGCCTGTACGATGCTGATATAGTGATAGTTACCAAATGCCCGTATATTCTCGACCTTCAGGAAAAGGAGCAAATGGCCCAAACTCTGGGCTATGATTCCTACGACCCTCAGACCTGCCTGGCCGTACGGCGCTCGCGTAAGCAGATACTGCTGTTCACGGGCATCGGTTACTCGCGCCCTCTACCCGTATTCGAACAGCAGGCCGACAGCCGATACACCTATTCACATAAAATCGTCCTCTTTACCGGTATAGCGGACGATACTCCGCTAAGAAACTATCTTTCAGATACTTACTCTATAGTGGACCAGATCCGCTTTCCCGACCACCATGCCTATGGAGCCGCCGATATCGGAAAGCTGAAGGCGGCCATGAAGCACAATCCCACGGCTGCCTTCGCCACCACCGAAAAGGACGCCCAGCGCCTCCGCGACCTGGACAAACTCCCCCCGGAGCTGCGCTCCCGCATGTTCTATTTCCCGATAACCGCTGAATTCCAGTCAGATAACGAACGCCAGCTACTAATTGAAAAACTAACCGCATTATGATACTCAAACGAACCATCCTCTTCCTGATTTGTGCGGCGGCAGCTGTTCCGGCCGCAGCCCAGCCCGTCCTTGACTACTGGCAGGACCCTGACGTCTACGAGATGAACCGTCTTCCCATGACCGCCAGCGTGCGCTCCGAATGCCCTACACTGTCGCTTGACGGTGTATGGAAGTTCTCATGGAGCGAGGATCTCGATCTCCGCACCGACTTCGCCGCTCCCGGATTCGATGATTCTTCATGGGGCACCATGCCCGTGCCGGGAATATGGGAGCTCAACGGTTACGGGGACCCCATCTACACCAATCATGGCTACCCTTGGAAAGGACACTTTGACAACAATCCACCAATCGTGCCAGAGGAGCACAACCACACCGGCCATTACCGCCGTCACTTCACCCTCACCAAAGACCAGATAAAGAGCAAGGTGGTGTTCCGCATAGGCAGCGCTACGTCCAACGTGCGCGTATGGATCAATGGCAAGCTCGCAGGATATAGCGAAGACAGCAAACTTGAGGCAGCCTTTGACATTACTCCTTACGTCAAGAAGGGCGACAACCTCGTTGCCCTTGAGATAATGCGCTGGTGTGACGGCACTTACCTTGAATGCCAGGACTTCTGGCGCCTGTGCGGTATAGCCCGTGGCGTGAGGCTCGACTTCCGTCCCCGCAAGGCCGGCATCGACGATGTGCGCGTGCAGGCCGATATGTCCGGAGCCTTTGACTTTGATGTCAGGACCTCCGGCGCCGACCAGGTGCGCTACGAACTTACAGCTCCCGACGGCGTCCGAACAGTCAAGACCGAAAAGACTTACGGCGGCTCCGCAAGCTGGAACGGTAAAATCGCAGAGCCCAAGCTTTGGAGCGCCGAGGAGCCAAATCTCTACACCCTCCGTATCACCACCTTGCTTAAGGGCAAGGCAGTTGAGAGCGCGATGCTCGACGTGGGCTTCCGCAGCGTGGAGATCAAAAATGCCCAGTTGCTGGTCAACGGCCAGCCCGTCCTCATCAAGGGCGTGAACCGCCACGAGATGAGCCCCGAGGGAGCATACTGCGTCACGCGAGAGGAGATGCTCCGCGACGTGCGCCTGATGAAAGAACTGAATATCAATACAGTACGCACATGTCACTATCCCAACGATCCCTTCTGGTATGAGCTGTGCGACCGTTATGGACTGTACGTGATTGACGAGGCCGACATAGAATCGCATGGCATGGGTTACGGCCCCGAGACCCTGGCCAAACGAGAGGATTTCGCCTCCGCGCATATGATACGTATGCAACGCATGGTCATGCGCGACCGCAATCACCCCAGCATCATCGTGTGGAGCCTTGGAAACGAGGCGGGCGACGGTCCCAACTTCGAACAGACCTATGCCTGGACGAAGGCTACCGATCCCACCCGCCCCGTTCAGTACGAACGTGCCGAACATAGCGACCATACCGACATCTTCTGCCCTATGTATGCCAGCTACGAGGAGTGTGAAGAATACTGTAGTTCCAATCCTTCCAAGCCTTTGATCCAGTGCGAGTACGCTCATGCCATGGGCAATTCCATGGGTGGTTTTGCCGAGTATTGGGACCTGGTGCGCAGGTATCCGACCTACCAGGGCGGCTGTATCTGGGACTTCGAGGACCAGGCTCTCCGCTGGCCTTACGATCCCGCCCAGGGTAAGGTGTACAACATGTCCGGCGCCGGTTCCAGGCTGGACGCGGAAGGCAAGCCGTCGTGGATATATGTATTCGGCGGGGACTTCAATACCTACGATTATTCTGATGAGTCCTTCAATTGCAACGGTATAGTATCGGCAGGCCGTGTACCGCATCCATGCGCCGAGGAGGTAAGGTACCAGTACCGCAGCATCCTGTGCAGCGCCACGCTCGACGATGTCCGCGACGGCTGTATCAATGTGTACAACGAGAATTTCTTCATCGACCTGAGCCGCTACCGCTGCGAGTGGCAGCTGGTCCAGGATGGCAACATCCTGCGCCGCGGCTCGCTGAAGATGCCCCCCGTGGCGCCCCAGACGATGGACCGCATACAGCTTACGGGACTGTCGCTGCCCGAGCTTGAAGGACACGATGTGTCGCTGTGGCTGGACTTTTATCTGCTTAAAGACCAGGGAGTCCTGCGTTCAGGAACCCGTGCTGCATGGGACCAGATCGCCCTTAGCCGGTCCCTTGAAATTGAGCCTGCAGCCCTTCCCGAGGGTCCCATGGAGCTGAAAGAAACCGAAGAACAGTGGATTGTGTCGGGCCAGGGCTGGTCGGCCGGCTGGGACAAGTACAGCGGCGGCCTGTGCTCCTATATCGTGGGCGGCCGCGAGCATATCAGCATCCCCATGATGCCTTGTTTCGGCCGCGCCGTCACCGAAAACGACCTGGGTGCCAAACTTGACAAGAAGATGTCATGCTGGCTTTATCCCGAGCTGGACCCGGTCGGTCTCTTTGCCTTTGAGGAGGACGGCGAAGTTATAGTGCACATGATTTATCCCATGAAGTACGCATACTGTCAGATGCGCTACCGAGTATCGCCGTCCGGCATCATCACCCTTGATATGAACTTGAAGCTCAACAAGGGTGTCACCGAGGCTCCCGACCTCTTCCGTGTGGGCGTCGAGTTCGCCATGCCGGGCGAGTTCTCCACCGTGGATTTCTACGGCGAGGGTCCTTTCGATACTTACATCGACCGTCACAGTGCCGCCCGCCTTGGCCGCTGGGTGCAGGATGTCACGGAAAGGTACGACTTTGAGTCGGCCCGTCCCCAGGAGCATGGCAGCAATGTGGGGGTAAAGAGCTACAAACTCCTGACTCCCGACGGCAAGGGTCTTCAGATTACCTCGCCGACTTCGGCCTTCTCCGCGTCGGCCCTGCCTTTCACCCGTCAGACTCTTGACCTTACTGTAGGTGAGTGGCGCCACAGCCGTGAGCTGCTGCCGCTGGTGCACAAGGAAAACCGTTCGCTCGGACTCACTGCCGTCAACTGCGACCTGATCCAGATGGGCCTTGGCTGCGTAAACTCCTGGGGCGCCATACCGCGCAGCGAATATATGGTTCCTGCGGGAGAGTACGGATTTACCCTGGTGCTGTCCCCGGCAGAGTAAATAGCCGCTATTTGCTATTCTGATATTTTTCCGGTATTTTTGTTAGCTACATTGAATCGTATGTATAAGAGAGTATTACTGAAACTTAGCGGCGAGAGCCTGGGCGGCCCGTCCGGAAAGGGGCTGGACCCCGAAAGTCTGAATATTTATGCCTCGGAAATCGTTGAGGCTGTACGAGCCGGCCATCAGGTGGCTATAGTTAACGGCGGCGGCAATATCTTCCGTGGCCTGCAAGGCGTCGGAAAAGGCTTCGACCGTGTCACCGGCGACCGCATGGGCATGCTGGCCACCATCATCAATTCCCTTGCCCTGGCCGGGGCCATCAAGAGCCAAGGCGTTAATGCCGAGGTGTTTACGGCCACGTCCATGGAGCCTTTCGCCCGTTATTACACCCGCGACAATGCCGTCAAAGTGCTGGATGAGGGCGGAGTTGCCCTGATTGCCGGCGGCACCGGCAACCCGTTCTTTACCACCGACTCCGGAGCCGCCCTGCGTGCACTGGAACTTGGCGCCGGAGCCCTGCTGAAGGGCACCCGTGTTGACGGAGTTTACACAGCCGACCCCGAAAAGGATCCCACCGCCGTCCGTTATGAAGAACTTACCTTTACCAAGGCTCTTGCCGACCATCTAAAGGTCATGGACCAGACGGCGTACGCCCTCTGCGAGCAGGGTCCCGTGCCCATCGTGGTGTTCGATATTACCCGTCGCGGCAATTTGGCCCGCCTGTTGCAAGGCGAACCCATCGGAACAATAGTAAAAGCAGAATAATATGTTGAACGACAAAGCAAAAGAAATCGTTTCCGGCGCCGAATCCAAAATGGGCGACGCCATAAAGTTCCTCGAAGAGGATCTCAAGACCTACCGTGTGGGCAAGGCCAATCCCGCTATTTTCAACGGACTGATGGTGGATTACTACGGCAGTCCCACCCCTTTGCATCAGGTGTGCTCCATTTCGGCTCCGGACGCCAAGACTCTGGCCCTCCAGCCATGGGAGAAGAATATGATTGCCAAGATTGAAAAGTCCATCATGGATGCCAACCTTGGTTTCACTCCCCAGAACAACGGCGAGATTATCCGCTGTGTGGTGCCCGCCCTTACCGAGGAGCGCCGCAAGGATCTGATAAAGAAGGCTAAAGCTACCGGCGAACAAACCAAGGTAACGGTCCGCAATGCCCGTCGCGACGCTTTTGACGCTCTCAAGAAAGCCCAGAAGAACGAAGGCCTTTCCGAGGACATTGAGAAAGAAGCCGAGGACGAAGTGCAGAAACTCACCGACAAGAAAGTCAAGCAAGTCGACGAGATCGTCGCCGCCAAGGAAAAAGAGATCCTTACTGTCTAACGGGTCTCAAAGTGTATATTTTTATTGCAGCTTTGCAAAGTCCTCCTGAAGGCCGTCGGCGCGGAGGAGCATCTGGATTGAAGACAGACTGCAGTTCACCCAGAAAGTACGGTTGCGGTCGCGTCGGGCGTCGCGCCACTCCCAAGTTGTTGGCAGGCAACCATTTAAAGGGTTCTGCATGCGCGTAATATTGTCTATCAGAGCCTTGGCTTTGGCCAGCGACAGAAGGTCGCCCGTGGCATGATAATAGTCGATTAAAGCATTGGCCACATTGCACGCGCTATTGTCCACGGGCATCTCATATTTATACTGCTCGTGCACGCTGGGAGCATAGCGCTTGTAGAAGCCATAATCCAGCTTTTCAGGATAGGCCCAGTGGACAAACTGGTCTTCGCTCAGGCGTATAAGATCAACAGCAGTTTGCAACTCTTCCTGTGTGGTTCCGCCCTTAGTAAGTAAGTAGGTGGCATAAGGAGCTGCCGTGCAGTTGGTAAGATTCTGGTAGAGCTTCAGGTCCTTGACATTTACATCCTCGAACTGTCCGGTCATGTTGAAGGTCTTCACTGCAACATGGTCCATCCATTGCTCTCCATTGAGTCGCGCAGGCATAAATTCCCCGAAACCGTAGCCCTCGAGCCGCTTGTAGTAACGCAGCA
>CACXCS010000074.1 GCA_902766255.1 uncultured Bacteroidia bacterium
AGAATAATCCCGCTGGTAGAGTAGCCTGATAGCTAATACGAAAAAAGGCCGCTGAATCAGCGACCTTTTTGTGGAGCATAGGAGAATAGAACGGTAGGATTTTAGGGTTTTAAGTAGTATTGTAACAAAGTGATAATCATTACTTTAATGCAATCATAGTAAATCGGGATTTATTTGGATTTTACGAAAATTGTGTATAACTTTGTGTACGAAAATAAAGATACGAGGTTATGCCAGTCAAGTTTTATCTGTCGCCTCAAGCCAATAAAGCAGGCGAAAAACCCATACGAGTTTCCATAATGGTGAAGGGTGCCCGGTACCTCACCACCTGCGAGTATAAAGTCCCCGAGGCAGACTGGGTGCCCAGCAATCCTGACCCCAAGTTCCGTGACAAGCACAAGAACGAGTATGTGCTGAACAAGTCCGTCAATGCGAAGGGTGTCTCCGGCAAGATCATCAACACCAGGCTGAAGAAAATCGAAGCCCACTTTGCCGACTACGAACTGAACCAGCTGGTCAAGCCGAAGGACGAGGATCTGAAGGCCCAGTACCAGATAGCCCTCGGTCTTCCGGACGAGGCTGTGGAAGTCGTTCCCAAGGAGAAGAAGATAGGCCTCTTCACGCGCCTAAAGGAATTCATTGCGGAAGAGAGTGCCGCCAATGGCTGGGCCTATGCCACCCTCCAGTGCTGGACTACCTTCACCCACCACCTGACTGCATTCAATGCCCGCTGCACCTTCGACACCTTCAACGAGACCGGCATCAACAAATTCGTGGTGTATCTTCGCTCCAAGTGCTGCCTGGAGGAGAAGAGCGTCCAGAAGCAATTCAACAACCTGCGTTGGTTCCTGTACTGGGCCATCCGCAAGGGCTACTGCAGGGAGCTTACCATCAAGTCATACCGGCCCAAGTTCAAGGTCCTGGAGAAGCCTGTCATCTTCCTGACGAAGGAGGAACTGCTGCACCTGTACCGCTTCGAGATTCCCAAGAACGGGACCAAGGTCAAGCTGCTCGATATGAATGGCAAGGAGTACGAGAAAGAGGTCGAGGATGCCGGCGGAATGTCCAAGACCAGGGACTGCTTCTGCTTCTGCGCGTTCACCTCGCTCCGCTATTCCGATCTGGCCAACCTCAAGCGGACGGACATCGAGGGCGATACGATGTATGTGACCACAGTGAAGACCAACGACCGCCTTCCCATCAACTTGAACAGTTTTGCCAAAGCCATCCTTGATAAATATAAGGATGAGAACTTCCCATACGGCCGTGCGCTCCCGGTGCTGGCCAACCAGCTGATGAACCGCTACCTGAAGAACCTCTGCGAGCTGGCCGGATTCAACAAGCCCATCAAGCGGGTGTGCTACCGGGCCGGTGAGCGTGTCGAGGAGACCTTCCCGAAATATGAGATGATAGGCACCCACGCCGGCCGCCGCACCTTCATATGTTTCGCCCTCTCCAGCGGTATCCCGCCTCAGGTCGTGATGAAATGGACCGGCCACTCCGACTACCAGGCGATGAAGCCTTATATCGAGATTGCCGAGAAGACCAAAGTAGATGCCATGAAACTCTTTGATGATGAAATGAAGAAATAAGCGCCCTATGACCCAGACAGAAGCACATATCCTCACCCTCAGAATCGACTCAAAGAAGGCCGCAGAAACGGCGGCCATGCTGTTGAAGGATGACATCAAGACAATGGACGTGAAGCAATTCCTGGCATTCACGGTCCCCAAGATTGAGAACTGGCAGAAGCAGCTGGACCGGCTGAAGGAGTATTCCCAGGTGCGGGAATTCTGCAATGCGTCGGAATTCTCCACCAAGCTGGGCGTCAGCCGTACCACGACGAACACCTGGAAGAATCTGGGCTACATCGTCTACCAGGGCACCAAGATTGACATCAAGGGCACCATCCAGCTCTGGGAAAATCTGCGCTGGCTTTTCTGATATTCCGGGAAAAACCGCAGCGGCAGACTACCGTGCGGTAATCAGGAAGGAGCCGTCCTGGTACTGGCTCCTATAGCCGGTAACGGAATCCAGCAGGACGAACCGGGCATACACCTGGTATTGGTCGAGTTCGAATCCGAATTGCTCCGCATACCCGGGAATCACGACGGAAACCACGCCTGCAGCACAGTCTCCCTCAGCCAGGTAATTCCTGAGCTTGCCCAGATGCCGGCACCGTCCCGGCGCTGTGAGCTGGATCTTGGCCAGCAGCCGGTACCGGGAAGCCTCCGGCCAGCTGCCCAGCTCCACCCGGGCGGGGATTACCAGGCATCCATCCACTTTCACACCATCACCCAGCGACACCGCAAACGGCGGGAACTTGTCGAAAGCCACCGGCGAAGGCTGGTGCTCGTTCCCAAGCGTCGCAAATCCGTGATACGCCGATACGAACAGGTTCTGGCCGGTGATGTAGGCCTTATGGTCGAAGGGCGGACGGTGGGGCTCCACCACCTCCGCCAGCTTGTTCCAGACCAACTGCGTCCTGTGCGGAACCTCCCTCCAGGCAGCCAGGGCACGCCTGTGAACATCCAGGGCCGATGTCTGTTTTGCCGTACCCGGGTACCGGCTATGCGAGCGCTTCCTGTAGTAGCACTTCCCGTTCCGGTGATAGAAGGTCACCTCACCTACGGAACCGTAGGCGTCAGCAATCAGGACTGATGGGTAAAAACGAGGCATAGGGCGCTATAAGTTTTGGGCAAAGCAATACCAAATAGTAATCTCAAAGGAGGTTTACATCTATCACAAAGTTACTAAAAATCCGTCACTTACGCAAGTACAGCGGCGTCAGCCGCTGCCCCTCTGAGTATATATTTATCCCTTTTTCTGTCCCTTCGGGCGGGTGATGTCGGTTGATGTTGCACTGACGCTGAAGCGGGAGTCCCTGGGCAGGCCTATGGTGCTGGCAGTCTCGCAGACGCGAAGGTTGCGGCGGGGGCCTTGTGCGGCGGCTGTGAGTCTGCCAGTGCCATAGGGCGCGGAACGAAGTGGAGCGTGGCCCCGGAGGCGGTCTGGAAGGGAAAGGGGCGGCGGGCTCTGGAGCGCCGCGGAAGGGAGACTGCAGTCTCCCTGGAGCAGCGGAAGAGACCGGCGCGAAGGGGTGGCAGACGGCCTCCGGGGCCTGGGCCGGGACGGCCCATTGCTGGAACGAAGGCAGGACGCTCGTGGCCGTCAGGCCTTGCACCAAGCCACCGGCGCAGTCTGTGGCAGTTTGGGCTGCGGCTCTGACGCGGAACAAACTGACACTGTCTGCGCCAGCAGCCGGGACGGCTGCCCCCTGCCTGCCCGGAACACTTCTGGCGGGATTCTTCCCGGCAGAGGTGTGGAGGAATAGCAGACAGGGATAAACACGGCGAAGCCGTACCGCGGAGTGGAGGGACGGGACTCTTCTTCCGGAGCTCGCGGAGGAAGAGGAGTCACGGCCTGGAACGACCCAGCAGCGGAGCTGCGTAAGGCGGAGGACTGCTTGCACTGAACTGAGGCTCCCTGCGGGCTTCTTACCCTCGCACTGCACTGACGGTATGCGTGGTTGCACTTTGCGCCCACGAACACCTCATTTATCCTGATACGAGCCTCAAAGCGGAAGTCGCGGGCGGTTTATCCGACCGCGGGTGGAGCGCTGCCGGAACTGGCACTGACGTTCCCACGAAGGACGCGCAAAGTGCGCAGCCCCCCGACGGGCCTGGAGGCCGGAGGTCCTTGAGGGGGGCTGCTTGTCCTCCGCCGCCTCACCCGGGAATTCGAAGGTAGGACCTTCGCACCTTGACGACGGAGCGTCCTTAACATAATCCGAATTGTGTAATCAGA
>CACXCS010000075.1 GCA_902766255.1 uncultured Bacteroidia bacterium
GGCAGCGGTGAAATCCAGATCCGCCGCCGATTTTTTCATGCGGGCGCGGTCCTCCTCTATCATCTTTTCAACTTGCTGACGGGACATTGAACGGATGACAGGATCCTGAAGCACGGCGGCCAGGTCGGCTTTTACGAAACCTTCGCTGTAGGCCGCACCTTTATCGCGCAGGGCATCATGGCCAAAACCCACGGAGATGCTTCCCCGCCCGTAGTCGGAGGGATTGGGAATGTATTCAGGAGCATCATAAGAATTGGCGGCAGAGACCCTTCCGGTAGTCCCGCCGGCAAGCCTTCCGCCCACAGGCTTGGCGCCCCCCAATTCGGAGGCGAGCACGTTGAGACGGGTTTGCACCTGAGTAGGCGTGATATGATGCAACTTATTGTATGCTATCTGTTTGGAGCGACGTCGCTCAGTCTCGCGTATGGTCTGCTCCATGGAGGGCGTGATGTGGTCGGCATACATTATCACAAGGCCGTTCACGTTGCGGGCGGCGCGGCCGGCGGTCTGGGTCAGCGCCCTGCCGGTGCGGAGGAAGCCCTCCTTGTCGGCATCGAGTATGGCAACGAGCGAAACCGAAGGGATATCCAGCCCCTCGCGCAGAAGGTTGACTCCCACCAGCACGTCGAACAGTCCGTTCTTGAAGTCCTCGATAATCTCCACACGTTCCGCGGTATCTACGTCCGAATGGATATAGCGGACGCGGACTCCTATGCGGCGCAAGTACTCGTCCAGTTCTTCAGCCATGCGTTTGGTGAGAGTGGTTACCAGTACCCTCTCATCATCCTCGGCGCGCTTGCGGATTTCTTCCACCAGGTCATCCACCTGTCCCTCTATCGGACGAACTTCAATTGGTGGGTCAAGGAGACCTGTCGGGCGCACAACTTGCTCTACCACAAGGCCTTCGGACTTTTCAAGCTCGTAATCGGCCGGTGTGGCGCTCACATATACCGTCTGTCCGGTCAGGGCTTCGAACTCCTCGAACTTGAGGGGGCGGTTGTCGGATGCGGCGGGCAGCCGGAAGCCATATTCGACCAGCACGCTCTTGCGGGAGTGGTCACCACCGTACATCGCCCGTACCTGAGGAAGGGTGACGTGGCTTTCGTCAATAAAAGTTATGAAATCCTTGGGAAAATAGTCCAGCAGGCAGAAGGGCCTTTCTCCTTCTTTACGGCCGTCGAAGTAGCGGGAGTAGTTCTCTATTCCGAGGCAGTAGCCCATCTCCTTTATCATTTCGAGGTCATATTCCACCCTCTGTTTGAGACGCTTAGCCTCGAGTCCCTTGCCCACAGACTCGAACCAGGCAATCTGCTTGACCAAATCGTCCTGTATGGCGCTCACTGCGGCTATGGACCGCTCGCGGGTGGTCACGAAATTTGTGGCAGGGCAAATGCTCACATGGTCTATCTCTTCGATGTGGGCTCCGGTTACAGGGTCGATCAAGCTGAGGGAATCCACCTCATCTCCAAAAAATTCGACCCTTACAGCCTCGTCGGCACCACCCAGAAACACATCTATGATATCACCGTGCACCCTGAAAGTGCCGCGCTTGAAATCGGTTTCGGTGCGGCTGTACAACGCATCGACCAGCTTGTAAAGAAGGCCGGTGAGGCTGCGCCTCTCCCCTTTAGACACTTCGATAGTCTGGGCATGGAAATCTTCAGGGTTGCCTATGCCGTACAAGCAGCTGACACTGGAGATGACAATGACGTCGCGCCTTCCGCTCATCAGGGCGGATGCGGCCGAGAGCCTCAGTTTGTCGATCTGGTCGTTGATGCTGAGGTCCTTCTCTATATATGTATCAGTAGTGGGAATGTAAGCCTCGGGCTGATAGTAATCATAATAAGAAACAAAGTATTCGACAGCATTGTCGGGGAAAAACGATTTGAACTCTCCGTAGAGCTGGGCTGCAAGGGTTTTGTTGTGGCTCAGGATCAGCGCAGGACGCTGCAGACGCTCGATGACATTGGCCATTGTGAAGGTTTTGCCAGAGCCGGCAACGCCAAGCAGAGTGACGTCCGGAATCCCCTCTTTAAGGGCCGAGCACAACTGGTCAATGGCCTCCGGCTGGTCTCCGGAAGGAGAATAATCGGATTTGAGAACAAATTTCATTTTCATTGCAAAATTAGCAATAAATGTTCATATATTTGCATGTATGGAAGAGAGTCTTTCTAGCCAGGCGCGCCGCATCGCCATGGGCACGCTCGAAGGTGAAACCCGCTATGACGGGACGCCTTTCATCAATCACGCCGACGGCGTAGCTGACATCGTAACCAACGAGATTGGCCTGCCGGACGCATGCGCCGCCGCCGTTTACCTCCACGAGGCAACCAGGGACCATGACGGGGTAGACATCAGCGCATTCCCGCAGGACGTACGCATGATGGTGGAAGGGCTCAACAAAATCTCCACTATCAAGCCCAAAGACACCCGCCTTGAGGCTGACAAGTACAAGAAACTCATAGTCCAGTACTCCACCGACCCCCGCGTCAGCGTCATAAAAATCGCGGACCGGCTGGAGGTCATGCGCAAGCTAAGCATTTTCCCAAAGCTCTCACGGGACCAGAAGCTTCTGGAAACCATGATGCTCTACATGCCCCTGGCACACCAGCTGGGCCTGTACAAAATCAACAGCGAGCTGGGCGACATCTATTTCAGCTATGCCGAGCCCGAGCAGTACCGGGCCATCACCAACAAGCTCAGGGCCACTGAGAAAGACCGCGAACGCCTTACCCGGGAGTTCATCGATCCTCTTCGGAAAAAGCTCTCGGACGCCGGCATCGAATACAAGCTTAAGATCCGCACCAAGAGCGCCTGGTCGATCTGGCGCAAGATGCAGGTGCAGAAAGTGCCGTTCGAGGGCGTGTTCGATGTGTTCGCCATCCGTTTCATTATCGAGTGTCCTCCGGACGATCCGGTGCTCGAAAAAGACCTCTGCTGGAAAGTCTACTCCTACGTTACCGAAGAGTACGAGGCCGATACCAAACGTCTGCGCGACTGGATCACAACTCCCCGGCCCAGCGGATACGAATCGCTGCATATTACGGTCAAGAACCGCCAGGGCAGTTTCATCGAGGTGCAGATCCGCACACGGCGCATGGACGATATGGCTGAAAACGGTCCTGCCTCTCACTGGGCATACAAGGGCATCAAGCACGAGCAGTCCACCGACAACTGGCTCCAGAGCGTCCGCGACGCCCTGGAGCATCCTCTTAGCACCAATCCCGAGGACCTCCCTTCTCCCCCCGACAAAGAGATATTCGTATTCACCCCCACAGGCGAGCTCAGGATTTTGTCGGCTGGTGCCTCGCTGTTGGATTTTGCTTTCAATATCCACTCCGGTCTGGGTGCACGATGCATTGGCGGAAGGGTCAACGGCAAGGCCGTCCAGCTGAAGGAGAAACTGCACACGGGCGATACCGTCGAGATACTCACCCGCAAGGACCAGAAGCCAAGCCGC
Source organism: uncultured Bacteroidia bacterium (assembly GCA_902766255.1). Lineage (GTDB taxonomy): Bacteria > Bacteroidota > Bacteroidia > Bacteroidales > UBA932 > Cryptobacteroides. Next base: position 3,461 of record CACXCS010000075.1, read on the forward strand.
GACTGGCTGAACTGGGTTGTTACTTCCAAGGCCCGCACCAAGATAAAACTGGAGCTTGATGCCGACGAGCGCAAGCGTGCCTCCGAAGGGCGCGAGTTGCTGGAAAGGCGCCTTCGCAACTGGAAGATGGAGTTCCCCGACGGCATGCAGACCGAATACATGAAGGCGCATAAATACAGTTCCGTGCTTTCCTTCATGGCTGCCATAGCCTCAGGGGAGGTGGACATCAACGCCATCAAGGCTTTCATTCTGGAAAAGGCCTCCAAAGAAACCGAAACGCCCCAGGAGCACGTTGTAAAAGGCAAGAACGCCGTTTACTCAGGCGACGGCGAGGATATCCTGGTACTTAATGCCAAAGATGTCAAAGGGCTTGATTACAAGATGGCGGCGTGCTGCAATCCGGTATTCGGGGACGATGTTTTCGGCTTCGTAACCCGCAGCGCAGGCATAAAGATTCACCGCATATCCTGTCCCAACGCCGCCCGCCTGATCGAGCGTTATCCTTACCGCATTCAAAAAGTTGTATGGCAGGAAACGGCCGCCGCAGGCAGCTTCCTGGTATCGCTGTCCATCATTTCGGATATCGAGCACTCCGTCATGAGTTCCATTCTCGACGTCACTTCACAGTTCCGTGTGTCCGTCCGTTCCTTCAACGTCAACGAAAACCACCGCAACGGCACCTACGAGATAACCCTCCGCCTGCTCGTCCCGTCCAACCTGGAGCTCGACAAAGTCATATCCCAAATCTCCGCTCTCAAACACGTCGTAAAGGTCAAGCGTCAATAAAAGCTTATAGCAGCAGTACCGGCCCTTTGAAAACGTCGCTACGCGACCCCTCCCACTACGTGGGCCCCTCCCTCTCATGGAGCCGAGGGTGGCTACAGTTTTCAAAGGGCAGGTACTGCTGCTATAAGACAATATAGAAAATTGAATTTTTAATCTTGATCAATTTTCATTAACTTTGTGGGATTGAACGTTTGGAGATATGGCAGAGCAGATAAAATACACCGACGAGAACATTATTACCCTGGAAGGCGTGGAGCACATCCGGATGCGTCCCGGCATGTACATCGGCCGTCTGGGCAACGGCAACAACGCTGGCGATGGCATCTATGTTCTTCTAAAAGAAGTAGTTGACAATTCCATCGACGAGTTTGCAATGGGCTTCGGCAAGCAGGTGCAGATAACTGTCGCCGACGGCGAAGTAACCGTACGTGACTTCGGCCGCGGAATCCCCCTCGATTCGGTCATTAAAGCTGTCAGCATACTCAACACCGGCGGCAAGTTCGACGACAAGGCCTTCAAAAAGTCCGTCGGACTTAACGGCGTGGGAACCAAAGCTGTCAACGCCCTCTCCGAGCGCTTCTACGTCTGCTCCTACCGCGAGGGCGAATGCTCATGGGCCAGCTTTGAGCGCGGCGAGCTCAAAGACAGCGGCAAGGGCCAGACCAAAGAAAAGAACGGCACCCTGGTACGCTTCTACCCCGACACAATGATGTTCGGCGACTTCCACTACAACATGGATTTCGTCGAAACCATGGTCAAAAACTACTCCTACCTTAAGCGCGGCCTCACTCTGGTTCTGAACGGCACTTCCTACAAATCCGAGAACGGTCTGCTTGACCTTGTAAACGAAAACCTCAGCGAGGAGCCCCTCTATCCCCCCATCCACCTTGAGGGCGAAGACATTGAAATAGTTCTCAGCCACGGCAACGCTTACGGCGAGAACATCGCCTCCTTCGTCAACGGTCAGAACACGCGCGACGGAGGCACCCACCTTGCCGCCTACCGCGAGGCTATAGCCAAAACCCTCAAGGAGTTCTTCAAGAAGAACTATGAACCCGCCGACTGCCGCCAGGGCATTGTTGGCGCCATAAGCATACAGATTCAGGAGCCCAATTTCGAGGGCCAGACCAAGACCACGCTGGGCTCCAATTACATGTGGGAAAAACAAACCCGAGACGAAAAAGGCGCCCTCAAAACCGACATCGGTCCCACAATACGCAGCTTTGTCAACGACTTCGTATCCAAGAACCTGGACAACTACCTCCGCATCCATAAAGAGATCGTGCCCGTTATCGAGGACAAGATAAAATCCTCCCAGCAGGAACGCGAAGAGATTTCCGGCATACAGAAGAAAACCCGCGAGCGCAACAAGCGCACCAACATTTACAACCGAAAGCTGCGTGACTGCCGCTTCCATTTCAACGACAAAGTCACCGAAAAGAACCAGGAGAGCATCGATCGTTCCAGCATCTTCATCACCGAGGGCGACTCGGCAAGCGGAACCATAACCAAAGCCCGCAACGCCAACTACCAAGCTGTGTTCAGCCTGCGCGGCAAGCCCATCAACTCATACAAGGAGAGCCGCAAGAAAGTGGCTGAAAACGAGGAGCTTAACCTGCTTATCAACGCCCTTGGCGTAGAGGACGACCTGGACAATCTCCGCTACAACAACATCATAGTTGCTACCGATGCCGACGATGACGGCATGCACATCCGCATGCTCGTGCTGACCTTCATCATGAAGTACTACCCCGACTTGATCCGCAGAGGGCACGTACACATCCTGCAGACGCCTCTCTTCAGGGTACGTAACAAGAAAGAAAACCGCTACTGCTACAGTCCCGAAGAAAAAGAGAAAGCCATAAGGGACCTCAAGACCAGCGTTGAAATAACCCGCTTCAAAGGCCTCGGTGAAATAAGCCCCGACGAATTCGCCGACTTCATCGGCGAGGATATGCGCCTCGACTCCGTTCGCCTGGCCGAAGAGGAGTCCATACACGACATCATGGATTTCTACATGGGAGACAACACTCCCGACCGGGCCCGCTTCATCCGCGCCAACCTCCGCAGCGAGGAAGAACTCGAAGATATAAATATCTAGCTCCGGCGGTCCTTCTACTCCCCTTCTTGCCTGGAGCGGACAAGCTTTCGTAAAATTTTTGGTTATTATCAAAAGTTTAGCTATCTTTGCGTCCCCTTTTGAAAAGGGGGTATAACTTTTATTAACAAATCATTATGATCAAACAGTACGAAACCGTTTTCATTGCAACTCCCGTTTTGTCTGATACCCAGATGAAGGAAGCGGTTGCCAAGTACACCGATCTTATCAAAGCCAACGGCGGAGAAGTCGTGTACGAAGAGGATTGGGGGCTCAAGCAGCTCGCGTACCCAATCCAGCACAAGACCTCAGGTTTTTATTACCTGATTCAGTTCAAGGCGGACCCTCAGTTCGTCAACACTCTTGAAACCCAGTATCACCGTGACGAGCGCATCATCCGCTTCCTCACCGTGGCCCTGGACAAGAATTCCATCGCCTATGCGGAGCACCGCCGCCAGAAGGGAGCAGCCAAGGCCGCAGCCCCCAAGGAGGAGCCCGTCTCCGTTGAAGAGCCTGAAATCGATGTAGAACCCGAAAGCGTGGAGGAATAAGCCATGGCAGCAGTAGAAAACAACGAAATCCGTTATCTGAACCCTCCCACCGTGGACGTTCGCAAGAAGA
>CACXCS010000076.1 GCA_902766255.1 uncultured Bacteroidia bacterium
CAGATAAAGGTTGCCGGGCCCGGGAAAGCGAATCTTGGGCCCGGCAACAGGAAAACTCGTCCGTCCTGGCCTGAAAAAGCGGATTCCCGGCCCGGCAACCATGCAGGAGCGGGACGGGCAACAGTTTGTCCTCAAAATAAGGCACATTTGAGGACGGACTGTTTGTTTTCCTTTCCGCCCTGGTACGGCACATCGGAGAGACCTATCCGGTGGGAGAAAAATCGGCGGAATCTCTCCCGGATGGTCGCAAAACCCTGCCGACGGGAGAAAAAACGGCGGAATCTCTCCCGAATGGTCGCAAAACCCTGCCGACGGGAGAAAAATCGGCAGAATCTCTCCCGAATGGTCGCAAAACCCTGCCGACGGGAGAAAAATCGGCAGAATTCCTCCGAAAGCCATACTGCAACCATCGGGTATATTGGAATGATAATCTTTTTGTATCTTTATCCCAGAATTATTCAACACGATATAATCTTTTGTGCCCAGCTATGAAAAAGCAAGTCCAAAAGCAGAATACCAGGCTGAAAGGTCCTTCAGAGAGACCTGCCGCGCAGACAATCAAAGAAATAACGTATCGCGAGATCTTCCTGGCGGATCACAGGGACGAGGAGCACCACGAGTATACTAAATTGACCCTGTGCTTCTCGGATAAAGGTCCATATTTGCTGGAGGATGTCTATACCCCCGGTTGGTCTGCCGGTAACTACGGCGGAGGGACAGTCCGTACCGACCTGCCCACTGGTTTCTACAGAGGCCAGACACCGGAGACCTTTGCAGAGCATTTCGGAGAACGCTTCCGGGAACAGATCCGGCAGAATGCAGAGCTTGCTGCCTTCCTCGAGGAAGCCAACAGCTAGCACAGCTTGGCCGGCTTTTTACCCATCTCACCCTGGAGTGTGAAGTCCATCTGCCTGTGGTTAAACGTAATACGTTCATGACTCCCTGAATCGCCTTCGCATTGTTGCTTTCAGCAAAAAAGCTGTTGAGTTCCGAGATTATTTGCCTATCTTTGTCCATGTCAGGGGTTTCTATATTGAGTTGCCTGGCAACACTAATATAATGATTATCAATGAGATATGTAAATTTCTCAAAGAAATCAACCTTAACATTTTTTCGTTTATAACTACTTGCGAGACTTAAATATGTTAAATAATTCGAAACGGTCCTTCTTCTTGATGGGTGTGTCCCTGTTGGCCCTCGTGGCAGGTTGTAACCCCGAGCCTTTTCTTAGCGTATCGCCCTCCAGCCTGTCGTTCCCGCAGGAAGGTGGCTCGCAGACTGTCCAGATCTCTGCCAATTATCCCTGGACCGCCAGTGTCAGCGGGTACGGATTCTCGGTATCGCCTACTTCGGGCGAGGGGAATGCCACGGTCACAGTCACGGCTGCCGCCACTTCCTCTCCGGACGAAGTCACCGGCAGCGTGAACTTTCAGAGTGAAGGCCTCATGGCCAGTGTAACCCTCAAACAGGAAGAGAAGAAAGTCATCCTGGTGGGCGACGTTATGACGATCCCCGCTGAGGGCGGCACCTTCGGGGTCGATGTCCAGTACAACACCGATTTTACCGTTGAAATCGAGTCTTCGGCCCAGTCCTGGATTGCCTTCGTCAAGACCAGGGCCCTCACCAGCGGCAAGATGGAGTTCGCCTTCGCCGCCAACGAAACGACCGACCCCCGCACCGGCAAGGTCACCGTCAAGGACAAGAGCGGCAAAGCGCAGCCGCAGACCCTGACCTTCGAGCAGGAGCCAAGGATAGTCGTCTCGTCCATCGAACTTGACAAGACCGAAGCGGCAATGGTCGAAGGAGAGACCCTGACTCTTACTGCCACGGTAAAACCGGACGATGCTACCGACAAGACGGTGACCTGGGAGTCTGACAATGAAGTTGTTGCGACCGTCAAGGAAGGGACAGTCACAGCAATCTCCACGGGAGCGGCCACCGTCACGGCACGATCAGGAGATAAAACCGCCAGCTGTACTATAAACGTGACTCCCAGTGAAGCATCCAGGATCAAGTCGGCACTTATGCGGATTTACGACACCATGGGTGGCTCCCAATGGAATATCAAGAAAAAATGGGAACTCCAGAAGGACCTCAATTCATGGGAGGGAGTGAGCTGGGATGCCAAGAATAACGAACTAAAATTGACATTCTACAAGTTTGGACTGCAAGGAGAATTCCCCGATGTCTTTGAAGATTTGTCGGCCTGCGTCTGGTTCTATGTAAACGAGCCAGGCGTAACCGGTGTGCTTCCGCAAAGTTTCAATAAACTCAAGCGACTTCAGGATTTATACATCAGTTTTACTTCCATGACGAGCCTTCCGGATGTCTTTGGAGGTATGCCGCTTAAAGCAGTGACTATCGGCCCCAACGAGCTGATGACCGGACAGTTGCCTGAAACACTTGGGGAAAGTGACTATATAGAGTCGTTGTGGATCCTGCAGAATAGTTTCGCAGGGACAGTCCCTGAATCATGGCTCAGGCATGGCAACAAAGTGGAAATTCGCCACAACAGATTTGACGGACTGATTCCGGACTACTTTTATACGGCGAAAGACCCCGGCTACTGGATCAACTTGTACATCAATCTCGGAGATCCTATCGGTGATAGTAACTTTAGGATAACGTATCCCTATATCGTCAAGGATTACGATATTCCGGGGTATTGGCCGGAGAGGGGGCTGAATGATGTGATGACCGGTAAGAAAATACCATACGGGGATATTATCTCCAGCAACAAGGCGACAGTTGTGTTCAGATGGGCTTCCTGGTGCGGAAATTCTGCAGCTTTGCTGCCGCAGCTGAAAAGAATGTACGAGAAGTATCACGATGACGGCCTTGAAGTAATTGCAGGGCCCATATGGGGCGATGATGAGGGAGTCAGGACGCAGAAGGATTTTCTGCTGAGCAAAGGCTATGACAAGTGGTATAATTTCTCATCGGATGATATTTCTCTCTCCGAGGACGCAGCCCTTGGCTACGGTACTCCGTTCGTGAATATCATCGACAGTAAGGGAAACATCATTTACAGTTGCTCACAGAATGTCAGCGACCCTGCCAGAAACAGATTCGGCCATGTCGCCATAATCGACCTCATCCCGTTCCTGGAGGACATCTTCGGCCCTATGGAAGATGAAGGTAACTATGAGTCCACCGATTATTCCCAGGACGGGTCAGTGCACTTGCTCCAGGAGGCCACGGTCGGCAAGGGCATAAACATTGTATTCATGGGAGACGCCTATACCGACAGGGACATCAACGGCAGTCTCTATTGGGACATGATGCAGAGGTCTTTGGAGGCGTTCTTTGCGATTGAGCCGTACAAGTCCTTCCGGGACCGTTTCAATGTGTACTATGTCAACGTGGTGTCCAAGAACGGCAGGACTGGAGGACAGAACTCCACTGCCTTGGGCACGGATTTCTCCAATGGTGCCGCCGGGTTTGGAAGCAAAACAATCGAAAAGTGTTATGAATATGCGCTCAAGGTTCCCGGTATCGATGACGCCAGGAACCTGCTGATCTGCGTGATGGTTAACTCCAGCAGTCTGGGCGGTATCACATACATGGACGAGTCGCGCCAGTCCGGGGTGGCATTATATTCGTCCTGTTCAAATTCAACCGCCTTCGAACCACTCTTGCGCCACGAGGCCGGAGGTCACGGATTCGCATTCCTGGCAGATGAGTATTCACCCAGTGCCGATACCGTGTCCAAGGAATATATTGACGAGTCCAACAGGCTTTTCAATGCGTATGGATGGTTCGCCAACATCGATTTCACTGATGACCCGACGAAAATCAAGTGGAGTGCATTCCTTTCGGATTACCGGTATAAGGATGAAGTGGGCATCTATGAGGGTGGAGCGACTTTTACCAAGGGCGTTTACAGGCCTTCCATGGACAGTATGATGAACACTGTTGTCGAGTACTTCAACGCTCCGTCCCGTTGGGCGATCTACAAGCGTATCATGGAGCTGAGCGGTGAAACGGCCAGCTTCGAAAAGTTCCTCGAATATGACGCCGTGAACCGTGGCACCAAGGCCTCCACGCAGGCACCCAGTTCCGGTTCTGCCCGCAAGCCGCATCACGGCGCTCCGCCCGTAGTCGCCAGGTAACCGGGATTGTCACCCTATTAGCTGCAATGAGGGTTAAATCAGAAATAATCCGTATATTGCCCCGTAAAAACAAAAGTGCTATGTATTTACGTGACATCAAAATAAGTCTTCAAGAATGGTTACCATCCAATTTTTGATGTTCTAAGACGCAACTAATTCAATACAATTACACTTCCAGAAATACTGACGTATGAACTGTCACTTCCCATTCCGCGTTTTATGCCTTGCGATGTCCGCCTTGCTACTGTGCGCATGTCCCGATATAGGCACGCCGACGGGGCCGGATAACCCCGATAACCCCGATACCCCCGGTCCGGAAACCCCGACCGGACCGTATTTCAACCTGCTCACCCCCTCCAACTCGTCCCCCCTTCCTCCGGATTATACGGTGGTATATAACCGGGATGCCACGGGGAGCACCTTTCTCGTAAGGACCAATATCGAGGACTGGAAGGCCGTCCCCTCAGCCTCCTGGTGTACGGCCCATAAAGACGAGCAGGGGAACCTCGTGGTGCTGGTGGAGGATTATGGCGACGTGACGACGCATGAGACCCTCCCGCCAAGGACCTGCAAGGTCGGCGTTGAAGCCGGTGACGTTTTCAAGCAGGATATCGTGGTCGTGCAGCAGAGCTGGACTTTCATCAACATCTATCCCGAGCCGGGAGCGGTGACGAATCCGCGTCCCGTCCAGATACCTCCCACCGGAGGCTCCCGGGACATAACCATCCTGACCAATGCATACCAATGGGTATGCTCCTCCAATGCGGACTGGCTCAAACCCGAGTGCATCGACAACGCCACGTTGCGCATTACCGCAGAACCGAGAGCCGCTTCCGAAACCACGTCC
>CACXCS010000077.1 GCA_902766255.1 uncultured Bacteroidia bacterium
GCGCTGCGGAACTTCTCCAGCTCGCGCGGGCCGGGGGCTATGCCCATAAGCACTTTCTTGAAGATGAGCTCGATTTCAAGCTCCTTGTAGTCGGCGGCATAGAAGGTCTCCAGGCCGTGGTCGGAGAGTTTGCATCCGTTGGCGGCAAAGTAGTCGTGGCGCTTCTTGAGAGCTTCCTGCAGGTCGGCATAGGAGTCGATTTCCATACCGGCGGCCTCGCCCAGCTGTCTCAGATATGCCCTGTAGGTCTCGGGATTTTCAATGGCCATGGCCTTGTCGGGTCTCCACGCAGGGATGACTTTGGTGCCGAAAGGCTTGCTGGCTATCATTTTGTGCCAGCGGAGGTCGTCGGCGGGATCGTCGGTGGTGCAGACCACGTCTACATTGAACTTGCGGATCAGAGCCTGGCCGCGGAATTCGGGAGTAGCAAGCTTGGCGTTACACTCTTCGAAAATCTCGCGGGCGGTGGCAGGGCAGAGGAGTTTGTCGATTCCGAAAACACGGCTAAGCTCCAGGTGTGTCCAGTGGTAAAGCGGATTGCGCATGGTGTACGGAACAGTTTCCGCCCACTTTTTGAAGGTCTCCCAGGAATCGTATTTACCGCCGGTGAGATAGTCCTCGCTTACACCGTTGCCACGCATCGCGCGCCATTTATAATGGTCGCCGTAATGGCCGTCAACCAGCCAGAGCTGAGTAATGTCGCGGAACTGGATGTTCTCGGCGATCTGCTGAGGTACCAGGTGGCAATGGTAGTCGATGATGTGCATCTTTTCGGCGTGCTCATGGAAGAGCTTGCGCGCAGTCTCCGTCTGGAGCATGAAATCGGGGTTGATAAAGCTCATAATAACAATTGATTGATTTGGGAGGGAGTCGGGCGGTCAGGCCCGGCTCCCCAAAGAATAATTATTGGTTGGTAAAGTGGATGCGATAGAAGCAGAGTCCGTTTACGGGTCCGTAGATAGCTACACGGCCACCTGCGGATATTTCGAAGTCAATCTGGTGACCTCCGTCCTTTTTGGCGTATCCGCCGGGCTGGGCGTCAATCTCGGTACCGTCCAGGGCGATTGCTACGGTGCGGTCCAGTGCTTCGGAGTCTCCGGTATTGGATGCCCATACGCTGACTTTTCCGGCCGAGGGAGCATCGAACTGGAATGCCCTCTGGCTTGCCGTTCCCTTGCCTCCCATCTGGATGAAGTAGGAGTTGTCGGGATGTATGTTGTATTTGAGGGTGTTACCTCCGGCAACAACGTCAAGGCCGTTCAGCGAGAAGTCTACCTTTTCATTGTTGTTGATGGCGGTGAAGTTGGCCTGGAAGGCGGCAACCCAGTCGGAATCGGAGAAGTTCCAGTCAAGTTCGACAGGAGCTGCACCGCTGGAAGTGGAGTATGTGAACTCGAGCTTGTAGAAGCGGAGAGCATTGCCGGAAGCATAGACATAAACATCGCCGGCAGCAACGCTGAACTCGGCAACTGTGGGATCTGCGGAGGAAGGAGTACCAGCAGGCACAGTCTGCTCGTCACCGTTGACATTCACTGCCACCATGCGGGTGAGATCCTCGGAGCTGCCGGTGTTGGATGCCCATACTTTGAGAACACCCTGCTCGGGAGCGGTGAACTTCATGTAACGGTCGGAGGTTGAACCCTTTCCGCCCCACTGGAAGAAGGTAGTGTTGTACTTGCTCTTGGCAGTGGAGAAGATAGTCAGGTCATCGTAAGTCAGATTCCAGTTGGTGATGTCGGTGTTGCTTCCTCCATACCTGTTGAATTCCAGCTGCCAGTCGGCCTGAGAGAAGTCCCAGGTCTTGACAACGGTAACCGACTCTCCGCCGCCGCCAAGAGGCTGGATGGCGAAGGATGCGCTTCCTGCCTCGGACTTCTGGTAGTAGATGTCACCCTCGGCAGGGTAGGCAGTTACGCTGAAGTTGTACAGGCCTGCTTTCAGGGCTGCGATATCCTCGGCGGACACTGTGAAGCTGCACTCGGTCTGAGGCTCCTGTGCCCTCTTGTTGAATATAACTACGTAGCTGGCGGCATTGGGGATGGCGCTCCAGCTTACTGTCACGGGAGTTGCGTCGCCCTCGGAGAGGGTAACAGGCTCCACGGAGAGGACAGGTGAAGGAAGAACCTTACTGCCTGCGGAGGTGTCTTCAGACCATGCAAGTTTGACAAGGCTGATAGGGCCGGTTGCGTAGATGTAAATGGTGCCCTCGCCGGAAACGGGGTTAACCACGATTTTCTGCACCTCGTTATTGGCTGCAGAAGCTACTGCACCGCCCTTAACGGCGAAGCCGCTGTCGTCGGCCAGGGCCACGACAATGCTGCCGCCGCGGTTTTTCGTGTCTTCTACCTGAAGATCCACTGATCCGGGACCGTTAACTTTGAAGGAGAGGTAACCCTCGGTAGGAATACCCTTGCGGTCAAGTAAAGATGCGCTCAGGAAATTGATACCGCTGTCGGCGTTGAGAGCTGTGGCCTCTGTGCCTACAAGAAGGAGCCCGTCACGGACGCGGCTGTTCTTGACTTCGCCGGCAAAGAGCTTTGCATCCAGCAGGTTCCAGGTATGTGCGCTCTCAATAACGCCCTGGGTGAGGTCTTCCTCCTTCTCTACATACGCGTTCCACCACTTGGGGGCTCCCACCTTGGCGCTTACCAGATCGTCGTTCGAGAGTTGGAAGAAGTTGCCCTTTGAGTTGTAGCATGGATCGGCATTCAGAACGGTGAAACCGGCCTCGGATGAACTGACTTTGGTGAAGAAGTCCTTTCCGTGGGCGAAGCTATAGTTGCCGGAAGCGTTGAGCGCGGGAACTACGATCGCGGTATTGTCGCGGAACAGCTGAGTCTTGTCAGGAGTATCGGCATCTTTGACGCCACCATCTTCATAGAGGAACAGGTTGTTCTTGAGTGTCATGGTGGTGGCCACCTTTATGGCGAACAAGCCCTGGTTGTTGCTGTCGTTGATTACTGCAATACTCTTGACGGTGTTGTTCTCGAACACGATGTTCGAGATCTTCACGGCATCGTTGGCGTCGAGACGGAAGAAGGTTCGCATACCGTCGTAGATGGTATTGCCGGTAAAGGAGAGCTGCGCAATTTCACATGGCTTGCGGATGTCGACCGCGTCGCCGCCGCTACCTACTATACCATAGATGTCGCAGCCGTCAAAGGTGAAGTTGCTGATCTTGATGACATTGTCGTTGTTATCGTAGAAAAGACCGGCGAGGTAGTTGGTGATTTCGCAGTTTTTGAAGGTGATATTTGGAACATTGAGTGCCGCTCCGGTGTGTTCGATCACGCGGGACTGGGCTGCTCCACCGTTGAACTTGATGCCTTCGGCGTAGAAGTCGCTGCCGTCGGCCAGACCTTCGGTGAGCTCGATCTTGCCGATGACCTCGGGCTTGGTGCCGTCAGCGGCAATCTCGCCGATCAGACGAACGCTGGCCTTGGGTTTGGCGCTGGATATTTCATAAGGTGATCCTGCCAGTGTGAGGTACGCTTCACCGCCGGATGCGAACACTGCGAGAAGATCTGCGGAATTGCTCACGGTAACTGCCGCTCCCTGTTCGGGCTGGGTCCAGGCGTCGAGGGCGCCTCTGGATGCGGAGAGGTAGTACACTATAATCTGATACTCGGTAGATGCTGCAAGTCCGCTGACTGTTGCGGATGCGGCAGCCTTGTCGGCATCGGTCAGTGTGTACTCAACCTTGCTGCCACCTTTGACGGGGCGTGCTGTGATATGGGTAACTTCCTTGAAGTCAGCGATGCTCGAATCCCACTTGAGGGTTAAGCTGTTGGCACTGCGGGCGGTTATCTCCGGGAAGAGGTTGTCCTTTACGGCGAAAGTTTTGAATGAACCTTCGTAAAGCGCCCAGTTGGAAGGGGAGCGAGAAGCGGACTTAGCCTGTACTTTGAAAAAGTACTCGGTGTCGGCGGGAAGGATTGCTGTGTAAGGAACTTCCGAGGCATCCAGTTCCAGGTCGAAAGCCTGAGCAGTCATTGCCTCATCAGTGTACAATACAAGATTGAAGCTGTCGGCATCCTTGTTGACATCCCAAGAGAAGGTTACCTCGTCGCCGGTTGCGTTGTTCACGCGGGCGTTCAGGTTCTGCGGCTCCAGGCAGCGTGCGAGATTCATTTCGGTGATCTCGGCAAACTCCTTCTGAGCGCAGCCGGCAGCCGCGAAGGCGAGAACAGCAAGGAATACTGTTTTAATTATACTGTTGTATTTCATAAGGCGTCGGTATTAATAGCCATAGTCATTTACAAGATTATTCTGGCTGTTTACGATAGAATCGTAGAAAATAGGCCAGAACATGTGCTGGATGGGATCGCCGGAGTACAGACCGTGCTCCAACAGATCGTCGTACAGACCTGTGTCGGCGCCCTTGCTGTCAATCACCTTGGTGATGTAGCCGGCCTTCTTCTCCCAGTTGCCTTTGGGCTTGGTGGTCTCGCCGGTAAGTCCCCAAACTGTGATTTCGTCACCTTTGGTCTGGACATAGACGTCTCCGTCAAGTCCGTTGATATTGGCGAAACGACCGCTAAGAGAACGCAGTTCCTTCATTTCGGCGATGGTCTCGTCCATCTTGGTCTTCAGGAGGTTCCAGCGGATGAGGTCGAACTTGCGAGTCATCTCTCCGCAGAACTCGAGTGCCCTTTCATCTACAATGGCTTTGAAAATGGCATCCTTTCCGGAAAGAGCGTTTACGTAAGATTCTGCCATACCCTCGTTGCCTTTGTAGGCGCGCTCGCGTACCTGAAGCAGGTAGCCTTTTGCCTCGTCGGCATATCCTAATTCATTGGCAACCTCAGCAGCCATGAGGAGGATATCGGAATAACGCAGAACTACTGGCTTGACGCCGTCGTCATTGCTTCCGGTGTAAGGCGTGTCAATCATCCACTCGAAGCGATACTTGCCGAAATACCACTTTTGAATTCCGGGAAGTTCCTTCTCGTCGTTGGAATTCCAGCGCCAGTTGACGCATGTGAGGTCGCGCCTTGTATCCTGAGGCTCATAGCGGAACCACATTGTGGGCACAGGACCAGCGTCGCCGCCTCTGTTGACAGTAGAACCTCCTGCATATCTGGATCCGTCGGAGCGGACTGCAAAAGTGTAATTCCAGCGACCGCGTCCATCGGAGAAAGGAAAGACGAACAGACTCTCGCAGCCGGGTCCGGCCTTGAGGTTCTTCATGTTGCTCTGGTTCTTCCAAAGGGTTTCATAATCTTCAAGCGATGCAGTTTTTGACGATATAGCATCGCGGAGGTAGTCCAGTACTCCCGGATAGAGTTTATCCTTCTGTAAATCAGGGTCTGAACTCAGGCGCACGCTGCCAAGGTCGCCGGTGCCTACCATTCCGTCATCGGGGCGGATTGCATAGCCGGAAGCCATAAGGGCGATGCGGGCATAAAGACCCTGGGCAAACATTTTGTTTACGCGGTCGGTGCGGGAAGTACGGGCATCCTTGCCGGGATAGGGAAGATAAGGAATCGCCTGGTCGAGATCGGTCAGCAGCTGCTTGTAGATCACATCGCGGCTGTCCTTTGCCTTGTAGATAGTTTGACTGGTAGTAGGCTCGAAGCGGGCAGGTACATCACCCCACGCACGGGTGAGGTCATAATAGACAAGAGCCCTGAGCGTGAGTGCTTCTGCCTTCAGGTATGCCATGTCAGCATTCTCTTCAGGCTTGCCGTAGGTGTCAATGCCGCTGATGCAAAGGTTGAGGCGCTCGATTGCCTCATACATCTTTGCGAACGGAGGATTTGTGCAGTTAAGCTGACCGTTGTTAGGCTGGATAGTATAGCCTGCAATCTGGTATTTTTCGTCGGTTGGCTTGTAAGTATTGTACCACTCGATATCGCTGTTGAGACCTATCCAAGGGAGGTAGCGACCACGGTAGGAGTTAGTCTCTGCAAACGATTGAAGCGCGGAGAACAACTGGCTTTCTGCAAGATCATAGTTGGAAAAAATGGACTCGGAGTCAAATGCTGACGGGGACGTGGAATCCAGAATCTTCTCACACGAGGAGGCGAATACTGCGATGAGTGCGGCGGAAATGATATAGATAATCTTTTTCATATGCGCATCAGATTAGAAGGAGAGATTGACACCGGCCACGAAACCGATGCTCTTAGGATATGCTGAATAGTCTACACCGGGGGTGAGGGGAGTGGCGCGGCGGGTATCGACTTCGGGATCGTATCCTGAGTATTTTGTCAGGCAGAAGAGGTTGGTACCGGTAGCGTATACCCGGACCTTGCGCAGGTGGATTTTTTCGGTGAGCTTCTCCGGCAGGGTATAGCCGAGAGTGAGGGACTGGAAACGCAGGAAGGATGCATCCTCAACTGCCCAGTCGGTGAAGATGGCGCTGCCCACGGCGGGACTCCACATGGTCTTGCCGGCATTGACTGATTTGAGGGCCTCTGCGTCATTGATCAACTCGCCTGTGTTCCAGTCGACGTTGGTCCAGCGCTTGTCAACATCCATCATATTGATGAGGTTGCGGTTGAAGAACTTGCGGGAAGAGGTGAACTCGATCTTGTTGGCGTTGTACACTTGGTTGCCAATCATGAAGTTGAAGTTGGCGCTAAGGTCGAAGCCTTTCCAGAAGGCGCTGAAGGAGAAGCCTCCGGTGAAGTCGGGGGAAGCGTTGCCAATTACGGTGCGGTCTGCAAGAGTGACTTTCCCGTCAGTGGTGTAACCGGTTATCTTTCCGTTCTCGTCGTAAACCGGGACATTGGCCTGGTCCTTAAGTTTCATTGCTCCGGGACGCATATATCCTTCACCAATGATGGAAGAGCAGTTAACCACTCCATCTTTGAGAACCCATTTTGAGCCGTTCCAGTCGAAGTCATCTGTGGTATAGAAACCGTCAGACTGGAAACCGTACATGTTGCCGAGAGGCTGGCCGACCTGTACGATGTAGTCGTCGCCGATTTCGGAGGATGCCCAATAAGACTGTGCGGTAATGCTTTCAAGTCCGCCGAGGTCAGTTACGACATTCTTGTTGTAGGCGATGTTGCCGCTCACGTTGAGAGAAAAGTCCTTCTTGGAGACCAGGGGAGCATTGAGAGTTAATTCTATACCCCTGTTGCGGGTTGAACCGACGTTCTGGTATTGATGGTCATATCCGGAACCGGGTATCGGGAACTTGATCAGAAGGTCTTTAGTATCGTTCTGATAAACCTCGATGCTACCGTTGAGGCGGCTCTGCCAGAAGCTGAAGTCCACGCCAATATTATGAGTATAAGTGGTCTCCCATGTAAGGTCGGGATTGCTCATAACATTTATTACCTTGTGCTCGAGTTCATCATAATGGGGAGTGCCGAAGTAGCTGTCGGTCATGGAAAGCCATGTTGATGCTGACGAGTAGAAGAGGGTAAGCAACTGACCCGAAGGAATGTTGTTGTTACCAGCAGTACCGAAGCTGTAACGGAGTTTCAACTGGTCGAGCCATGTGTGGGAAGCATCCATCCAAGGCTCGTTTGAAATGGTCCAGGAAGCTGCGGCGGAAGGGAAGAAGCCCCAGCGGTGTCCGCGGGCGAACTTTGAAGAACCGTCAGCACGAAGTGTCGCTCCTAATGAATAGCGATGGTCATAGTCGTAGTTGACACGTCCGAAGAACGAAAGCAGTTTGTCATCCGGACTGTATATGTTGTCCGTTGACCTTGTCTTTCCGGAAGAGATGAAATTCCAAGCATCTTCAGCTTCATAGAATAGGGGGAAACCGTCAATCATGCTCGTCAGGGTATTGCTCTTGGTGATTGTGAATTCTTCACCTACCAGGGCGGTCAGATTGTGCTTTTCGCCGAGAATCTTGCTGAAGTCATAATTCAGGGTGTTGGTGTTGCGGTAACGGGTGCGGAATGCTTCCCTGTGCTGGGTGGAAGGAGTGTTCTTGTAATCGGAATTGTTAGCTACTTCGTAGGTAGTAAGACCGTAGAAGCGGTCATCTCCCTGACGGTAGTCTTCCAGACCTCCCTCAACCTTGAGCTTAAGGTTGTCGATAATCTCCCAGTTGAATGCAGCATTGGCGTTCCAGGTAGACCTGATTCGCTTTGAATCATTGTCGTAGACGGAACGGAGGGGCGGAGCGTTATCGCCGTAGTTCTGCTCCTCATCGGCATCCTGTACAGATGCGGTAACAGGGATAGGGGCATAGGAAACGGCGTGCTTGAGGCGGCCGTTACCGGCATTTGAACCCCTGTCATTCAAGCCGTTGGCGCCGGATCCGCGGACGTTTACTTTGGAATAGCGGATGTTGGTGTCGATGCTGGTGGTCTTTCCCGTCTTGAAGTGACCCTTGAAGCTAAGGTTGTCACGGATGTAGTTGGAACCTGCCATAATGGCCTGGTCTCCCATGTGGGCATATCCCAGTGTCCAGCTGTATCCGTCGCCGCTGCCGCTCACGGATGCGTCCGCGCTGAAAGTGGAACCGATGTTGCCGAAAACGGCGTCGATCCAGTTGTTGGTGGGCTGGCCGGTGTAGAGGTCGATATCCGAGAATGAACCGAAATAGGGGACGTAGTGGGAACTGAGGTCATTCCTGATTGAACCAAGTTCGTACTGGAACTTTACGAAGTTCTCGGCGTTCATAGGCTGGATAGCACCGGCGTTGGCCATTTTCTTCAGACCGTAGTAAGCGTTGAATTTTACGCTTATCTTCTGTCCTTTGTCGGCACTCTTGGTGGTGACGATAACAACACCGTTTGCACCACGGCTACCGTAGATAGCGGTTGAGAAAGCGTCCTTCAAAACGTCGATGCTGGCAATTTCCGAAGAAGGAATGTCGTTGATGGATTCAACTGGGAAACCGTCCACGATGTAGAGAGGAGAGTTGTCCTGGGTGATTGAGCCGCCGCCACGGACACGGATCTTGATATCGGCGTCGGGATCACCTTCGGTGGTTACCACGGACACGCCGGCCATCTTACCGGTGAGGGCCTGGCTTACAGTTGTAACTGGTTGCTCTGTAAGTTTGTCGGAGTTGACGGAACTCACGGAGCCGAGCAGGTCGCGGCGCTTTACTGTCTGGTAACCCACGACAACTACTTCGTCAAGGACGGTGGTATCCGTTGCAAGGACAACGTCGATGTTGGTGCGTCCGGCTATGGGGACGGTCTGGTCGGCGAGTCCTATGAACGAGAATACCAGATTGACTGCATCTGCGGGAACTGTAAGTTCGTAGTCGCCGTCAAGACCGGTGACCGTACCGACAGTCGTGCCTTCTACGAAGACGCCGGCTCCGATAAGGGGTTCACCGCTCTCGTCCGTCACAATACCTTTTACGATAGTCTGGGCGGAAAGCGACCAAGCAGCTCCGAGGCAGAGGAATGCAATGATCAATTTCTTTGCTAAACTGTTCATTTGGAGTGTTTTGGTTGGTTAATAATATATGTTAGAGTTTTGTGTATGTTGCTTTTACATTACCACCGGCAACTATGTCGCGGACAATGTAATGCAGGTACATTTCGAGATTGGTGTAGCGCCCGTTTTTGTCGAGTCCTATGGCCGGACCGTCTGCGGGATTGCTTTTGTTAAGCCCGAATTGATCTTCGAACCAGTCGGGCATACCGTCGGAGTCGGCGTCGTTGGCGGCTTCTCCCTTGTACTCTGGCCAGCCGCCGACATCGGATTGGGTATCTATAAGTCCGGCAACCTTGCCTGCGGAGCCGGTGTATGTAGCGGTCCCGTCTTTGGTTTCCTTGGCTATACGGGTGTCGATAATATCCCGGGCGAAGCAGGCTCCGGCGTAGTCTGCAACTAAGTCAAAAGCGTCTTCGGCATTGTGAAGGCTGATGCTGGAGGGGCTGTCGGCATAGGTGAAGGCCGAAGACTCTCTAATCTGTTTTATCAGGTTTGCGCTTGCTCCGTGCACTGTGCTCCAGTTGTCGGCTGTCAGAGCGCTGTAGCCATGCATCACATTGCCGGTCATGTAGAAATGGCCGGGTACAACGCTGCCGCCGTGAGTGTTGGTGCAGTTGGAGCAGGAGGTGGTGGGTTCTAGGAACCAGATGTGGTTGGAAGGGGTGGCGGGACCCGGACGGTAATAATTGCCGATGAAGTTGAATTTTTTGTAATCTCCTGTGGTGCTGGAACTTTCTCCGCCGTAACAGGTGTTGCCTCTCCAGTTGTAGACCACATTGTTGACAATGCTGACCGGACCTTTCTGGGTGGATACATAGTCATGGTCGATTCGGGGATTGCGGCTGTCGTGGTGGGCCAGCAAGTTGTGATGGTAGGTAGCATTAGTACCGCCCCAGATACCCCCGTAACCGTGTGCGCCTTTTTCGTGAAGAGACTGGCGCAGGCTCTCGGAAACGATGTTCCACTGGAAAGTGAAATTCTTCATCCCGTAGAATGAGGCGCATTCATCGGTGCTCCAGCTTGTGGAACAGTGGTCGATAATAATGTTGCTGAATTTGTCAACATCTTTGTCCATGATCTGCATCGCATCGTTCTCGACCTTGTTCAGATCCCCCATGCGGCAGCGGATGAAGCGGACTATAACGTTGTTGGCGGCGATGCGTAAAGTGTTGCCCTTGATGCAGATACCGTCGCCGGGAGCGGTCTGACCCGCAATGGTCACATTGTCACGATTAACGACAAGGGTGCTCTTGAGATCGATTATGCCGGCGACGTCAAATACGATTATGCGGGCATAGTTTTGGGTAACTGCCCAGCGGAGGGTACCCTGTGCATTGCTGTCTTCCAGACTGGTGACGTGCAGGACCTTGCCTCCGCGGCCTCCGGTAGCCCACATTCCGCCGCCTTCGGCACCGGGGAATGCACGGGCCACGCCGTCCTCTTCAATCTCGGGAATCAGGAACTCCCCGTAGCTTTTAGTGTCAACTGGATCGACGGGGCCGGGATCGGGGGTCGTGGAACCCTCGGTTGCAGCGTCTACATAAGATGACCATGCGGATTTGCCCGCAGAGTTGACACTTCGGACGGCAAACCTGTAACCAGTACCTTCTGTAAGGTCTGTTATAATAGCGTTACGCGAGGTGACGCTTCCATTCTGGACCTCAGTGCTTTCCTGAAGCAGTCGCCAGTCATAGGCTGTGGCGCCCTCGACGGCAGTCCACTGAAAAGACAGAGAGGTTTCCGTGGCGGAGTGCAGTTTGATTCCAGCAGGCACGCCTGGAGTTTGTACTCCGGGATTCTCTTTCTGCCCGTTGTTATCTTTGCAGGCGGCGAGGCTCAAAGCGAGCGCTAAGCAGCAGGTTATATGGTTGTATTTCATATCTTCTCGTATTCAATCGATGCCCAGATGAGGGGACCGATGCCCTTGGGGTCGTTTGCGCGTATGGGCTCGTTTATATAATAACCATAGGTGCCGCTGCGGTTCTGTTTGCCGCCGAGGCCTGCTACTTCGCAGCACTGGTTGAGGTTTACCCAACCGTTTGCGCCCACAGAAACGAAAGTCTTGACGAGCCGGCGGTAGCGGTCCCGGGATGCTTTTACAGTATAATCCTTGATCCAGCCGTTTCGGGTGGCTTTCAGGAGGGCGTAGGTGAACATGGCACTTGCGCTTGCTTCGAGGTAGTTGCCTTCCGCTCCCGGGCGGTCAAGGACCTGGTACCACATACGGCTTTCTGAGTCTGCGAATTCCCTGACTGTAAGCATGAGCCTGGTGAGCATATCAATAAGTTTCTGCTGCAGTTCACCCTCAGGTATCCAGGGAATTACATCGACCAGGGCCATTGCATACCATCCGCATGCGCGGCCCCAGGCATGCTCGGCCTGTCCGGTAGCCGGGTCGCACCAGAACATTTCATGTGATGAGTCCCAGGCGTGGCGGAGAAGTCCGGTTGCAGGATCGTAGCAGTGGTCCCAAGCAAGGGAGAACTGCTTTACGATATCCTGATAGTTGGCTGTCTTGAGGGAGTCGGGAACGTAGAGGGAGGTGTAGCGGGCATAGAAGGGCTGGGCCATGTACAGACCGTCCAGCCACATCTGATGGGGATAAACTCTTTTGTGCCAGAAGCCCCCTTCGGGGGTGCGGGGCTGCTCCTGCAGCTGCAAATACAAAGAATCCAGCGCCTTACGGTATTTCTGCTCGGGAAAGTATTCCATAAGATCGAACAGGGTATTGCCGGGGCAGATATGGTCAAGTGAGTAATTGGATTTCTTGTATTTGCCTCCGATGGCTCCGGTGGAGTCGATAATAGCGTCATACCACGCATTTACGTATTGGAGGACAGATTCTTCTTTGCGCTCCGAACAGCTGTATGCATCAAGCATGGCTTTCAACTCCAGCCCGGTGGTATAGTTCCACTTCAATTTGCCCTCCTGCCCGTCGATGTACGTCGCTTCAGGGCAGCGGGACATTTCGGAGCGGGTGACATCCATGTACAGCGGAGCCTTGGCCGTGCATGCGGTCAAGGCTGACGCCAGCAATATGAGTTTGAGAACTTTCATCTGTTGTCGTATGGATTCCAGATTATTCCGTCTTGTTTCTGGTACATCACTTTCCCAAAAGTGAACTCGGAGGCCTTGCGTGCATTCAGTTTCTTTGCCCATCTGACTCTCGGCCCGGCGGCACCGGGACCGTAGTTGTCGTATTCGGCATACCAGGAATTCTTTTTGGTATCGGGCTTGCCTTCCTTTTCCCAGTCGTGCCAGCCCTCGGGAACTATGTGAGAGCCAAGCTCGCAATGGATGAACACGGTTTTGGCGTAGGCGCCCCATGGCCTTCCGAGATAGACCTTGTCTATGCCGGGGGCTGCGGTAAGTTTGCAATCCTTGAATACGTAGCCGTATTTCTGCCCTTTGAGGGTTGAGGCGGCGGTGACGTAACTGTTCTTCTTTGAATGTATGGTGCAGTTCTCGAAGTAGGCTATGCTGGGACCGAAGATGAAATCGGTCGTGCCCTCTATGTAGCAGTCCAGGAAGTAGTTGCGTTTGATACCGCCTTCCTTGCCGAAGCGTCCGTAAGTATAGAGTGTATCCTGGTTGCCTATGAAGCGGCAGCCTTTGAAGAATAGGAAGTCGCCGTCGGTAAATACAGCAACCGCCTGTGCAATATCCTTGCCCTCGCCGGCGGAGTTCTCGAAAGTGAGGTTTTCAAAGGTGAGGTAGCTGGAATGGATATATATGGTTGCACTGCCGGAGGTGCCGACGGGGAAGTCGCGGCCGCCCCAGATCTGCTTTGCATATTTATCGTAGGTAATTACGGTGTTCATCGCATCCTCGCCCGTGAAGTGCACGCGGAACTTGGTATGGGGGATGGTGACTTCTTCTTTGTATATGCCTTTGCGGATGAGTACCTTGGTTATCTGGTCGTGGCTGTAGTCTGGAATGGCGTTGACAGCCTCCTGAACAGTCATATAGTCGCCGTGGCCGTCCTTTGATACCACGATATGATAGTACTGAAGATGTTCGGCAATTTCGGGTATTTGCTCGCGGATGAGCCCGCATACTATTTCAGTAACCTTGCGTGCACCGCATGCGACAGTATGAGTATTGTCGTTCTTGCCGGTGGAGATCATGAAATATGCCTTGGACTCATCGTCGCCAAGGGTTTCCAGCCAGTTGAGGGTTGCGGTGGTTACATCCAGAAGGGGAGTGCCGGTCTGCTCTGCCACCTGTTTCATGGCTGCAGGGTAGTCCCCGTGGCACTCGCGGTCGAGCACGCCTTCTTTGAACCAGCGGCGGGCAACAGGCGTAAGCAGCACGGGCTTGCCGCCCTGCCCGATTACTCCGTTGATGAACAGACGCAGGTTATCCTGATATGCTCCCCAGGGAGCGGCATAGCGCTCCGGGTCGCTGGCCTTGGCATCGTTGTGGCCGAATTCTATGAAGACATAGTCGCCGGGCTGGATGGCATCGTATACCTTGTCCCATAGACACTTGTCGATGAAACTCTTGGTGCTGCGGCCGTTCTGGGCGTAGTTGATGACTTTTACGCCGTTGTCGAGAAAGTTCTGGAACATCATGCCCCAGCCGCGCTCGGGATTGCCGTTGGAGAGGTCCTTTTCGGCCATGGTACTGTCGCCCATGAGGTGAATGGTAAAAGAGCTGCAGATCAGCCAGATCGCGGCAATTGCCGCAGGAAAGAACTTATTCATATCAGTTGGTGGCTGTGGCATTCGGGCTGGTGGCGACAACCTCCTGCCCGTTGATCTTGACGTTATCGAAGGTGGTTCCCTCTTCGTTGTGCATCTCAAGTCCTTTCTGGGCGTTGAAAGTGCTGTTGCTGAAGCTCAGGCCGCGAAGGGGCAACTCGGGCAGACCGTTGATGTAGATGGCTTGCTTGGCGCTGCTGCAGAAAATGTCGCTGAAGTGGATGTCGCGGAATTCAGGGGTGGTTTCATCAACCGGAACCACAGGCTCACAGATGCCGTTTACCATGTCCGTCGCCGCTACGCCGGCGTAATAGAGATTGAATATGACTCCGTAAGATACGATATCCTTCATATAGATGCGCTCGCACCAGATGTCCTTGACCAGGCCGCCGCGCCCTCTGGTGCTCTTGAACCGCAGGCCGACATCTGTACCGATGAAACTGCAGTCACGCACGAGGATGTTCTCCACTCCGCCGGACATTTCGCTGCCCACGACGAAGCCGCCGTGTCCGTGGTATACTGTGCAGCCGGAGATAATCAGGTTCTTGCATTTGCGTGCGTGCCTGCGGCCGTCGGCGTCTTTGCCGGACTTGATGCAGATGGCGTCGTCGCCTACATCGAAGGTAGAGCCGGTAAGTATTACGTTGGTACAGGCCTCTATGTCGATGCCGTCACCGTTGGCGGAGTAATGGGGATTGCGGACATTGATGTTGCGGATGGTCACATTCTCGCACCAGAGCGGATGAAGGTTCCAGCAGGGGGAGTTCTGGAAAGTGCAGCCTTCGAGCAGGACCCTGCTGCAGTTGCGCAGCGACACCATGACCGGACGGAGGAATGTTTTGATTTCATTTTCGTCCAGCGAAGGGTCGGGGTAGTTGAGGCTGCCGGCGGTAAGGCGGGCCTTGTAATAGCCCTCGTCGGGGTACCAGCCCTTGCCGTCTTCAGGTACGAAACCGCCGCGGGCAGTGATGAGCTTCCACTGGTCGTCGGAGACCTTGCGCCGCTTGACTTCGCGCCAGGCGTCACCGTTTCCATCGATGATTCCCTCGCCGGTGATGGCTATGTCATGGGCGTTCTCGGCGTTGATGGGGGAGAGGCAGCGGCGTACGTCGAGGCCTTCAAAGTTGGTATCGATTATCGGGTAAAGGTCCTGGTCGGAGTTGAAAACCAGAATGGCGTTCTTTTCGAGATGGAGATCGATATTGCTGTCGAGGGTTATGGGGCCGGAAAGCCAGATGCCGGCGGGGACAACCAGGCGGCCGCCACCTTTGCCCGCGAGGTCCTGAATGGCTTGGGCAAATGCTTCTGTGTTGTCGGTGACTCCTCCTTGCACTGCTCCGAAGTCTGCAAGGCTGACTGTACGGACGGGGATTGAGGGGAGCGGGACTTCAGGCATGTCGAAGGGAATACCGGTCTGGACGTGATTGCTGTTGCAAGCCATGCAAAGGGCTGCTGTTAGCAGAAGCGGCAGGATTCGGGCAGGTCTCATTAGTTATTATCAAAGTGTTACGGGTGCAAATATAGTATTATTTTTTTATTCCGTGCACGGTAACGGAAAAAATTTCGTGTACGGTAACGGAATTGTGCAAAAATTGTTAATTTTGCACCGGTTATGATACAGTCAGAGAAACCCACTATTATGGACATCGCCCGCCTGACCGGCCTTTCCAAAGGAACGGTGGACAGGGTTTTGCACAATCGCGGCGAAGTGTCAAAAAAGAGTTACGACAAGGTGATGGCCGTGATCAAGGAACTTGGCTACGAGCCTAATGCGCTGGCTTCAGCCCTTGCAAGGGGAGTATCCCCCCGCATTGCCGTACTGATTCCAGAGCACGAGCCGGGGTCGTTCTGGGAACTTGCCTTGAACGGCATAAGCAAAGCCTCTGAAACCGTCGGGCCTCTTGGGGTGGAGACGCAGTTGTTCAAATACAATTCCAGAGATGCATCATCATTCCAGGATGCTTGTTTCAGGCTTCTGGACAGTGCTCCTTCCGGTGTTGTCGTCGCTCCCATGTTCGGCCCCGGCACGCAGATGCTGACAGCCGATCTGCGCAGCCGTTCGATACCATACGTATTCTTTGACACCAAGCAGGATGACGACGGCTATCTGGCTTATTACGGACTGCCGGAGTACAGGAGCGGTTACCTGTGTGCCGATCAGCTTACGATTGACAAATCCGCCTCAGAAGTGCTTCTGGTGCGTATCAAGCGAGACCCTTTCCGGCAGTCGGACCCCACCGTCATACGCCGTGCAGGTTTCATGGACTACATGAGTGAGCATTACCCCGACTGCGTGGTGCGCAGCATCTTCATCGACCCGCGTGACCACGAACGGACAGACCAGGAACTTGAATCCTTCTTCGAGGCTTTCCCGGGCACCACGCACATAGCCATGTTCAACTCACGTATCTATTTGATTGTACCTTGGCTGGAAAGGCATCCCGCGCAAATAAAAAGAGTTGTGGGATTCGATAACCTTACGGCAAATATGAACGCCCTTGCAAGGGGCACAGTGTCGGCGTTGATTGCCCAGCATCCCGATGAACAGGTTGCTATGGCAATTCAGGCTTTGTTTGACTATATTGTGCTCGGCAAGAAACCCATGCGCCGTGATAATTTCATGCACATGGATATTTTGACCCGGTATAATATCGAGTATTATTGAGTCTTTACCTTAAGGTCTGTAACGTCCAGCCGCCCTCCGTCGTTAAGTGCTCCGCCACGATTGCAGAAGAATCCCCATTTGGCTCCGATCCATCTGCCGGGTGCCGCTGTAAATGGCTGTCCGGCAGCTTTGTAGCATTTCCCGTCCAGACTGTAGCTGAACCGGCAGACGGCACTTGGGACGTTTCCCTTGACGGCTTTGGCCGCTACGTCCAGTTTTACCCACACAGTAACTTCCCTGGAGTCAGGATACTTCACTGGCGGTACCGACTCCGATGCGAGGGGGAAGTCTTGCGCTTCTGTCTTCCATTCCAGAGAAGCCAGTGGCAAGCACTGCTCCGGAGTGCCTTTGTGTGCATCTGTGCAGATGATATGCTCCAGGAGGGCACCGCTTTCGGTGTATGAAAGCTTCAGTCCGGAATAATCCTGGCCCATAACTACGAAACCGGCGGTTTCGGAGGTGCGGGGGTTGGGGCGGAAGGTCAATTTTGCCGTTATGGTAAAACGCTCGGCCGGGAACTTCTGCTGCAGAAGATTGGGGCAGTCCCACAGATTCTTGCTTTCCTGGCCTTGCGGCACGCTGAAGAGCCTGACGCCTCCGCCCGCGAGGCCGTAGTGCCAGTAGGGAAGAGGGATAGATGGATACTGCCAGCCGAGCGGCAGTCCATAAGGCCCCGGCTCATGCGCACCGTCATCCCGGTCATACACTATGGATGGTGGTGCATGTCTGCTTACCGGACGTCCGAACCCCTTGCCGGTATCATCGCCGAGAATTGGCCAACCGTCTGGAGTCCAGCTCATTGGCTGAAGATGGACAATGCGCCCGTATGCACCTTTGTCCTGGAAATGCAGGAACCAGTCGCTCCCGCCGGGAGTCTGCACCCAGGCGCCCTGGTGCGGGCCGTTGACTCCCGATCCGGCCTCTGCCAGCACGATTCTTTCTTCCCAGGGGCCACGGGGGGTATCGCTCCTTAGTACGGTCTGCCAGCCTGTGGCAACTCCGCCAGCAGGGGCGAAGATGTAGTACTTCCCGCCATGCTTGTAGAACTTGGTGCCTTCAATAGTGGGCTGGGTGTCGTGCCCGTCGTAGACTATCCTTGAAGGCTCCAGCAGACGGGTGCCGTCCGGGGCCATGGGGGCGACGAGTATGACGCTTTTGAGCCCGGCCCTGGAACCGGCAAGAGCGTGGGAAAGCCAGGCTTTTCCGTCATCGTCCCATAATGGACAAGGGTCTATGAATCCTTTGCCTCTCACCAGCCAGACCGGCTCCTCCCATTTGCTTTCTGGGTCCTTGGTACGGATCATGAAGATCCCCCGGTCGGGATCTCCGACAAAAATGTAGAACCATCCGTCATGAAAGCGGATAGCCGGTGCCCACACGCCCTCGCCTGGCTTGAGTGGCTGATCGTAACTGGTTAGCGCATAGTTGTATAGCGTCCAATGAACCAGGTCGCGTGAATGCAGTATGGGCAGCCCTGGAAAGCAGTTGAACGACGATGCCGTCATCCAATAATCCTCCCCGACCCTGCACACGTCCGGATCGCTGTAGTCCATGTGCAGTATCGGGTTGGTGTAGTACTGCTGTGCCTGGCCGGCTATGGTGGCTGCCAGCAGAACAGCTATCGCACAGAAGCGTTTCATCTTTTAAGGCGTTTCTCGTCTTAGCGATGAAGATGTTTTTTACCAGGCAATGATGCCGTTTTCGGCCATGAAGGCGACGACGGTGTCGTGGCTGTCGAATTTGGCGGTCCCGCCGAGGAACACTTTGACAGTGAATCCTATCTGTTTGCTTATGGCATAAAGATTCTTGAGGGTTTCAAGTACGCAGTATTCAGCTGCGATACCGCAGACCACCACCTCGTCGCCGGGCTCGAACAGGTCCTGGTTTTCAGGATCGAAGCCGACGAACGCGCCGTACTCTTCGCGCTCGGGAAGGCGCCCTTTGAGAATAAAACG
This sequence comes from uncultured Bacteroidia bacterium, assembly GCA_902766255.1. Lineage (GTDB taxonomy): Bacteria > Bacteroidota > Bacteroidia > Bacteroidales > UBA932 > Cryptobacteroides. The sequence continues at coordinate 18,687 of CACXCS010000077.1, forward strand.
CATGCGGCTCTCGTCAAGACCTTCCAGCACTTCGTCGGGCAGGGAAGCGCCGGCGGTGTGATGCACACAGTGCACGGGCCAAGGACCGCCCTGCTCCTTGAACGAGCAATGTCCTACAGGATGCCAGTCCAGAGTAAAATACACTAAATCAAAATCTTTCTTGACCCGGTTGATTTCGGGAATAACCAGATATGCACCGGGCACGGTAAGAGTGCCGTCAATAAAGTCTTTCTGCAGATCTACTGCAAGTAATATTTTTCTTCCTGCCATAGCTGTAATGATTAGCACCGCAAATATATGAAAAAATCATAATAATTTGGGATTGCCGTTTTTTTTGCGGAAGGTGTATTTTTGTGCCCGGATTTGAACGAAAAGATGAGCAAGCACTTGATTATTTTTGTTAATTCTGGCCGTCTCTGCGCCCGTTTTTGCACAGACTGTTCCAGATCGGGAATCTTCCCGGGGGCTGACCAGCCTCTGGGCTTTCTGGTAGCGGGCTTTACCATGCTGCTTGCATACAAAGCCGGGTGCAGGATAACGCCTCTCATGCCGGTGCTCCAGTCGCCGCTTCTGTCCATTCACGTGCTGAGCATGATGCTCTCATACACGCTGTTCGGCCTTGTGGCGTTCAACGGCGTCATGGGCCTTTCCGTACGCTCGCAGGAGGCGGGTCTTCGCCTTCAGGACCTCAGCCTCGTGCTGCTTTATCCTGCGGTGTTCCTGCTTACGTTCGGTACGTTTCTCGGAGCCGTATGGGCCAATATCTCTTGGGGCAGTTACTGGGCGTGGGACCCCAAGGAAACCTGGGCCCTGGTAACAATGCTTGTGTATTCATTCACCCTGCACGGCGATGTCCTCACAGTGTTTTCAAAACCGCGGTTTTTCCACTGGTATACAATAATTGCTTTCCTTAGTGTGTTGATAACTTATTTCGGTGTAAATCTTCTGCTTGGCGGAATGCATTCCTACGCTTGACGGCGTAGGTTTTTTTTGTATATTTGCCACTTGTGTGGAAGACTATATTATCACAGGTTAAGCAGTTCCGCTTGTCTGCAATAATGGCGCCGGTGTGGACGGCCCTGGAGGTTCTGATGGGTGTCCTGATACCGTATGTAACGGCGTCGCTCATCGACAAAGGCCTGATGGCCGGCAATATCGACGCAGTTTGGAAATACGGAACAATCATGGTGGCAATCGCGGCTGTGAGCCTGTTCTTCGGCATTATGTCCGGCCGCGAGTCGGCCAGAAGTTCAGCCGGTTTTGCGATGAATCTCCGCGAGGCGATGTACTCCAGGATCCAGACCTTCTCGTTTGCCGATATCGACACTTTCAGCACGGCAGGTCTGGTGACACGTATGACCACCGATGTGGCCAATATCCAGAACGCCTTCCAGATGCTGCTTCGTATCAGCGTCCGCGCACCTTTGAACGTGCTGGCCGGCATGTTCATGAGCTTTTTCATCAACCTGCGCCTGAGCCTGGTTTTCGTGACAGCCATGGTGTTCCTTGCCGTGGCGCTCTATTTCATAGTGTCCCGTTCGATGAAGGTTTTCGCCGAGTTGATGCGCAAGTACGATGACCTGAACAACGTAGTGCGCGAGGGAGTTGCCGGCATCCGTGTTATCAAATCTTTTGTGCGAGAAAAGCACGAAAGCCTCAAGTTCAGAGCCGCCGTAGATGTAATCTACCGGCTGAACGTCACAGCTGAAACCATCATCAACTTCAACCAGCCGGTCATGAACATAGTCACCTATGCATCCATGATAGCGCTGTCGTGGTTCGGCGCGCATTTCATTGTTGATGGCTCACTTACGACCGGTCAGCTCACGTCCCTCTTTACCTATCAGATGCAGATCCTGAGTTCATTGATGATGCTATCGATGGTATTCGTCATGCTCACCCAGAGCGTGGCCAGCGGCAAGCGCATTGCAGAGGTACTGGAGCGCGAGCCTTCCATGCAGGAGACGTCCGACCCGCTCACGGAGGTACCGGACGGAAGCATCGAATTCAGCGATGTCAGCTTCTCCTACGCCAGCGGTGGCAATCCCGCCCTTGCAGGAGTCAGTCTCAGTATACGCGCCGGCGAGCGTATCGGCCTGATAGGTGGTACGGGCAGCGGAAAATCAACTCTCGTCAACCTGATCAGCCGCCTGTACGACGTGAGCTCCGGCTCTGTAAAAGTGGGCGGCCATGACGTACGCGAGTACTCCTTCGATGCCATACGCAGCGCCGTGGGAGTGGTGCTTCAAAAGAACACCCTGTTCAGCGGAACAGTGCTGGAAAACCTGCGCTGGGGTGACCCCGATGCCACCGAAGAGCAGTGCCTTGAAGCTTGTGACCTTGCAGCCGCCGACTTTGTACGGGATCTCCCGCAGGGGCTCCAAACCATTGTGGATCAGGATGGAACGAATCTCTCTGGCGGTCAGCGGCAGCGTCTGTGCATTGCCCGCGCGCTACTGAGGCATCCCAAGGTTCTGGTGCTTGACGATTCGACCAGCGCCGTAGATACGGCCACCGACGCCCGCATCCGCCGTACCTTCTCCGAGCGCATCCCCGGTACCACGCTGCTCATCATATCGCAGCGCATACTCAGCATTATCGATGCCGACCGTATCGTTGTGATGGATGACGGACGAATAAGCGGCGTCGGCACCCATCAGCAGCTGCTTGAAAGCAACAGCATCTACAAAGATATATACGACATGCAGACATCCGGAGGGGAGGCCGATTTCGACCAGCCATGAGACGCCTTCTGAAGCACATGTTCCGCGACTGGAAATGGACGCTGCTAACGGTGGCGATCCTGATTGTAGTGTCAACCCTCTGTACACTCGCCATGACGCTTTTCACCAGGACGCTCATCGACGGCTATATCCTTCCGCTCTCGCAGGAGGCTGTTCCTGACTTTTCCCCGCTGGGCGTAGCATTGCTTAAACTTGCGGCGGTGCTGCTGGTCGGAACTTTTGCCTCTTTCTTCTTCAACTTCTTGATGATCAAGGTGGAGCAGGGGATAATCCGCAATCTCCGCGTATCTTCTTTCGAGCATCTGATGAGCCTGCCTCTGCGCTATTTTGACTCGCATCCCCACGGCGGCATCATGTCGGTGTTCACTAACGACATGGATACTTTCCGGCAGATGGTAGGGCGTACTTTGCCCCACCTTTTCAGCGCTGTGATTACGCTGGTTTCAACCTTGGTGAGCATGCTGCTGCTAAGTATTCCGCTGACCTGCCTGTCGCTGCTTTGCGCCGCTGGTGCCATGGTAGTTGCCGTTACCATGTCCAAGTACTCCAGGCGATATTTCAAGGGCCGTCAGGAGAATATGGCCAAGGTGAATTCCTACATAGAAGAAATGGTATCGGGACAGAAAGTCGTCAAGGTTTTCAGTCACGAAAAACAGGCCAGTCAAGGCTTTGCCGGCATTAATGAAGATCTGTTCAAGAGTGTGTTCAAGGCCAATCGCGTGGCCAACACCGTAATGCCGATCAATGCGGGAATAGCCAACCTTGGCTATGTGCTGATTGCTATTGCAGGCGCTTATATTTCACTGCATTACGGTGCAGGAGCGCTGACTGTCGGAACGCTGGTTTCCTTCCTGACCCTGCATAAGAACTTCTCCCGGCCCATAGCACAGATAAGTCAGGAGACCAACAATATAGCTATGGCTTCAGCCGGTGCGGACAGAGTATATGAACTTCAGGATGAAAAGCCTGAGCCTGATGCCGGAACCGTAACCCTCGTGCCTCCGTCAGGGAATTCGCCGGGCTGGTCATGGAAGGACGGCTCAAGGCTTGTACCGCAGGAGGGCCTTGTGAGCCTGAAGGATGTAGACTTTGGCTATATGCCTGAAAAACAAGTCCTTTACGACATTACCCTTACCGCCTATCCCGGACAAAAAATAGCCTTCGTAGGAGGTACGGGTGCGGGTAAGACTACGATCACCAATCTCATAAACCGTTTCTACGATATTTCGGACGGAGAGGTAAAAGTTGATGGGTTCAACGTGTCTGATATCGAAAAACCGTCACTCCGCCGTTCGCTCGGAATAGTGCTTCAGGAGACGAATCTCTTCTCGGGAACCGTATTGGAAAACATACGTTTCGGCCGTCTGGACGCTACCGACGAGGAGTGCAAAGCCGCCGCCAGACTGGTCTGTGCTGACAGCTTCATACGCCGTCTGCCTGAAGGCTATGACACGTTTATCGATGGAGACGGCGGTGCTCTCAGCGCCGGTGAACGCCAGCTGCTGAGCATTGCCCGTACGGCCGTTGCCAATCCGCCGGTGCTCATACTTGACGAGGCTACCTCGTCCATCGATACCCGCACGGAAAAGCTTATCCAACAAAGCATTGCGAGGATAATGAAGGGACGTACCAGCTTCGTTATAGCCCACCGGCTGTCTACTGTGCGCGACGCTGATTACATAATAGTGCTCGAAAAGGGCCGGATAATCGAGGCAGGAAAGCATTTCGAACTGCTGGAACGTAAGGGCAAATATTGGGAATTATATACCGGAGGAAAACTATGACACAGGTTTACAAACACGAGGTTAAGTATTATGAATGTGACAGGATGGGTGTTACTCATCACTCCAATTATATCCGCTTCATGGAAGAGTCGCGCATTGACTGGATGGACCAGCTGGGCTACGGCTACGAGCGTATGGAAGCCGAGGGTATCGTTTCCCCGGTAGTCGCAATCAGCTGTAACTATAAGCGGACAACTACCTTCAAGGATGTGATTGAAATCGAGGTCAAAGTGGCTGAAATGACAGAACTTAAGCTGAGTTTCAGCTATACGATGCGAGTCGGCGGCGCAGTTGTGTGCACGGCCACGTCCACCCATTGCTTCCTGGAGGCCGGCCGCCCTGTACGCCTGTCGGAACGCTTCCCCGAGTTGTACGCAGCCATTGTTGGTGTGATGTAATTTTTTGCTGAATCGCTATTTTTGTCTATCTTTGCGGCGAGATTCCGCACGGGGCGGGGTCAAGTGTAACAGGCACCACTATAAAAACTGCAAATGAAAGACAAGTTTTCCACAACATTTTTGTTGATGGCAGTACTGTTTACGGTCTGCCTCATTTCATCGAACCTCTTTGCTACCAAGGTTATGTGTCTCTGGGGAATAAACCTTCCCGGAGCCGTTGTCATTTTCCCGCTGTCATACATTTTAAACGATTGTATATCAGAAGTATGGGGTTATCGAAAGGCACGTCTGGTCATATGGACGGCATTCGCCATGAACATCCTGGTCGTATTGCTGGGGCAGTTGCTGGTGTGGATGCCCGCGGCTTCTTTCTGGGACGGAGCTGCACACTTTGACTACATGTTCAACATGGCACCCCGGGTAGTAGGAGCATCGCTGTTGGCCTTCCTCGCCGGATCGCATCTTAATTCGTTGGTGATAAGCAAAATGAAGGTGAACGACGGTGGCCGGCGCTTCGGCCTTCGGGCCATACTCTCCTCGCTTGCCGGGGAAGTGGTCGACTCGCTTATCTTCATGCCTATAGCATTCTGGGGAGCGCCTATTGGCACCCTGGCCATGATGATGCTGGCACAGGTGAGTTTCAAGGTGATTTATGAGATTATCATACTGCCTGTCACAGCCGCCGTGGTGCGCAAGGTAAAGGCAACGGAGGGGGTTGATACATACGATACCAACATTTCTTATAATCCGTTCAAAATCAAAGATATATAATGGAACAACGCAAACTCGAAGGCCTCAAATCCCTGGGCCACGAAGCAAAATACAAGAGTACTTATACTCCTGAAGTTCTAGAAACCTTCGAGAACAATCATCCCGACAATGACTACTGGGTTCGTTTCAATTGCCCTGAGTTTACCAGCTTGTGTCCCATTACTGGCCAGCCTGACTTTGCCGAGATACGTATTAGTTATATCCCCGATAAAAAGATGGTGGAAAGCAAGAGCCTTAAACTTTACCTCTTCAGTTTCCGTGACGAGGGCGCTTTCCACGAAGACTGCGTGAACGTAATCATGAAGGATTTGGTCAAACTCATGGATCCCAAGTATCTGGAAGTGACCGGGCTCTTTGTTCCCAGAGGAGGTATAAGCATCTATCCCTACGCTAATTACGGCCGTCCGGGCACCCGTTACGAAGATTTGGCGCTAAGGCGTCTTGAAACCCATGAATAGTATGAAAACACTCCGGATCCCCATCCTTCAGAATCTTGAAAACCAGGATCTTGATACGGCATTAGAACTCTTCGGCGAACCTTTCCGGGTAGATCAGGTCAACTGGCCCGGCGAGTATGCATATGCTCCTTTCTGCAGCGGCCGGATCGCCCGGACCGAGGAATCCCTGCTGGTTGATTTTCGCGTAAGCGGCCTGGATCTTAGAATCCAGAATCTCGCCGACAAAGGACGAATCTGGGAAGACAGCGCCTGCGAGTTCTTTGTGCAGGTTCCGGGCAGCGAGGAGTATTTTAATTTTGAGGTCAATCCTGCCGGGCGGCTCGTGGCCGCACGCGGGACAGGACGCTTTGACCGCAAGCCTCTGCCGGACGAGTCATTCGGCCAGATCGTGCGTATCAGCTCTGTTGAGGGGCTGCCTGCTGTAAATGAACCGGTCAACTATGAGGGCGGTATATGGAACTGGCGTGTGATGCTCATCATTCCATTTGAGATCCTCGGTCTGGAGCAGGCCCCAGCGGCCCTGAAGGGTAATATCTACAAATGCGGAGACCTTACTGCGCATCCACATTATGTTACCTGGGCGCCGGTCGGCACCACTTCTCCTGACTTTCACAGGCCGGAATTCTTCGGGGAGTTCCTGCTGGACTAGACGCAAAAAAGGGAAAGCTTAGCACATCGCACCGCTACGACCTCATACCCTTGCTGCCTTCCGGCCCTGGGGGAGTTTTGAGGGAGCTGGTCGTGTACGACTTTCCCTGCTGCAAAGATATAAAAAAATCAGATACTGTCGAAAATAAGCGGCAGAATATCGTCAACTTTCTCGAATTTCCATATCTTCTTGTGCCCGATCATGATTACTGACATGGGCTTGCCTGACTTTGACTGATACTGCGCCATGACCTGGCGGCAGGCGCCGCAGGGCGTGGCAGGCTCATCGGTGATGCGGCCGTAAACGCCGCCAGCCAGGGCAATGCTCAGCATGTCTTTGTCGGGATATTTTGCGCCGGCCGCGAACATGGCGGTGCGCTCGGCGCATAAGCCGGATGGGAATGCAGCATTCTCCTGATTGGCCCCGCTGACAATCTGTCCGCCCGACATTCTCACGGCGGCACCGACATTAAAATGGGAATATGGAGCATAAGACCCCTTCATGCCCTCGATTGCAGCCTCGGCAAGCTCGCGGTCTTCGGCGTTAAGCTCCTCTATGCTACCATACTCTTGGAAACGGATATCGATCTGTTGTTCTTTCATTATGTGAATTGCTGTTTAAGTTGCTCAATCTTGGCGTCGGCATCACCTCCCTTGGCCCCGAAGTAAAACTTGATCTTTGGTTCGGTACCTGAAGGACGGACTGATACTACGTCGCCTGCCTCGTCGAAGAACTGCAGCACGTTCGATTTAGGCTGGCCGGTCTTCTCGGGCTCAAGGTAGTCGACCACCTTTGTAACAGGCGATCCGCATAGCTCTGCGGGAGGGTTGGAACGCAGGTCTGACATGATCTGCTGGATTTCCTGTGCGCCGGAAATACCTTTTCGGACAAGGCTCACCAGGCCCTCTTTGCGGTAGCCGTAGTCAGCGTAAATCTGTTGCATAAGCTGGTAAAGGGTGAGCCCGCGGTCGGCGGCCCAGGCAGCACATTCTGCTATCATCATGCATGTTACGGGAGCGTCTTTGTCGCGTACGAACTCGCCTACGTTGAAGCCATAGCTCTCCTCTCCTCCGCAGATGAACTCCCATCCTTCTGCCTCTTTGCTCTTGATTACCGAGGCGATGTACTTGAAGCCGGTGAGGACGTTGTACACGGGCACATCGAAGCTTTTGCAGATTTCAGTGATGAGCTCGGTGGTGACAATGGTCTTGACCACGTATTTACGGCCGTCGAGTTTGCCCAGTTCCTTCCAGCGGTTGAGTATGTACCAGGTAAGCATTGCCGCGGTCTGGTTGCCGTTGAAGAGGACGATCTGTCCCTCGGGATTGCGGACTGCGATGCCTACGCGGTCGGCGTCGGGGTCGGTGCCTATTACGATGTCGGCACCTGTCTGCTCTGCCTTTTCGATAGCGAGCTTAAGGGCTGCAGGTTCCTCGGGGTTGGGAGAGATGACAGTGGGGAAGCTGCCGTCCGAAATGTCCTGCTCGGGGACGTGAATGACGTTCTTGAAGCCGCTGCGATGCAGGATTTCAGGCACGAGGCGCACTCCGCAGCCATGCAGGGGAGTATAGACGATTTTAATGTCACCGTGCCTTGCTGCTGACTCGGGGCTGAGGCGCAGGGACAGCAGATCTGCCAGATACAGCTCGTCAACGTCGGCTCCCATGGACTCTACTTCGCCGCAGCGCAGGCCGGCTGTGAACTTCACTTGGGAAGGATCGGTTATCTTGGCGACCTCGTCAACTATTTCTTTGTCGACGGGGGAGGTTACCTGGCCGCCGTCGGACCATGAAACCTTGTACCCGTTGTACTCCTTGGGGTTGTGGGAAGCCGTGATCATGATGCCTGCGACCGCCTTTTTGAGACGCACTGCATAGCTCATTTCAGGAGTAGGACGGATGTTGTCGAAGATGAATACATGGATGCCGTTGGCCGAGAGTACATCTGCGGCAATCTTCGCGAATTCTTTGCTCTGCAGGCGTGAATCGTAGGAAATAACCACCTTGGGGTCATCCTCCCGGCAATGCTGCAGAATGTAGTTGGCAAGCCCCTGAGTGGCCATGCCCACAGTGTACTTGTTCATGCGGTTGGTGCCTACGCCCATGATGCCGCGCAGGCCGCCGGTACCGAATTCTAGGTTCTTGTAGAATGCATCTTCAAGCGCAGCGGGGTCTTCGTTGCGCAGTTTCAGGATTTGCATTTTTGTGGCCTGGTCGAAGTCGCCGTCCAGCCAGCTTTGTACTTTGGCTTCAAATTCTTTCATATTTCTTTGCAGGTTTCGTTTTTGGTTTCGAATACTCTTCCGGGGTATTTTTGTATGATGGAACGGTTGTGGGTGATCATGACTATGGCCGTTCCGTTTTCTTTGTTGATGCTGGTAAGAAGCTGGAGTATGCCGTCGGCGGTTTCGGCATCGAGGTTGCCGGTGGGCTCATCGGCTATAATAAGCTCGGGAGAATTAAGAATGGCCCGGGCGATGGCTACGCGCTGCTGCTCGCCGCCCGACAGCTGGTGGGGCATACGGTGGGCCTTTGTGCTCATTCCCACTGCGTCAAGGACCTCCTGGATGCGTTTGTCCATAGCCTCGCGGTCTTTCCATCCTGTGGACTTGAGTACGAAATCGAGGTTGGCCTCGACGCTGCGGTCCATCAGCAGCTGGAAATCCTGGAATACCACTCCCAGGCGCCTGCGGAGGGCGGGAATATCTTTGCGGCGGAGTTTGGTCAAGTCGAATCCGCAAACCTCTCCTGTGCCCTTCTGGAGAGGGTTTTCAGCTATGATGGTGCGAATGATAGAGGTTTTGCCGGTACCCACTTTCCCGACGATGTACACCATATCTCCCTCCTTGACCTCCATGTCCATACCGTATACCACCGTGCTTTCTCCGCTGGTAATGTCGGCATCCTTGAAAATTATGACATTTTTCATAAAAAATCTGCCCTTATATTCTGCAAATATAACTTAAATTGAGTAAATTTGTAAGTTAAAAACTTATTTTTATGCGATTGAGACTGATTATGGCTGCCTTGCTGCTCTCAGCGGCCGTTTATGCGGCTCCTGATGAGCGCACCCAGATTTACCGGGAGGCAGTGAACTTGTACAACAACGGCATGTATGAAAGAGCGGCCAACCTGCTCGACAAGATACAAGGCGACCCCATGAGCGACGGTTATTCCGTGCTCTGCGCCATCAAGATGCAAAGCGAGGGCTTTGAAAAGAAGCTTCTGGAGTACGAGAAAACCTGGCATAAATCGTCCATTTCAAATCTCATTGATTATGAATACGGCCTGGTGCTCTTCGACCGCGGCCGCTATGACGAGGCTTCATCCCGCCTTAACTCCGTAGAACGCAAGTACCTGGACGAAACCTGCTATCCTGAGTTGGCCTTCAAGAAGGGCTATTCCAATTTTATCCGTGGCAATTATTCCACTGCCCGCAAGGAGTATATGGAGGTCGAAGCCCTGCCCATGTCGGACTTCAAGGCTCCCGCCCGTTACTGCTTGGGCTATATGGCCTACTGCGAGAAAGATTTCTCCACCGCCCGCAAGTGGCTGGAATTGTCAGTTACCGACCCGCGTTTCAGGGAACTTTCTTCATTCTACCTGGTGGACTGCCATTTCATGCAGAAGGATTACGATTACGTTGTATCCAAGGGCGTCGACCTGTACAAAGAGGAGCCCGGCGTGCGCAAGGCCCACCTGGCCAGGATAATCTCTGAATCTTATCTGGTTAAAGGGGATAAGGCCAAGGCCAAGGAGTACTATGCAGCCACATCAAAAGAAAACATGAACCGCTCCGATTACTTCTACGCCGGTTCGGTCCTGTATGCTGTCGAGGATTACAAAGGCGCCATTGCCAACTACGAGAAAATGACGGAGCGCAGCGACTCCCTGGGCCAGATAGCCAACTACCAGCTCGCCAACGCTTACCTGAACGTCGGCAACAACATTGCAGCAATGAACTCTTTCCGCGAGGCATCCGTTCCCGACTGGAATCCCGTCATGAAAGAGGATGCCATGTTCAACTATGCCAAGCTCGCGTTCGACCTCAACAAAGATACTTCCGCATTTGCCAAGTACATAGATGTTTACAATACCTCGCGCCGCGGAGACGAGATTTACAACTACATGGCACTTGCCTCGCTTTACAACCGCGATTACGCCGCTGCCGTCGAGGCTTACGACAAGATTGACGAGCTGGACGCAAGCCAGCAGAGCAACTATGTCAAGGCCTACTACCTTCGAGGCGAGCAGCTCGTTGCGAGCGGCGCCTACCGCGACGCTATTCCCTGCCTGAAGGCCGCTGCTTATTATCTTCCCAAGCAGGACCCTCTTGGCCAGCTTGCGCGTTACTGGCAGGCCGAGTGCAACTATCGCTCCGAGAATTACGACCAGTCCGCCCAGATCTTCGCCGACTTGTACAACTCTTCGGCCCTTGACGGTCACCCCGAAGGAGAGGCTTTGTCTTACAATGTGGCTTTCTCGCATTTCAAGGCGGGAGATTACCCATCTGCGGCACGCTGGTTCGACATATATCTTTCCGAAAACGGTAAAATCTACCGCAACGACGCCCTCGTCCGCCGCGGCGACTGCGATTTTGCGGCCCGCGACTACAACGGCGCTGTGTCATCGTACCGCAGGGCCATCAAGGAGATAGGCGTCAAGGAAGACCTTTATCCTTACTGCCAGCTGGCCATGTCTTACGGCCTTCTGGGCGATAAGAATGCCAAGGCAGATGTCCTGGGATACGTGCTTCAGTCCGCACCCGGTACTCCTATGTACGAAGAGGGCCTCTATGAGCTCGGCCGCGCCAACATGGACATATCGGACAACCGCAAGGCCCTGGAGGCATTCACGCTCCTGAACGACTCTGCCACCGACCGTGAAACCAAGGCCAGGGCGCTGATAGGAATGGGCATGGTCTACCGCAACATAACCGACTACGACCGTGCGCTTACCTGCTACAAGGATGTCGTCAAGCTGCTTCCGGGCAGCGCCTACGCCGACGATGCCCTCTTCGCCATCGAATCCATCTATCAGGCCAAGCAGCAACCTGAGAAGTACCTGGAATATATCGAGAGCAACAACCTCTCTGCAGGCAAGACCGACTCCGACAAGGAGGAACTCTACTTCAACACTGCCGAGCAGGTATTTCTGTCCGGTAATTATGTGCAGGCCGCCGCATCGCTCCAGAAATATCTGGATACCTATCCCAACGGAGCTCACACCGTCAACGCCCTGTTCTACCTTGCCGAGTCCTATGCGGCCCTGGGCAACAAGGAAAAGGCTTGTGACTATTATTCCCGCGTCGCCGATTCCGGCAGCCAGAGTTCCTTCGCTGAGGCATCCCTGCTGCATCTGGGCGACCTGTCCTACAGTCTCGAGAGCTACTCCCGCGCATACGATGCATATTCCAGGCTCCGCACCCATGCCAAGATGGAAGAAAACCGTAAGACAGCCCTTAACGGCATGATGCGTTCCGCATATCGCGCGCATATGTACGACAATGCCATTTCGGCCGCGAACGAGGTGTCTGCGTCCTCTGCCGCCGGCGCCGACCTGCTGCGCGAGGCCTCCTACATAAAAGCCAAGTCATACATGGCCACCAGCCGTCGCGAAGAGGCACTTGCAGTATTCCGCTCTTTGTCTTCACAACCTGCCACCTCCGAGGGTGCTGAGGCCCGTTATATGCTTATACAGGATGCCTTCGACAGGGCCGACTACGACGCTGTCCAGAAAGGCGTATTCGAATTCTCTGACAAGGCCGGAGGCCAGAACTACTGGCTGGCCCGTGCTTACCTGACTCTGGCCGATACATTTGTCCAGATCGGCAAAACCGAGCAGGCTAAGGCCACTCTGGAGAGCATACGTGACGGCTACACTCCCGAAAGGCCCGATGACGACATCCAGGATCTGGTGCAGAACAGGCTTTACAAACTTAACAGCTAGAGCAGTATGAAAAGACACATTATATTCCTTGCCGCAGCGCTGCTGCCCCTCGGCCTAATGGCCCAGAACCTGAATCCCGAGGTGCAGGTTACCAACGAGTACCAGACACGCATGGGCGACGCCACCAAACTCGGACCTTCCATGAAAGTGCCCGATTCGCTGATGCGCTTCGACTATCATTTCGACTATTCGGTTTTCGACTCGCCGTACAAAGGAGCATATGAGTTCTCGCCTTATTCGGTTACCATTACGCCCGACCCCAGGCCGTACGACGGGCGCAAGCTTTACCTCCGCGGAGGCGCCGGCTATACCCTCAAGCCAGAACTTGACCTTGTTTGGGCCGCACTTGACAGGAAACGCTCGGCCGTTAATGTATTTGCCTCCGGCAAAGGGTTTTACGGTAATTACCGCCGGATAGCCCCCACTTCTTTCGAACGTTACAACAATGAGTTTCACAAAGGCTGGGACTTCCGCACAGCAGTAGGTGCCGATGCACGTTTCAACATCAGGGACGTTGTCCTGAGGGCCGAGGCCGGCTATGACGGAGTTTATACCGGCCATGAGGTATTCCACCGCGACAACTGCCATGCTCCTTATATTTCTGCCCGTGCAGGCTACGAACAACCTGGTTCCTTTGCCCTGAATGTCGGAGCTCAGTACAGGTATGTCCATGACTGGCTTAATGGCAAGGACCCCGTGGTAGATAATGAGGTCAGGCTCGAAGCGGGGCTTACTCCCTTTATTTCTGACGCCTATCGTATCACCGTGGACGCCCAGGGAATGTACACTGCATTCTACTCGGCCTTCGAACTATATCCTCACGCCCTGTTCCGTCTTGGCAAGATTGATTTCGACGCCGGCGCCCGCTTGGGCTGGTACACAGGCCAGGTTACCGCTCATCCCGCCATATCGGCCACGATGCATCTTTTCAAGGATTACCTCGACATCTATGCAGGCGCCCAGGGGCAGGATTATTTCATGTCATACTGGGACTACAAGACCAGGGCGCACAGATACTTCGTCAATTACGGAGAGCCCCGCCCTATACGCGAAATCGCCGATTTGTTCCTTGGCTTCAGGGGGCATGCAGACTTTGGGTTGCAGTACGACCTCAAAGCTGGCTACCGTTTCATGAAGGATGCTCCTTTCTGGGCGATCAGCGCGGCCGGAGGCGAGTGCCTTGCCTTCCAGGACTGCAATATTCTCCATGTCGACGCACTGGTGTCCTGGGCCTCGGAACGTTTCAACCTCGACGGCAGCATCCGTTATGTCAATATTCCCGACGGTGTGGACGAGGGCGTTTTTGCCCCTTCCACCATCAGCGGTTCCATCAAGGGAGGCTACAACTGGAACAAGCGCATTTATGCAGGTCTTTCGGTTGACATGGGATCCGCGCGCAAAGCTCTTGTGGGCATAACCACTCCCAAGATTCCCGGCTTCGTGAACGTGGGAATATGGGGGGAATACAAACTGAACAAGAAGCTCAGCTTCTGGCTTAACGGCGACAACCTCCTGAACCACGACATCCGCATCAGTCCTCTTATCAGCGAGTGCGGCCCGTCGGTCATTGTAGGTGCAAGCCTGAGTTTGTAATCTATTAAGTGTATTTACGAGTTTTTTAAGATATTATGATTGATCAGGAAGAGATGAAGCAGGCGGAAGAACAGTATTCCGCAAACAGTATCCAGGTTCTCGAAGGACTTGAGGCAGTGCGCAAACGTCCCTCAATGTACATTGGTGACATTGCAGAGCGCGGTTTGCACCATCTGGTTTACGAAGTCGTGGACAACAGTATAGACGAAGCCATGGGCGGCTTCTGTGACACGATCGACGTCCGTATCCTCGAAGGGGATTCCATACGGGTAAGCGACAACGGCCGCGGTATTCCTACCGGAATGCACGAAAAAGAGCAGCGTTCCGCCCTTGAGGTGGTTCTGACTGTATTGCACGCCGGCGGCAAGTTCAGCAAATCCAGTTACAAAGTTTCCGGCGGTCTGCACGGTGTGGGCGTATCCTGCGTCAACGCTCTGTCCGACCTGCTTGTGGCCGAAGTTCACCGCGAGGGCAAAGTATTCGAGCAGCGCTATTCAAAAGGCAAGCCCATCACTCCCGTCGAGATCAAGGGAGAGGCCACCGATACCGGTACCATAATTACCTTCCATCCAGACCCGGAGATTTTTGTCCAAACCACTCATTATAAGTATGATACCCTCGCCGCCCGCCTGCGCGAACTGGCTTTCCTCAACAAGGGTATCCACATTACCCTCACCGATGAGCGGGAGATGGTCGACGAGTTCGTCCAGGATGCCGGCGGCGAAAGCAAAGCCACTGGCCGCAAAGTCTTCCGCCGCGATGAATTCTATTCCGAGAAGGGTCTAAGCGAGTTCATAGAATACCTGGATGCCGGTGCACAGACTATTATTCCCCAGCCGGTCTGCATTGCTTCCGACAAGATAATCCCCATCGACATAGCCCTTCAATACAACAACGGCTATTCCGAGAAGATCTATTCTTATGTCAACAATATCCATACGATAGAGGGCGGAACACACCTCCAGGGCTTCAAGATGGGTCTAAGCCGTTCTCTGAAGCAGTACGCCGAGAAGAACAAACTCCTCGAAAAGTTCAAAGGCGACCTTGCGCCGGAAGACTTCCGCGAGGGCCTTACGGCCGTCATATCCGTCAAGATTGCCGAACCTCAGTTCGAAGGCCAGACCAAAACCAAGCTGGGCAATCCTGAGGCCACTTCCGCAGTTTCCCAGGCCACGGCAGCAGCGCTTGACCTGTATCTCGAAGAGAATCCCAAATTCGCCAAAACCATAATTGACAAGATAGTCCTTGCCGCTACCGCCCGCGCCGCGGCCCGCAAGGCCCGCGAAATGGTCCAGCGCAAGAGCCCGCTGGGGGGAGGCGGAATGCCAGGCAAACTCGCCGACTGTTCTGACAAAGATCCCGAGAGATGCGAACTCTTCCTGGTGGAGGGTGACTCTGCAGGCGGAACCGCCAAGCAGGGCCGTGATCGTCGCACCCAGGCCATACTTCCACTCAGAGGCAAGATCCTCAACGTAGAAAAGGCCTCCGGAGACCGTGCTTTCGATTCCGAAGAAATCCGCAACATCTACACCGCCCTCGGCGTTACAGTTGCCCAGGAAGACGAAACCGGCGAAAAGCACATGGACCTCAGCAAGCTCCGTTACCATAAGGTTGTCATCATGACCGATGCCGATGTGGACGGTTCCCACATTGCCTGCCTCATCCTTACCTTCTTCTTCCGTTATATGTATGACCTTATAAAGAACGGATACGTCTATCTTGCCACTCCTCCTCTGTACAAGGTCTGGAAAGGCGATGAGGAGATTTACTGCTGGACCGAAGACCAGAGGGAGGAAGCTGCCCTCAAGCTGGGCAAGGGTGCCGACAAGGGCTACAACATCCAGCGTTACAAAGGTCTTGGCGAAATGAGCGAGGCCCAGCTGTGGGAAACCACCATGAATCCCGCCCGCAGGCGCCTGCGCCAGATAACCATCGAGAACGCCGCCCAGGCCGAGCGCACCTTCAGCATGCTCATGGGCGATGATGTCCCGCCACGCAGGCAGTTTATTGAAGAGAACGCACATTACGCAAACATCGACGCATGATACTGGATATTTTCGACCGCATAGAACGTGACAGCGGAGGCCCGATAGGGCAGTATTTCGAACAGGGCTTCGGCTATTACATGTATCCCCGCCTCGAGGGCGAACTCGGGCCTCACATGATATTCAACGGCGTGCCCGTCCTTAACTGGAGCTTGAACAACTATCTCGGCCTTGCCAATCATCCCGAAATCCGCAAGGTGGAGACCCAGGCCGTGGCCGACTGGGGACTGAGCGCCCCGATGGGCAGCCGTATGCTCTCCGGTCACACAAAATACCATGAGAAGCTGGAGAAGATGTTCGCCGACTTCGAGTGCAAGGAGGATGCATTCCTCTTCAATTTCGGCTATCAGGGCATAGTGTCCACCATCGACTGCCTTACCGCACGCCATGACGTCATCGTGTATGACAACGAGGCCCACGCGTGCCTGCTCGACGGCATACGCCTGCACACCGGAAGCAAATACAAGTATCGCCACAACAACATGGCCGATTGCGAACGCGTGCTTGCGCGCGCCTGCAAGGAAGCCGAGGAAAGTGGCGGTGGCGTGCTGCTTATCACCGAGGGGGTTTATGGCATGACCGGCGCCCTGGGCAAGCTGGACGAAATAGTCGCCCTTAAACAGAAGTATCCTTTCCGCATACTCATCGACGACGCCCACGGCTTCGGCCTGCTTGGCGCCCACGGTCGCGGAACCTCCGAGCACTTCGGAGTGATGGATGGTGTCGATATCTACATCGGTGCTTTTGCCAAGAGTATGGCCAGCATAGGCGGCTTCGTGGCCGGTCCTCGCAAGATTATAAACTATCTCCGCCTCAACATGCGTTCGCAGATGTATGCCAAGAGCCAGCCCATGGCCTATGTGCTGAGCAACATCAAGCGTCTCGAGATCATAATGTCTCCAGAGGGCGACGAGCGCAGGCGCAAGTGCATGGAAATCACCCATGCGCTTCAGAAGGGCTTCCGCGAGCAGGGCTTCGATATAGGCGAGGCCGAGGCATGTGTCACGCCAATACATATTGACGGCGGCGGCATAGCCCAGGCCACCAAGATTGCCAAGGACCTCCGCGAGAATTACCGCATCTTCTGCTCCATGGTAATCTATCCCGTGATTCCCAAGGGCATGATCATATTCCGCATAGTGTCAACCGCCTCGCACACGATGGAGGATGTGGAATATACCCTTAATGCTTTCAAGGAAATCAAGGCCAAGCTCGACGCCGGCATGTACGACGGGGACGACATAGCTGTCATGACCGTAAAATAATACTCAAGTCATTAAAAACCAACACGAACGAAGTGAAGAAGCTGCAAGCCTTTTTCCAGGATAAGGTAGTTGTCGTAACCGGGGCCAGTTCCGGCATCGGCCTTGCTACCGCCCGCCTCATGGGACGCCTCGGCGCCTGCGTGGTGATGGCTGCGCGTTCCTACGACAAGCTTTGCTCGCTGGCTTCCGATGTAGCTCCTGCCGGGCGCGTGCTGGCGGTACGCTGTGATGTGAGCTGTGAATCCGACTGCCAGTCGCTGATTCAGGCTGCGGTGGCCCGCTTCGGCCGCATCGATATTCTTGTCAACAACGCCGGGCTCTCCATGAGGGCGATGTTCAAGGATCTGGACCTCAGTGTCTTACATAAATTGATGGATGTCAATTTCTGGGGTACTGTAAACTGTACCAAGTACGCTCTGCCTTATCTGTTGCAAAGTAAAGGACAAGTCGTGGGCGTCATCAGCATCGCCGGTTATTCGGCTCTGCCTGCACGTACCGGTTACAGTTCTTCCAAATATGCAATAAGGGGATTCCTTGATACCTTGCGTATAGAGCACCTCAAGGATGGCCTTGGTGTGCTTGTGTTCGCTCCTGGTTATACCTCTTCGAATGTCCGCAATGCCGCCCTGACCGCCGATGGCTCGCCCCAGGGCGAAACGCCCCTTGACGAGGACAAGCTGATGAGCGCCGAAGACTGTGCCATGCACCTGGCCCGCGGCCTGGCTGCCCGGAGGTCCGAGGTTATACTCACCGGACTTGGGCGCGCTACGGTTTGGGCCCACCGGCTTTTTCCTCGCCTGACCGACAAATTGACCTATAAGTACATTGCACGTGAAACAGACAGTCCGTTCAAGTAGGGTCCTTCTGCCCCTTCTGCTGATCATAGCAGTCCTTACCGCCCTGGCTCCCAGGTCGGCACGCTTTGATTATGAGTACAAGAAGGGCGGTGTGTGGGAATACGAAACGCTCTTTGCTCCTTTTGACTTCCCGATTCTCAAAACCACGGAACAGATTCAGGCCGAGATGAACAGGGCTTCAGATGTCCATGTCCCTTATTACAATTATCTTGGCGAAGTCACTGCGTCCAGCCTGAAAAAGGCCTCCGTTATGTATCTCGACGGGGCTGAGGATGCCGTGGTCTCATGCCTGGCCGAGATTATGGACAGGGGAGTGGTGCCTGACGATGACCTGCCCAAGGAGTCGGAAGTTATTTATATCCAAAGAGATAAAAGGGCCGTGAAGGTTCCCGCCGATCGCGTGTTGGGCCTCTCTGCCGCCAGGGCTAAGCTTCAGGCAGATGTGCAAGCCTTGGTGGACAGCCTTTCTGTTGACTCGCTGCTCAAGACCAACTCCGTTTACGATCTTGTGCTTCCGAACCTTGCATTCGATGCCCAGACCACCGAGCTTGTAGGAGCAGACGCTGCCTCCCGGATTTCTCCCACGCGGGGCAATGTGTCGGCAGGCCAGCTCATAGTATCCAAAGGCGAAATAGTCACCGCCGACATTGCCCAGATATTGGATTCCTACAAAAAAGAGTATGAGGCCAATGTGGGCTCGACACGTCCCATGTACGCCGAGATCCTTGGCAATCTGCTGGTAGCCATGCTGCTGGTTTTCCTTCTGGTGGCGGTTATCTACTATGGCAATCCTGCTATCTTCGAGGATACTCGTTATTACTATATCCTCTTTGTGTTTACACTTGCGGCAGTGGCAATAGTATTGGTATCGCGCTTCAACTCCTATTGGCTGTATCTGGCACCGCTTACGCTGGCCGCCCTTTACCTGCAGGCTTTCATGCGGGGGCGTGTCATCATACCCGTATACATTGTTTCCCTTCTGCCTCTGCTCGTTTATGCCGAGCACGGTGCGCCACTTTTCATTATTTTCCTGGTAGGAGGAATAGTGTCGGTAAATGCATTCCCGGTGATGGGAAAAGGCTGGAAGCAGTTCCTGCTGGCCCTTATAAACTTTGCCGCAATGGCGCTGACCTATTTTGCCCTGCGTCTTGCCGGAGCCATGAGCGGCTTGTTATTCCCCGACCTGCTCCGATTCTTTATCGCCTCCATGGCAGCCGTGGCGCTGTATCCTTTGATTTACTTGTTCGAAAAGATATTCAATCTGGTATCGAATTCGAGGCTTGCGGAACTTGCCGACACTTCAGCCAAACTGCTGCGCGAGCTGGAACAGAAGGCCCCCGGCACATTCCAGCACTCACTGCAGGTTATGAACATGGCAGATGCCGCCGCCCGCTCAATAGAGGCTAATCCTCTGCTGCTACGGGTGGGAGCTCTATATCATGACATAGGCAAGATGAACAACCCCATGTGCTTCATTGAAAATGAGTCCCTGCTCAACAAGACAGAAGACCAGAAGTATCATACCGGCCTTCCTGCCCAGCAAAGCGCCGAAGATATCATTAGGCATGTGGGAGACGGTGTGGAACTGGCACGCAGGCACCATCTGCCTGAAGTCGTGGTAGACTTTATCAAAACCCATCATGGCAGCACTGTAACCGGTTACTTCTGGGGCAAGTACCTCTCCCAGAAGGGCGATCCGGCAAATATCAAGTACTTTACATATCCCGGCCCCGCTCCTACCACCAAGGAGCAGATAATCCTTATGCTTTGCGACAGCATAGAGGCGGCGTCCCGTACTCTCACCGAATACACGCCCCAGGCTTTCTCGGCTTTCGTCGAAAAGATAGTCCAGGGCAAGATGGACCAGGGACAGTTCAACAATGCCGATATTTCCATCAAAGAACTCACCGACGTCAAGGAGGCGATAAAGGCTTACCTCGCGCAGATGCATCATGGCAGAGTGGAGTATCCTGCCACCCGAAAGAAATTTTTAAAGCTTAAATAATTATGAACATTACAAAAAAACAAATCGACGATCTGAATCTTGAGCTTACCCTTGAGATTGCACCTGAAGACTATGCGGAAGAAGTGAAGAAAAAGCTTGCGGAGCGCAGGCGCAATGCGGAATTCAAGGGTTTCCGCAAGGGTATGGTTCCTGCATCCCTCATCAAGAGGGTTTATGGGGAGCAGGCTCTTGCCGACTCGGTCAATGATGTTATCGGTACTTCGCTGGACAAGTATATCTCCGACAACAACCTTCACCTGCTTGGAGAGCCCCTCGGCAGCGAGAAGCAGCCCGAACTGGAATGGGCTGACGGTAACAGCTTTACTTTCGTGTTCGACGCCGCCCTATCTCCTGAGGTCAACATTACTGTAGATGCAGCAGACACCGTCAATAAGTATTCCATCACATCCTCGGCCAAGGAGAAGGCCGCCATGATAGAGAACCTCAAGAAATACCGTGAGGACAGCAAGCAGGAGCCCCTGAGCGATGAAGAGTTGGAAAAGACCGTCACTGAGCGCCTTAAAGAGGAGCATCGTCAGGAGGCTGACTGGAGGCTGAGCAAGGATATCCGCGATTTTTACGTTGCCAAGGCCGGGATCCAGCTCCCCGAGGCATTCCTGAAGAGGTGGCTGCTGGCTGCCAATCAGGGTAAACTCACCCAGGAAGATATCGACAAGGATTTCCCCGGATTCTGCGAGGACTTCAAGTGGCAGCTGGTGCGCGGCAAGCTCATGAAGGACTTTGGTTTCGACATAACCCACGATGATTTATACGAGGCTGCAAAGGCTTATGTGACATATCAGTACGCCATGTACGGCATAGGCAATGTGCCTGAGGATATGATTACCGAGGCAGTGTCCAACGTCATGAAGGACCGCCGTCAGCTGGAGCGCCTTTCCGAGCAGGTCGAAGATCGTAAGGTCCTTGACAAGATCAAGGAAACGATCTCCATCAAGGACAAGAAGATTTCTTCCGAAAAGTTCCGCGAACTTTAGGCTTTAGCCCCAGTATTTGTAGAACAGCGCGATGCTTTCCATACCCCCGAAGAACTGCTTTAGAAGGTAGCTCTCGTTGGGGGAGTGGATAGTGTCGCGCTCGAGTCCGAAGCCCATCAGGAGAGGGTCGATACCGAGAATCTTCTGGACTTCAGCCAGGACCGCTATGCTCCCGCCGCCGCGGGCCGGTACGGGCTCGATACCGTAGACCTCTGAAATCGCGCGGCTTGCGGCATTATAAGCACTGCTGCTGATGGGGATGAGGAATCCGTCGCCGCCCTCGCAGGGCTTGACCTCCACCTTGACGCATTTGGGGGCGATAGCCTTGAAGTGACGTGCGAACAGGCGTGTGATATCGGCGCTCCTCTGGTTGGGTACAAGCCGCATCGAGATTTTTGCATGGGCTTCCGAAGGCAGTACTGTCTTGGCGCCCTCGCCTGTGTAACCTCCCCATATGCCGCATACGTCCAGGCAGGGCCTGATGCCTGTGCGTTCCAGCGTGGTATAGCCCTTCTCGCCGCGTACGGCGCCTATTTCCAGGAACTCTTTGTATTCACGCAAATCAAAGGGGGCGCGTGCGAGCATTTTGCGGTCCGCGCGGGATAGTTCGACCACATTGTCGTAGAAACCGGGGACGGCGACCCGACCGTCAGCGTCGATGAGCGTTGATATCATCTCGCACAATACCTGGATCGGATTGGCCACGGCGCCTCCGTAATGCCCTGAATGCAGATCCTTATTGGGGCCCGTTACTTTGACTTCGAGGTAGCTCAGGCCCCTCATACCGCAGTTGATTGAGGGGACCTTCTCGCTTATCATGGTGGTGTCGCTTACCAGGCAGATATCGGCGGCAAGCATCTTCTTATGTTTCTTTATCCAAGCAGGAAGGGAAGGGCTTCCGATTTCTTCTTCGCCCTCGAACAAGAACTTGACATTGTGCTGCAGCTGCCCGGTGCGGACAAGGTATTCGAATGCTTTTATGTGCATGAATAACTGGCCCTTGTCGTCGTTGGCTCCGCGGCCCCAGATGGCTTCCTGGCCGGTGGGATCCGGTCCGATGACGGGTTCGAACGGGTCTGTGCGCCATTTCTCAAGAGGCTCGGCAGGCTGGACGTCGTAGTGCCCGTACACCAGCACTGTGCGGGCGGAAGGGTCGATTGTTTTTTGCCCGAAAACTACAGGATTGCCGTCGGTTTCCCACAGGCCGGCGCTGTCGGCCCCTGCCTCGAGGAGGAGGGAACTCAGGCGCTCTGCACAGGCATACATGTCGGGTTTATGGTCGGCTTTGGCGCTGACGGAGGGGATACGCAGAAGCGAAAACAGCTCTTCAAAGAACCTTTCTTTATTTTGCAGGATATAGTCTTTCATGGTTGTAAAGTTAAACAATATTCGTTAATTTTGTGCATTGACTAACGATTATGGCACTCATTAAATCTATTTCGGGCATCCGTGGTACGATCGGCGGCCCAACCGGGGATAATCTTACTCCCGTCGACATTGTCAAGTTTACCTATGCGTACTGCAAATGCCTCAAGGACCGCAAGGCTCCGTTCGGAGATCGCTACAAAGTGGTGGTCGGACGCGACGCACGCCTCAGCGGCGAGATGGTTGAGCAGCTTGTTGTAGGTACTCTCATCTCATGCGGAGTGGATGTCGTCCGTTGCGGTTTTGCCAGCACTCCGACAACCGAGCTGGCAGTCACTTTCACAGGCGCCGACGGAGGCATAATCATTACGGCCAGCCACAATCCCAGGCAGTGGAATGCACTCAAGCTTCTTAACGAGCACGGTGAGTTCCTGACGGCCGTTCAGGGCCAGGCCATACTTGATTGCGCCGATTCCGGAGATTTCGATTTTGCCCCTGTAGACGAACTTGGCTGCATCGAGGACCACGATTTTACCGACGAGCACATCGACGCCGTACTCAAACTTGAGGCTGTTGATGTTCCGGCAATCAAGGCTGCCGGATTCAAGGTGGTGCTGGACGCCATCAATTCCGTCGGAGGCATTATCATGCCAAGGCTGCTGAAGCGCCTGGGGGTCAAATGTATAACCCTCAACGGCAATCCCACCGGCGACTTTGCACACAATCCCGAGCCTCTGCCTGCCAACCTGGTAGAGCTTAGCTCCACGGTGGTTAAAGAAAAGGCCGATCTGGGCATCAGCGTAGACCCCGACGTCGACCGTCTTGCCTTCATATGCGAAAACGGTCAGCCCTTCGTTGAAGAGTACACTTTGGTTGCTGTCGCAGATTATCTGCTTGACGATGCAGTAGCCAGGGGAGTCAAGCCCTTGGCAACAGTGTCCAACCTCAGCAGCAGCCGTGCCCTCCGCGACGTGACCGAGGCTCACGGCGGCACCTACTATGCTTCCGCAGTGGGCGAGGTCAACGTAACCACCCTCATGCATAAAGTCGGTGCCCTTATCGGCGGCGAGGGCAATGGGGGAGTCATCTATCCCGCTTCCCACTGCGGACGCGACGCCATGGTCGGCGTAGCTCTGTTCCTGAGCAACCTCGCACATAAAAAGCTCAGTGCCAGCGCCTATAAGGCCACCCTCCCGCAGTATTTCATCGCCAAGAACCGCATCGACCTTAGCGACAAGGCTCTTATCGACCGTATCCTCGAGGCCATGAAGGAGCACTACAAGGACGAGAAGGTAAATACCATCGACGGCGTAAAGATTGACTTTGAGGCCAGCCGCCGCTGGGTACACCTGCGCCGCTCCAATACAGAGCCTATTATCCGCATCTACTCCGAGGCTCCTACCCAGGAAGGTGCTGAGGCGCTAGCCCAGGAGGTTGTCAAGCTCGCAAACGATATTATAGCTGATGTTTAGCTTCCGTACCACGCCCGTTTCTGAGCAGCTGGACAGGGGCCTGATCGGGGGCCGTGTCGGCTGCTTGTGCACTCCCGGCAGCTGGGACGGCCGTTCCGGATACCTCGCCGACTTGTTCCGCTCGCGCGGAAATCTGTCCAGGGTATTCGGCCCGGCGGCTCCGGAATTCTCGCCGGATGCGGGCCATATCGACTTCGGCATCGAGGACCTTGAAGGGCTGGACGCCGTTGTGGTGGACATACAGGACGTGGGATCGCGGTACTTCGGTTATACACGTGATGTTCTCAGGCTCCTGAGCTTCCGTGCCCGTATGGAAGATGGTCCCTCAATTTATATTATCGACCATATCAATCCGGCAGGCAGGGTAGTGGAGGGTACTATTCCTGTGCTGGAACCTGATTTGTGGACTCCAAAGGCCGCCCACAGGCATGGCCTGACTCTGGGGGAACTATGCAATCTTTATTGCAGCGAGATAGGCGCCCGTTTCCCTCTGCACATCATTTCCGCCCTGTGCAGCGAGGTGGGCAAGGACCTGCTGCCCTGGACCATTGCTCCCGCACCTGATTTTCCGGGAATGTTTACCTGTGAAATGTATAGCGGAGGAGGTCTCTGGACGGCTACATCCATTACCCCCGGCATAGGAACGCCCCGCCCTTACGAATACCTGGGAGCCCCTTTCCTGGCCAACAATGCAGTACCGCCGAGCCCTCCTGGAGTGCTTATGCGCCCGTGCTCATTTACTCCCTCATACGGGCTGTATGCCGGACAGGAGTGCTTCGGTTACCAGATAGTGCTGCTGCCAGGAGTCCAGTATCACTCTTTCCTCCATAGCATCCAGCTCATGCGCTGGTTCGCAGACAGGGATTCCCGCTTCGAACTTACACCTGAGCTGATGGACCGTATAAACGACCCGGTGATCAGCGAGTACTTGCGCGGCGGCATTACATTCGATATAGTCCAGGAGCACGTTAAGCTGGAAGAGCAGAAATGGATCCGCAAGGCCAAGCGTTTCCTTCTGTACGAAGATGCGCCTTACAGGATTAAATAAAACAAATAGAGGGTGGTTAAAGTCTTGCGACTGTTAATCACCCTCTTGTGTAGTGGGTAGGAGAATCGAACTCCTATTGCGAGATTGAGAATCTCGAGTACTAACCGTTATACGAACCCACCGGATTGGAGTGCA
>CACXCS010000078.1 GCA_902766255.1 uncultured Bacteroidia bacterium
TATTTGGTAGTGGGTAGGAGAATCGAACTCCTATTGCAAGAATGAAAATCTTGAGTACTAGCCGTTATACGAACCCACCAGACACAATCCAAGTCCGCTTTCGCGTAATTGGGACTGCAAAGGTAAAAATTTATTTAGATTCCACCAAACTTTTTTTACTTTGGCATCGAAAGTTTATAAATAATCGGATCGCCCTGTCCCCGTTTGGGGCTGGAGTTGGTGTTGACGTAAATCCAGCCGTCCTTTATGACAAGGTCCTCCATCTCCAGGGGAATCTCGGCATTGAGGTTATATTTGGCGGCGATTGTTCCGGTGTCGGTGTCGTAAACCCTGATGCGCGAGGGGCGTCCCTCAGGGTCTATTTCTCCTACTCCGAAGCAATAGAAAATCTTGCCGTCATACATGCATCCGGACTGCGTGAACCAGGTTTCGTAAGGGAAAATCACCTGCTGCTGGAGGTCGTCCACGGTCAGTACCACCTCGGGTCCTTCGGACAGAGCCGGGATGCGGAAACGGTAGGCGATATAGAAGTTGTCCTCGGCACGCAAAGTCACGCTCCTGATAGTCCGCTGGTGGGCGGAGAACACCCAGAGGGCCTTGCGCTCACGGTCTATCAGCCAGCTTGGGCTGCCGAAAATCGGCTCGTAGCCCTTGGGCGCGAAGCCGCTGATATCCAGCGTGATAGTCTGCACCAGCTCGCTGGAGAACCGCTTTCCACAACGCTTGATGCTCTCAACAAAGCACTTCCACTCTATGTCGCATCCCACTTTGCCCACGGACACATACAGCAGCGGGAACGACGCTCCGCGCTTTTTTTCAATGCCGAATTCAGCATTGTTGGCATGATTGTCCTTGCACGATGAACCAAGCTCGAAACCGGCGATGGGTATGCCGTCCGCCTTCTTGAAGTCGTACACATTCACGTGCCCGCCGTCTTCGAGCGAGAAAATGAACCTCTTGTACATCTCCATTCCCTGCTGGGCGCGTCCGCGGCCCTGCTTCACGATAAACTCCGAACATTCCGGATCCATCTGCAGCCCCCCGAAACTCTGCGCCCCGGCAGCGACGCCCGCTGCCAAACACATCAAACAAATAACAATCTTTTTCATATTATTCTTTGTTCTCAAAGCCAGATGAAGGTCTTTCCCCGGAGACCGTCTGCGCCCACGCAGTCGTGAGTGGGAGGGGCCCGGCCGAAGGCCGTAGTCTCCGGGGAAAGACCTTCATCTGGCTTTGCGTACTAATCTCAGTGTAACACAAATACTTATGAAAACCGCGATTGCGGCTATGAACGATACAACTATACCCTTGACGGCCAAGGCTTTGGGGTCGCGGGCGATGAGGAGACCGGCAAGCAGCAGGGCTATTGCGCCGATAGTAAAGCAGAAGCAGGTCAGGGCAAGATTGGAATACTTGCGTGTGGCCTCCTTTACTTCAGGGCCGGCTTCCTTTTCGGCATCCGGGTCAGCATAAGCTTCGAGGGCCTCGTGTCCGCTGTTTGTGATTCCTTTCATCCTGCACCACAACTCCATGGCGGAAAGGATAATAACGGGCACCAAGCATCCCGACACCGACTCTATCAGGCTCGGGCTCATGACGGACTCAGGGATGGTGAACCGTGCCGTGAACCCCAGCGCCCATGAAATCAGCATGGCAACAACCAGCCGCCCTCCGCTCAGGCGCTTCGAGAACAAGCCCCATATTGAAGGAATATACAGCGGGCACAGCACCATGGTGATAACCATCACCACCACTTTCTCGGCTCCTCCGGCAAGCGGCACCAGCATGGCTATACCAATGATAATCAGACCGAAAATCAGTGTGAAGATGCGTCCTGCGCGGATGCGCTGCTTCTCCGTGGCTCCGGCATTGCCCTTGCGTCGCCCCCATATTTCGTAAGTGAATACATTGGCGTACACATTAAGGGTGCCTGACACATTGCTAAGGGTTGCCGAGAGCATAGCCGCCAGCATCATGCCAACCATGCCCGTCATCAGCACCGTCTTGCTCATGTTGACGTAGGCACTCTCGCCCAGGCGGGTCATTGCCGCCGGATCAACGTCCATCCCCGGACCCGGGACCAGCAGGCGGTACATCATGGTGGGAAGGTACCAGACCAGGGGAGTCAGAAGGTACAGGACACCTATCAGCGCCGTGCTTCTCCTTGCGTCCCTGACGGTGGGTACGCTGATGTAGCGCTGCACGAACGGCCAGTCTCCTCCTATCATCGCCACGTGCAGGCACATCCACAGTACCAGCCATATCCAGCTGTATGTCGGCGAGGTGGGGGAGAAGAAGCCCGGAATCTCCGAAGCCCTGTTGATGAAGCTGCCCACGCCGCCAACGGCATTGAAGGACAGCGGCACCATGAAAACCACCACCGCCAGCAGTACTCCGAACTGTATGAAATCGGTCATCAGAACAGCCGGGAAGCCTCCGGCGATCGTATATGCCAGGGTGATGCCGCCCAGGAATGCCAGCGCCCACCAGATGCTGAGGTTGCCGGCGGCAGAATCGCCCGGAAGACCTGTGGATGCAAAGATGCTCCCCTCGGGGACCTGGATCAGGGCGCAGGTCACCACGGCCACCGCATAAAGCGCCACGGCAGTATGGATGCCACGGCCCACTATGCCTGCAACGGTGTAGAAACGCAGGGTGCCATGGCCGAAGCGTACCGTAAGGTATTCGCCGGGCGATTTGATTCTGAGCCTTCTCCAACGCCCTGCTATCCAGCGGCTTACGATGAGCGATGAAAAGCCCAGCATAATGGCTGTCATAACTGCCACCAGTCCTGACTTGTAAGCAACTCCGCCCCACACCACGAATGTGCTGGCGGAGAATATAGTCATGTACGAAGAAACGCCCGACAGCCACCACGATGAGTTGCGCCCGGCTATGAACATATCCTCCGAGTTCTTGATGCGCCTCCCCATCAGGAGACTTACCCCCACCAGGCCGGCGAAATACAACAGAAGTACAATCAGGTCTAGAGTTCCCATCTGCTAGCGCATCAGTTTGCCGAAGGCCTTGGGCCGTTCCACCACCTCGGTGTACTCGTGCCCGAAGCTGTCGGTGACCTTGACGGTCACGGTTGATTCGGGCGAGCTTGCCTTGGCCCAGAAGTAATTGGCATGCAGTGATTTATCGTACTTGGCCGGCCAACGGTTCTTGCCGTTGTCGTCCCAGGAGGCTTTGGGGAGATGGTAGTCAAGAGTGAACTGGGGATTCTCGCTCCTTCGGTGCTCTACGGGCAATTCGACTCCATTCTCGCTTACACTGAGTGTCCAGTCGCTCTGCCATGCCCATACATTGATAAGAAGCATGTTGTCCTCTATTTTGCTGTAGTCCTGGCGTCCGGGGTAGTGTTTCATCATGGTCCTCAGGGCGTAGTCGTTTTTGTAATACTCGCGTACGGAGTTCATGTCGAACACCCTGAACTGCTTGCCGGCGCCGTCGTCATTGGACACGAAATACCATTCCACATGGCTGCCGTTGACCGGGAAGACTTCGAATCCCGCGGGAGCTCCGTCCGGCCCCAGAGACAGGCCGTTGTGGGCATGGGTCTGCCACCAGCAGCCGCAGGCTCCGGAAATGTTGTGCTCGAAAATGTTGGCTATGTCGGGGAACTTGGAAGTGTCGTCGGCACCCTTGCAGGGCAGGTTCTGGTGAGCGTGCCCGGAGATGAAGTGCACCTCGCGAAAGTCTTTGAACAGTGCGGTGAACTCGCGCAGAAGATCGCCGGGGTCGGCTCCGGACTTGATGAAGCGGCTTTCGATAGGGTTGCCGGTAAGGCCTCCCTTGTAGCGCATTGTTGGCACATGGAAACTTACGAACAGCGGGGCGCTTTTATCTTTTACAGTGGCCAGGTCCTTTACCAGCCAGTCCAGCTGCTCCTGGGTAAAGTAGTGCTCATGGTCGCGCTTGCCGGTTATGCCCTCGTAGGTGTCGATGCGGCCCTCGCTGTTGAGGTAAACCACATTGTCGAGCACGACGTAATGGTTGACGCCCAGGTTGAAAGAGTAATGGGTGGGGCCCATGGTCCGGCGGTAGCGCTCGGCGGCGTTGAAGTCGATGTCGCCCTCGCGGGCAATGCCGCCGTTGTTGTCGTGGTTGCCCATCACGTGGAACATCGGTACGGGAAACTTGCAGTCAGCCAGGGCTTTAGGGAACTCCTCGATGGGGAAGCCGTATTCGTACCAGTACCGGTCGTAGGTGCTGTCTCCGCCATTGATGCAGTACACCGGGCCACGCTCCTTTGCCTTTTCGTACTCTTCCATGAAGCGGGGCATGAAGATTTGCCGGAACTGGATAAAGTCGTCGAACAGTCCGGCAAGGTGCAGGTCGGAAATGGCAATCAGGGTGTAATTGGTGTTGTCTACGCTTCTGAGGGTGAAATCATGCCTCTCGGGAGTGCCGGCAGGCTCGGTCAGCCTCTGCCAGAACTGCGGCATGCCGTCGACGGTCTCAACCTCGGCGCATGAAGGAATACTCACGAACACACTTCCCTCGTGTTTGGCGGATTTAAGATAGTAGAAGCCTTTCTTGTCGGTAAAGGTTACGTCGGTGCCGTCGGAAACTACGATGCCCTTGGCCGGGACCCCGTCCTGCATGACTTGGCCCCATATCGTGACTCCTTTCGGGAGGCATTTGCCGATTGCGGAAGGAATGCTCAGGAGAATTATAGTGGCAATGATGAGAATGCGTCTCATGGTAAGGTGGGTGTGTGCGGAGTTAATATGTTGAGTATTAATATTCTATTTGGATGAGTGGCATTTTTTTCGGGGTGTCCTGAAAGCTTAAAATCAGGTGATCATAAGTGCACGTCGTTTTTACTCTTCCTCCTCGAGTATCGCCCCGAGCGATCTGAGGCGCTCCTGGAGCAGGCTCACGTCGATCCGGCCTACTCCGCAGCCGGCGGCCGAGGCCAGGGCGGCGGCTGCTCCGGCCGCCTGCCCGGTGCCCATGCAGGAAGCCTGCACGCGCAGAGAGGCGAAGGCCGTCTTGTCGGCGCTCAGGCAGCGGCCAGCTGCCAGCAGGTTGTCATGGCCGGGGGAGTACAGTGCCCGGTAGGGGACGTAAGCCGGTGTTTTCAGGAAAGTTATGTTTTGGGCTGGGCCGTTGGCTACGTGTATGTCGATGGGGTGAGCCCCGCGACTGATGCTGTCGGGGTAGCGGAAGGCGCTCACATATTCCTGAGCGCTAATGGTATGTGCACCGACTATTCGGCGGGTCTCCCTAATGCCGGCGTGGACCGCTACGGCCGATACGTAACTGTCTTTGAATTCGTCGAAATGCTCCCTGAGAACCGCGGCCATCTTGAATACTTGCTCGCGGAGCTCGCATTCGGCGCGGGTGAAATCGCGGTTGGAGGTGGCATCGGCGGCGGTGCGGGTCATGTTGACCGTTACTACGCCGGGCTGGAGGGTGGTGCAGAACCAGGGCCCTCCGAACTCGGGGATGCCCCATTCCTCCCGGTGCTCAAGCAGTTCGCTGCGTATCTCTTCGCAGTGGCAGTTGACGCCCTGGCGGTTATGGTGCATGGCTTTCTGCATACGCGGAGTCGAGGTGTCCACGCCGCTGAGCACGAAGTAGGTCGAGAGGGGCTGGAGCGGCTTGCCCTCGTCGGGCTGCATGGGTACGCCGGATGCCGCTGCCAGGTCGGCGTCGCCGGTGCAGTCGATGAAAACCTTGGCCTGGAGCGCCTCGGTGCCGTTTTTGTTGTCGATGAATACTGCGTCTATATGGCCGTCCTCGCACTGGCATCCGCAAAAATAGGAGTGCATGTACAACCCCACGCCTGCTTCGAGCACCATGCGCTGGCAGCAGAGTTTGTAGAGCTCAGGCTCGAAGGCTACATTGCCCAGGGGCTTTTCGATGAGGCCTCCGCCCATGGCCTGGAGACGTTCACAGAACTCCCATGGTATACCGCCTATGACTTTCTGCCCGTTATAGGTGAAGACGCTCAGCGGGGCTACTATGCCTGCTGTGGCCATGCCGCCCAGGAAACCGTACTGCTCTACAAGGGCTGTGCGGGCGCCGGAGCGGGCCGCCGCTATGGCGGCGATGAAGCCGGCGGGACCTCCGCCGCACACAACTACGTCGTAGCTGCCGGCAACGGGGACATCTTTCCGGAGGGTAAACTTTGTGGTCATTTGTCTTACAAAAGTAAGAAATAATTGTTAATTTAGCGGCATGGTTGCCCTGATAGTTTTTGCGATCATCTTTGCCCTTGTGGGCATAGTCGGCAGCGTGGTACCGGGCCTGCCCGGCCCGCCTCTGAGCTGGGTGGGAATGCTGCTCATCTATTTTGCCGGCAGGGTTGGCGACAAGTCTGACGCCATGACTCTCACCGTTCTGCTTATCTGGCTGGGTATTACCGTGCTTGTGACAATTCTGGATTATGTCATCCCCGTCAAGACCACCAAGCTTACAGGTGGCCACAAGGCGGCGTCCACAGGTGCAATCATAGGCTTGATTGCAGGCATGATCATTCCACCTGTCGGCATAATCCTGGGCTCGCTGCTGGGCGCATTCCTGGGCGAACTGATGGTCAACAACAAAGGTATGTGGCCCGCGTTCAAAGCCGGAGCCGGGGCCTTCGTCGGCTTCCTGCTGGGCACCGGGCTCAAGCTTGCTGTGTCGGGGCTGATGGCTTGGATGATAATTAAATACGCATTTTTATAATGGATAAAACTAATTCTCTTTTGGTCCTCGCCACCACATTTGACGAGCTGGGCGGCTGGACTGTTGAACAGCAGTTTGTACTTCAGATGGGCTCCAGCTACCTGCTGGCCCACGGAATAGGCGAACCCATTGCACAAGACGCCCGCACAAGCATCAATATTCCTGCCGACGGCAAATACACACTGTGGGTACGTACCAAGAACTGGACGGCATTCTGGTCCGAGGGCAAGACTCCCGGTATTTTTCAGGTAAAGGTAGACGGCTGCGCCGACGAGGCTGAATTCGGTACCGGCTGCCCGGGAGCCACGCGTGCCGAGCGTGCCGCCTGGTACTGGCAGAAGGGCGGCAGCTACGAGCTGAAGGCGGGGGAGCATGAACTTGCCATACACGACCTCACCGGACTGGACGGCCGCTGCGACGCTATCCTTCTTACCACCACCAGCGAGATTCCCGGTGATTCGCTCGAAGACTACAAGGCCCTCCGCGCCGAACTTCTTCCCACTCCCGTGGAGGATAAAGGCGACTACGACTTCGTGATCGTGGGCGCCGGCATGTCGGGACTGTGCGCGGCCATCGCCGCAGCCCGCAACGGCTGCCGGGTTGCCCTGCTGCAGGACCGTTACATCCTGGGCGGCAACAATTCCTCCGAGGTGCGCGTAGGTCTGGGCGGCCAAATCAATATGCCCCCGTATCCTTCTCTGGGATACATACTTAACGAGATAGGCCCCGACCGCTACGGTAACGCCCGCGGCGCCCATCACTACCAGGACTGGAAAAAATGGGACGTCATTGCGGCAGAGCCCAACATCACCCTGTTCGCCGGATATACCGTAGATAAAGTGGAAATGGAAGACGGCAGGATCAAAGCTGTCGAGGCTGTCGAAGCCACCCGCCAGAACCGCATCCGCGTGGGCGGACGCCTCTTCTCCGACTGCACCGGCGACGCCCATCTGGCCGTGCTTGCCGGCGCCCGTACCATGATGGGCCGCGAAGCCCGCAGCGAGTTCGGCGAAAGCCTCGCCCCCGAAAAAGCCGACGGCTTCACAATGGGTGTGAGCATCGAATGGTACTGCGAGGACTGGAACACCCCCTGCTCCTTCCCCGACAGTCTCGACTGGGGCCTGCACCTCGACGAGGAAACTGTCGAGCCTGTCCACCGCGCCAACTGGTACTGGGAGGTGGGCATGAACGACGACCAGATTGCCGATGCCGAGAAGATACGAGACTACGGTATGTACGTGGCTTACAGCACGTTCTCCTATTGCAAGAACCGTCTTGCCAAGAAGGAAGACTGGGAGTGCACCCACCTTACATGGGTCAGCCACGTCAGCGGCAAGCGCGAAAGCCGCCGCATCGTGGGGGACCTGATACTCCGCGAGCAGGACCTAACCCGTCCCATTCCTTACCCGGACGGCACCTGCACTACAACCTGGCGCATCGACCAGCACTATCCTGATCCCCGCAACGCCGGCAAATACCCCGGCGAGGAGTGGATGAGCATAGGCAAACTCGTTCCCATCGACCCTTATGCCTTGCCTTACAGATGTTTCTACAGCGCCGACATCCCCAACATGTTCATGGCTGGCCGCGACATCAGCGTAACCCACATCGCCCTCGGCTCCGTGCGTGTGATGCGCACCTGCGCCATGATGGGTGAGGTGGTTGGACTTGCCGCCAGCGTGTGCACGGCCAAGGGCCTCATGCCGCGAGACATCTACCAGACCAACTTTGACGACCTCGTCGCCCTTATGAAAAAGGGTGCCGGCCGTACCGACGTGCCCTATACCCAGTTCTACCATCAGGTAGACCGCACCGGTCACCAGGCCGAGGACAGGTAGCA
>CACXCS010000079.1 GCA_902766255.1 uncultured Bacteroidia bacterium
GCACAGGGAGGCATCAACGCTGCCAAGAATTACCAGAATGACAACGATTCCATTTACCGCCTTTTCTATGACACTATAAAGGGTGGTGACTACCGTGCCCGTGAGGCTAATGTGTATCGTCTGGCAGAGGTGAGTGCTGCCATTATCGACCAGTGCGTTGCCCAGGGAATCCCCTTCGCACGTGAGTACGGCGGATATCTGGCCAACCGTTCATTCGGCGGTGTGCAGGTTAGCCGTACTTTCTATGCCCGCGGCCAAACCGGCCAGCAGTTGCTCCTGGGTGCTTATGCGTCTCTGAATAAAGAGATTGCTGCGGGTACCGTCAAGTCCTACCCCCGCCACGAGATGCTTGACCTGGTGGTAATTAACGGCGAGGCCAAAGGTATCATCACCCGCAACCTTGTAACCGGCCAGCTCGAGAGATTCGGCGCTCATGCCGTCATCATCGCTACCGGCGGATACGGAAACACCTACTTCCTGTCCACCAACGCCATGAATTCCAACGGCTCCGCGGCCCTGCAGTGCTACAAGAAGGGCGCCTATTTTGCCAACCCCTGCTTTGCGCAGATCCATCCTACCTGTATCCCCGTCCACGGTGAGCAGCAGTGCAAGCTTACCCTTATGTCGGAGTCCCTTCGTAACGACGGCCGCATCTGGGTTCCCAAGAAGCTGGAAGATGTGGAGAAACTCCGCAAGCACCAGATCAAGGCCTCCCAGATTCCTGAAGAGGACCGCGACTACTACCTCGAGCGCCGCTATCCTGCCTTCGGTAACCTGGTCCCCCGCGACGTTGCCTCCCGCGCAGCCAAGGAAAGGTGCGATGCCGGCTTCGGCGTGAACGAAACGGGTCTTGCAGTATTCCTTGATTTTGCCGACGCTATCCAGCGTCTTGGACATCAGAAAGTTGCTGAGCGCTACGGCAACCTCTTCGAGATGTACGAAAAAATCACCGCTTCCTCTCCCTGGGAGGAGCCTATGATGATATATCCCGCCATCCACTACACCATGGGCGGTATCTGGGTAGACTACGACCTGCAGACCACCATCCCCGGCCTGTATGCCATAGGCGAGGCCAACTTCTCCGACCACGGCGGCAACCGCCTGGGCGCATCCGCCCTCATGCAGGGTCTGGCCGACGGATACTTCATCGTTCCTGTTACCATAGGTGATTACCTTTCAAAGAAGTTCGCAGAGCCCAAGACCGACGTCAACCGTCCCGAGTTCGCTGAGGCGGAAAAAGCCGTCCAGGCACGTATAGACAGGCTTCTGTCCATCAATGGCAAGGAAACAGTGGACTCTATCCATAAGGAACTTGGCCACATTATGTGGGAGTACGTGGGCATGGCCCGCGACAAGGCAGGGCTTGAGAAGGCAATCGGGCTTATCAAGGATCTGCGTAAGCGTTTCTACGAGAACGTAAAGGTTCCAGGAACCCAGTTCGAGTTC
This sequence comes from uncultured Bacteroidia bacterium, assembly GCA_902766255.1. Lineage (GTDB taxonomy): Bacteria > Bacteroidota > Bacteroidia > Bacteroidales > UBA932 > Cryptobacteroides. The sequence continues at coordinate 1,447 of CACXCS010000079.1, forward strand.
AACCAGGAGCTTGAGAAAGCCCTCCGTCTCGAGGATTTCTTTGAAATCGGCGAACTTATGGCCCGCGACGCCCTTAACCGCAACGAGTCATGCGGCGGCCACTTCCGCGTGGAAAGCCAGACCGAAGAGGGAGAAGCCAAGCGCGACGACGCCAACTATATGTACGTCGCAGCCTGGGAGTACAAGGGCGAGGATGTGGAGCCGGAACTCCACAAGGAGCCGCTTGTTTACGAGAACATCAAGGTTATTACCAGAAATTACAAAGACTAATATGGAATTCAATTTAAAGATTTGGCGCCAGAAGAACGCCAAGGCAAAAGGTCATTTCGAGACATATCATATTTCTGGTATAGAGGAAGATGCGTCCTTCCTTGAAATGCTGGATATTCTGAATGAACAGCTTATACGCGAGGGCTGTGACCCTGTGGCCGTCGAGCGCGGTTGCCAGAGCAGCGGCCCCGTATCGTTCGACCATGACTGCCGCGAGGGTATCTGCGGTGCCTGCTCGCTGTATATTGACGGCCGGGCCCATGGTCCGGACGACCATGTCACTACCTGTCAGCTGTTTATGCGTCACTTTAAGAACGGCGCCACCATCACGGTGGAGCCCTGGAGGAGTGCCGCTTTCCCCGTCATAAAGGATCTGGTGGTTGACCGTACGGCATTTGACAAGATACTGCAGGCCGGCGGCTTTATTTCCGTGCGTACCGGTTCGGCTCAGGATGCCAATAACATCCTCATCCCTCACGACAAGGCCGAAGAGAGTATGGATGCTGCCGCTTGCGTTGGTTGCGGTGCATGTGTGGCTACTTGCAAGAACGGATCGGCCATGCTGTTCGTGGCTGCCCGCGTGAGTTCGCTCGCTCTGCTGCCCCAGGGCCGTCCGGAGGCCAAGCGCCGCGCCAAGGCCATGGTGGCCAAGATGGATGAGCTGGGCTTTGGCAACTGTACCAATACCCGCGCCTGCGAGCTTGAGTGCCCTAAGGGTATAACTGTTGCCCATATAGCCCGCCTCAACCGCGAGTTCCTCAAGGCTAAATTCTCTGACTGATAATTTACTGTAAGTAAGTTTTAGTGTACTTTTTGAGCTAGAGTTCTTCTCTGAAAACTGTGCCACCCTCGGCAACATAAGAGGGAGGGGCCCACGAAGTGGGAGGGGTCGCGTAGCGACGTTTTCAGAGAAGAACTCTAGCTCAAAAAGTATCCTGTTACTCTATTTAAATAACAGATTTTTAAGATCTTACCATAGGAAGTTGTTGAAGGGCCAGCGCCCGGCGTGGATTTCAGCAACCATTTTGTAAATGTCGCTGCGGAGTTTTGGAAGACCTTCCCTGCTCAGGGCAGACATAAAGATACAAGGCACCTTTTTGTCCTCTATCCATTCTTTCTTTATATCTTCAAGAGTGCGGTTTTCCTTGCCGCGGGGCTTTAGTGAAAACTCGTCCCAGGGCTCGTACTCGTACTGGTCTATCTTATTGAATATCACGTACTGAGGCTTATCTCCGGCGCCTATGTCGCTGAGGGTTCTTTCTACCACAGTCATCTGCTCCTCAAAGTCGGGAGCTGACACGTCAACCACGTGCACGAGCACGTCTGCCTCGCGCACCTCGTCGAGCGTGCTCTTGAACGCCTCGATCAGTTGGGTGGGCAGCTTGCGTATAAATCCAACGGTGTCGCTGAGAAGGAACGGGCAGTTTTCGATAACCACTTTACGGACGGTGGTATCTAGTGTCGCAAACAGCTTGTTTTCAGCGAATACCGTAGATTTAGAAAGCAGGTTCATCAGGGTGCTTTTGCCAACATTGGTGTAGCCCACAAGCGACAGGCGCACCAGGCTGCCGCGGTTGCCGCGCTGTGTGGCCATCTGTTTGTCAACCTTTTTGAGCTGCTCTTTCAAACGCGCGATGCGCTCACGGACGATCCGGCGGTCCACCTCGATCTGGCTTTCACCCATGCCGCCCCGGGTGCCTATGCCTCCCCTCTGGCGCTCGAGGTGCGTCCACATGCCTGCCAGGCGCGGCAGCATGTAGTTGTAGCGGGCGAGTTCCACTTGCATTTTGGCGTAGGATGTTTGTGCCCGCTGAGAGAATATTTCCAGGATGAGGCTGGTGCGGTCAATGACGACGGATGTTTTGACCACTTTTTCGATATTTCTCTGCTGCATGGCCGTCAGCTCGTCGTCGAAAATCACGTATTTTATGCAGTTTTCCTCGCAGTAAGTTGCTATCTCATTGAGTTTTCCACTTCTTATATAAGTGGCTTTCTCCGGACGGTCAAGCTTCTGCACAAACTTCTTGTCGCCAATGACTCCGGCTGTATCGGCCAGAAACTCCAGCTCGTCAAGATATTCCTTAATCTTGCGTTCGTCCTCGCCCTGGCGGATTATTCCGACAAAGATTGCTTTTTCTTCCATATTTTGTGATATCGAAAGAATATTTTCCCCGTGTTAGATGGACCCTGAAGCGGGTGGCTGAATACTCTTCATTTATATCAAAAAAAGGCCATCCGTGCGGACGGCCTTAATAGTTATCAGATAAATATTTATCGCAGCTGGAAGATAACGGGGAAGGTGTAGGTTACCTTGACCTTGCGGTCACGCTGCTTGCCAGGAGTCCATTTAGGTGACTGGGACACAACGCGGACGGCCTCTTTGTCGAGTGAAGGATCAACGCCACGAAGGACCTTGACACCGGAGACAGAACCGTCGGTTCCCACGGTGAACTGGAGCATCACGCGGCCCTGAACGCCATTCTCTTTGGCAACCTCGGGATAAACGAGCCTTTGGTTAACCCATTTCGAGAAGTCGTTGGCGTCACCACCCTGGAACTTGGGCTTTTCTTCAACCAGCTGGAAGGGAATGGTTTCCTCCTCGACAACCTCTTCCTTGACCTCTTCTACGTAGTCCTGGATTTCGACACCCATGCTGGAGTCGTCCTCGAGGTTGAGGATATTGTCGTTGACCTTGATATCATCGTCGATAATATCAATCTGGTCCGAAAGGATGGGAACCTTGGCCAGTTCGGGCGGCGGCGGAGGAGTTTCCTGGGTTATAGGAATGATTTCCTCCTCAGGGATTTCCGTGTTTTCGGCGACGAGGCCGGAGTCAGCTTTTTCCTTGCTGCTCCACTCGAATGCTCCAAGTACTGCAAGTAGAGCGACCACGAAGCCGATTTCCACGAACAGCAGTCGCTTATTCTCCAAACTTGCCTTTTGTGATTTCTTGACTTCCATATCTAGTTTAATTTTGTTTCGTTCAAGCGGTAAATATATGAATTTTTAATTTCAATTCCAATTTTTGTTGTAGATTTGCGACGTTTTTAACGCGTTTTGCACATGGTCCGTTATTATTTTGAGGATTTGAAGTTTCAGTACAATAGCCGGCGTTTCAACAACGCGTGGTTGAGGAAGGTTGCGGAAAACGAGAACTGCCGCCTTGGCGACATCAATATCATTTTTTGTTCCGATCCGTATCTGCTAAACATCAACTTGCAATATTTGGGCCACGATTATTACACAGATATCATCACCTTTGACTATTCTGTCAAGCCCGTTGTTTCCGGAGATTTGTTCATCAGTGTTGACTCCGTCAGGGATAATGCTGCTTTTTACAAAGTTGGTTTCGAGGAGGAGCTTCACCGTGTTATTGTGCATGGCCTTCTTCATTTAATCGGCTATGATGATCATACTGACTCTGATATTGCCGTTATGCGATCCAAAGAGAACTCTTCCCTGGAATTGAGGAAATCCATGCTTCTGGGATGAGCGATAGTTACGATATTATTGTTGTAGGCGGCGGGCATGCCGGGTGCGAGGCGGCGATGGCCGCTTCTGGCTTGGGAGCCTCTGTGCTGCTTATTACTATGGATACTCTTTCTTTCGCCAAAATGTCCTGTAATCCCGCGGTGGGTGGAATTGCCAAGGGCCAGATAGTCCGTGAAATAGATGCGCTTGGCGGATACACCGGATTGGTAACGGATGCTGCCACGCTTCAGTTCAGGATGCTCAACAAGTCCAAGGGCCCGGCAATGTGGAGCCCCCGGGCGCAGTGCGATAAAATCCGCTTTTCGCTGATTTGGCGCGATTTTCTCCTAAGTCGCTCAGGATTAACGATTTACGAAGATTCTGCCGAGAGTTTTCTCTTTGAGAATTCAAAAATCTGCGGCGTCCGTACTTCCGGCGGTCAAATTTTCAAGTCTCGAGCCGTTATTTTGACTGCCGGAACCTTCCTTTCCGGGCGTTTGTTCGTAGGGCGGCGAAAACTTGTTGGCGGGCGCATAGGCGAGAAAAGCGCCGATCATTTGACGCACCAGCTTGTCGAAAGAGGAATCGCTACCGACCGGATGAAAACCGGCACTCCCCCTCGAATTGATATTACTTCTGTTGATACCTCCGTTCTTGATCGCCAGGCCGGAGATAAACATCCTGATCGTTTCTCCTATCTTGATGTTCCCTCTCGTGTCCAGAGGATAGGACTTCAGATGGACTGTTTTATTCTTCATACTAATGCAGATGTTCACGAGAGACTCCGCGAGGGGTTTGCCGATTCTCCTTTGTTTACGGGAGTCATTCATGGGCGGGGCCCGAGGTATTGTCCGAGTATTGAGGATAAGTTAAGGGTTTTCCCCGACAATGATGCGCATCTGCTTTTCCTTGAGCCGGAGGGGGATGGCACCAACGAATACTATCTTCAGGGCTTTTCTTCTTCGTTGCCGTATGAGGTTCAGATGAACGCTTTGAGGGCTATACGGGGATTGGAAAAGGTCAAGGTCTTCCGGCCTGCCTATGCTGTAGAATATGACTATTTTGATCCCTCGCTGCTTAAACATACACTTGAATCCAAGATAGTTGCGGGTCTTTATCTTGCCGGTCAGGTAAATGGCACCACCGGATATGAGGAGGCGGCAGCCCAGGGGCTTATGGCCGGGATCAATGCCGCCATGGCCCTTGCCGGGAAGGATCCCTTTGTGCTCTCGCGCGACGAGGCATACATTGGAGTTTTGATTGACGATTTGATATGCAAGGGTGTTGATGAGCCTTACAGGATGTTTACTTCGCGGGCCGAGTACAGAATCCTGCTTCGTCAAGATAATGCCGATCAGCGTCTTACTGCGCGATCTCACTCTATAGGACTTGCAGATGAGGGTCGATACAGTATGACGATGCGTAAATATGAGGCGGCAGATCGCCTTACTTCTCTTTGTGAGAAAACCAAGCTTACTGCGTCCGAAGCCAATGCTTTTCTTGCGTCTGCGGGTTCTTCCGTGCTTATGGAATCTAAAAAGATTGCGGATGTCGCTACCCGTCCGGAACTTAAACTAAGTGATGTACTTAATCTTGTTCCACGTGGAACACTGGCACGTTACGGTATTTCGCCGGATATTGACCCAAAGGTAGTTGAGTCTGTTGAGATTAATCTGAAGTATAAGGGTTATATTCAAAGGGAGCGCCTGCAAGCCGAAAAACTCCATCGTCTGGAGTCTTTGGTGATTCCCGAGAACTTTGACTTTGACAGTATCTCCGGGCTTACTATCGAGTGTCGGCAAAAGTTCAAGCGTTACGCACCCAGAACTATTGGTCAGGCATCCCGTATTTCCGGTGTCTCTCCCTCCGACATCTCCGTACTTCTTGTTTATTTTGGCCGATAGTACATTTCGTCGGCTGAGGCCAGAATATTCGTAAAGCATTCTGTTGCCTTTCTTCTTCGTTATTCTCTTTCTTCAAAGCGGAGTACTATAGTCTAAAAACGTCGCTACGCGACCCCTCCCACTGCGCTTCGCTTGTGGGCCCCTCCCTCTTATGGAGCCGAGGGTGGCTACAGTTTTTAGACTATAGTACTTCGCTTTGAAGAGCTAAACATATTAATGTTCCACGTGGAACGGAAGCCAGGACGTGCTGATTAGAGCATCTGCAGTGCGGATTTGATTATCTGCTCGACGCTGGCCTTGGGGTTGGCCTTCAGGATTGCTTGAAGCGCCTTGTTGATGTTGGGCTTTGAGAAACCAAGCATTTGAAGTGCCACTGCCGCCTCGTCTGCTGCAGCATTAGTCTCGGTTTGGAACAGCACGTCGGAACTTGATCCGTCGCCCTTGACGATCTTGTCCTTGAGCTCCAGAATCATGCGCTGAGCGCTTTTAAGGCCGATACCTTTTACAGATTTCAAGGCGTTTACATTCTCGGACAGGATGGCCTGGCGCAGCTCCTCGGATGTCATCGACGACAGGATCATCCTTGCCGAGGCCGCACCCATGCCTGAAACTCCGGTAATCAGCCGGAACAACTCGCGTTCGTCTTTGCCAGCGAAGCCATAGTCCACCTGTGTACCGTCTCGCTGGTTTATCTGTGACTGGATATATATGGTAGCCTCTTTTTTCCCCTCCAGTGCCTCGTAGGTTTGAAGGGAGATTTCAAGGCCGTATCCAAGGCCCTGATTGTCAACCACCAATCTTGTGGGTGTAAGCTCCGCTATGCGTCCTGAAATATAGTCAAGCATACTGTCTGTAGTTTTTACAAAGTTACTTAATTTTTGTAAATTTGTATTCCAGTAATCATCTGTTCTAAATGAAGCGCCGGGAATTCATAGGGGTATCAATAGCTGCGGCAGCTGCGGCAGGCTTGTCGTCTTGCCGCCTGGTTCCGAAAGGGGAGTCGCACAAAACAACCGTGGGCGGAGGCAAAATGTCCCTGCGATTCTATCCTTATGAGCTGCAGCTTGCCCACACCTTTACAGTGTCCAGCTACAGCCGCAATACAACTCCCGGAGTGCAGGTAGAGATTGAGTATGATGGCATTACAGGTTACGGCGAGGCCTCAATGCCGCCTTACCTCGGGCACAGTGTCGAGAGCGTCTGCACATTCCTCTCAAATGTTGATCTGAAGCAATTCAGCAGCCCTTTTTTGCTGGAAGATATCATGTCCTATCTGGACACGATATCCCCTGGAGACGCCCCTGCTAAAGCCGCAATCGACATCGCCTTGCATGACCTCACCGGCAAGTTGCTGGGCGCCCCTTTGTACCAAATCTTCGGTTATAACCCCGAAAAGACCCGCCCGACGACGTTCACCATCGGGATAGACACCCCCGAGGTCGTACGTCAAAAGACCCAGGAATGCGCCGATCGCTTCAATATACTTAAAATCAAAGTAGGCCTTGACTCCGACGAGCAGATGATACGCACCATCCGCAGCGTTACCAATCTTCCACTTGCCGTGGACGCAAATCAGGGCTGGAAAGACCGCCAAAAGGCACTGGACGAGATTTTCTGGCTCAAGGAGAACGGAGTTGTATTGGTAGAGCAGCCCTTGCCGAAGGAGCGTCTGGACGATACTGCCTGGCTTACCGAGCGCAGTCCGCTGCCCATCATCGCCGACGAGGCTATCCAGCGTCTGCGCGACATACCTGCCATCAAGGGCGCATACAATGGCATTAATATCAAGCTTATGAAGTGCACCGGCCTGCTGGAGGCCCGCAAAATGATTGCTTACGCGCGCGCCGAAGGTATGATGGTGATGGTGGGATGCATGACGGAAACGTCTTGTGCCTGTACTGCTGCGGCTCAGCTGGCTCCTGCCGCAGACTTCTGCGACATAGACGGTAACCTGCTGATTAGCAACGATTTATTTAAAGGTGTAACGGTGTCGGACGGGCTGCTCAAGTTGCCCTCCGGCCCAGGACTCGGACTTACAAAGATATGAGCGATACACTTCTCATACGGCAAGATTTTCCACAGTTGGCGCGCACCGTATATGGTAAGCCGCTGGTTTATCTTGACAACGCCGCCACCTCTCTCCGCCCGCACAGCGTTATCGCGCGCTGGATTAGAAGCGCAGAACGTCAAACCGCCAACCTTCATCGCGCCGTCCACCGTACTGCCGTGGAAGCAACGGATGCTTATGAACTTGCCCGCGATGCTGTCCGCGCGTTTATCAATGCTCCTGAGCGTGAGGAAGTTATCTTTACTTCCGGAGCAACGCATTCCATCAATCTCGCCGCATTTGGTATCGGCGAGGCCTTCATTTCCGCCGGCGACGAGATCATAGTCGGCGAGGCCGAGCATCATTCCAATCTTGTTCCCTGGCAGATGATGTGCGCCCGCAAAGGAGCAAGGCTTGTGAAGCTCCCGGTTGCTGATAGCGGGGAGCTGCGCACAGACCTCCTTCCGGGCCTCATAGGCCCTCAGACCAAGTTGGTTTGCGTAGCACATATTTCCAACGTTCTGGGGCTTGTAAACCCGGTCCGCGAAGTGGCCGAAGTTTGCCGCGAACACGGTGTCATGCTTCTGGTTGACGGGGCTCAAGGTGTTGTACATCAGCCTGTTGATGTTCAGGCGTTGGGCTGTGATTTCTATGCTTTCTCCGGTCACAAGATGTACTGCGCCCCGGGTACGGGTGTGCTGTGGGGCAGGCGCGGGCTGCTGGAGCAGATGCCTCCCATGTTCGGTGGCGGCGAGATGATTGATACTGTACGCTGGGAGGGTTCGACCTGGGCTCCGCTGCCCCGCAAGTTTGAGGCCGGAACACAGGACATTTCGGCCGTTCCGTGCTGGGTGCCGGCGATAGAGATTCAGCGCCAGATGGCCCAGCCCGACGACGTTCGTGACTACGTATATAATGCTTTGATCGGCATTCCCGGCCTTCAGCTCTATGGTACCACGGACGATTTGTCCAAAAAGGCTCCGCTTTTCTCGTTTACAGTGCAAGGCGCTCACCATGAGGACCTTGCGCTTATCCTTGATAAGATGGGAATTGCCGTTCGCTCGGGGCAGATGTGCGCCGAACCACTGATGGACCGCTTTGGAGTGACCGGTATGCTGAGGGCTTCATTTGCCCCATATAACACAATGCAGGAAGCTGAATTTTTCGTCAGCTCCCTGCATAAGGCCGTAGAAATGCTGCGCTAGAAGCGCCACATGAAGTTTAGTGCGCTGGTCCAGGCGTTGTTAAATGTGTAGTAACTGCTGAAATCCAGGGTTACGTGCTGTCCTATGTCAAAGCCAAGGCCGCTCTTGATACCGGTTCCGAATGTGTTGAAATCGGAGCCGTAACCCATCATGAAGCCGGTGTGAGGGAACACTTTGAAGCCCCTGGGACCCATGGCAAGGCCCGCCTCGGGAATTGCATATATTCCAAATATGTTGGAGGTGCCGTCTGGAACCCAGTATCCCAAGACTTCCGCACCGTAACTAAATGAGAAAGCAGCATCCCTGTTGTAGTTGCGGAAACCTACAGTTGCATCAGCTCCGGGGTGTATTGCTGCAATGTCCAGCCACCTGTTGGCAACACCGATGGATGCATAGACAACATTCTGACGCTGTGCGCTGGCACTCAGGCCGAAGGCCACAATGGCCACTATAACGAACAAAAACTTTTTCATTGATATATGTATTTAGGTCTCAAAGATAATAATTTAATTTGAAACGTCTGTACATTAAGGCTCATAGTATAGGCGGCGATGTGTTTATTGTCCGCTCTTCGCCATTATATCCAAATCTTTTACAAAAGCAATGGCAGGACGGGGTAAAACATAATAAGAAATCATTTATCTTTGTAGTATGTCATTTGTTCATCTGCACGTTCATACACAGTATTCTATTCTGGACGGCCTGTCCGATATAAAGAAGCTTTTTGCCCGCGCCCGCGAGTTGAAGATGCCGGCAATCGCCATTACCGACCATGGTAACATGTATGGTGTCAAAGAGTTCCTTAAATGTGCCTGGGACAAGTCCAACCTGGGTGCGGACGGGCAGCCCATAGTCAAGCCCCTTGTGGGCTGCGAGGTGTATGTAACGCGTCATTACGACCACCGTCTCAAAGACAACGACCATAAAAACTACTACCACCTGATTCTGCTGGCCAAAAACTACAACGGCTACAAGAATCTGATGAAGATATGCTCAGAGGGCTTTATCAACGGTTTCTACTATAAGCCCCGCGTTACCCACGAGATTCTGGAAAAATACCACGAGGACCTGATCTGCAGCTCCGCCTGCCTTGCCGGCGAGATATCCCGCAACCTCATGGCAGGGGACTATGAGGGTGCACGCAAGGCCGCGGAGTGGCATCGCGGTGTGTTCGGCGAGGATTACTACCTCGAGGTAATGCTTCACAAAACCGAGGTTGAAGGCCTTCCTCCGGAGGCTTACGACAAGATTTACGACGTCTACCGCAATCAGGTTACAGTCAACGAGGGTATCTTCAAGCTCGCACAAGAGCTTGGTATAAAGGTGGTTGCAACCAACGACGCCCACTTCCTTTCCCGTGAGGACGGTCCCGTCCACGACAGGCTCATCTGCCTTACCACCAACGCAAACATCTCCGATCCCGGCCGCCTGCGTTATACCCAGCAGGAGTACATCAAGAGCGAGGAGGAGATGGCGGCCTTGTTTCCCGACCATCCCGAGGCTCTTGCCAACACGCTAGAGGTTGCAGGCAAAATCGAGGCGTACAAGATCGACCGTCCCCACGTGCTTCCCAAATTCGAAATCGACCCGGACTTCCTTGCCGTAATCGATTCAAAGCTTGAGCAGTACAAAGATATAATCGACGAGGGTCGTTTCAGCGTCACCAAAGACAAAACTACCGGCATCGAGCGCCGCGAATACAGGGGCAATGCCTTCTGCAACTCTGTGGCATACCTTTGCGAGCTGACCTACAGGGGCGCAGCCCGCCGTTACGGTCCCGCCCTCACCGAGGAGCAGTCGGAGCGCATCAGTTTCGAGCTCAAGACCATCTCCAAAATGGGCTTCCCAGACTACTTCCTCATCGTTCAGGACTATATCGCAGCTTCGCGGGCCCATGGGTATCTTGTAGGTCCCGGCCGAGGCTCGGCAGCCGGAAGTGTTGTTGCTTACTGCTTGGGAATCACCAACTTGGACCCCATCAAGTACAACCTCCTGTTCGAGCGCTTCCTCAACCCGGACCGCATTTCAATGCCCGATATCGACGTGGACTTCGAGAACCTCCCCGACGCCCATGAGTACGTCGAGAAAACCTACGGCCTGGATCACGTTTCCCGCGTCATTACTTTCGGCACCATGGCTGCCAAGAGCGCAATCAAGGACGTTGCCCGCATAAGCGAGGTCAGCATAGACGAGGCCAACCGCCTGTCCAAAATGGTTCCTGACCGCTTGAGCGAAAAAGTAGAAAAGGAATACCCCTTCAACCCCAAGCTGGACGAGCTGAAGCCGGGCTTCAAGGTGTTCGAGAAGGACGTGGAAGTGAACGGCGCTATGCAGAAGCGCACCTTCCAGAAAGGCATGGAGGAGGTGGATGCCAAAATCACCCTCGCCAACTGCTACCGTCTGGTTCCGGAGTTCAGGAATGAGCTGGAAAACGGCCCCGACATCAACAAGGAGGTGCTCTACTATGCACAAAAGCTCGAGGGCTGCGTGCGCCAGGTAGGCATGCACGCCTGCGCCACCATCATCGGCAGGGGCAACCTCACCGACTACATACCTATCTGTCTGTCAAAGGATAAGGATACCGGCAAAGATTTATGGACATCCCAGTACGACGGCCACTACATCGAGGATGTTGGCATGCTGAAGATGGACTTCCTGGGTCTTATAACGCTGTCCATCATACACGAATCATTGCGCACCATCAAGCAGCGGCACGGCCTCGACATCGACATTGAGGCTATAGACATAGCGGACAAGCCTACTCTGGAACTCTACGGCCGCGGTGATACTACGGTGGTGTTCCAGTTCGAATCCGAGGGCATGAAAAGCTGGCTGCAGCGCCTCAAACCCGAGCGCTTCGAGGATCTCATTGCTATGAACGCCCTTTACCGCCCCGGCCCGATGGACTACATCCCGGACTTTGTTGAGCGCAAGCAGGGTGTGAAGAAGATAGAATACGACCTTCCCGAGATGGAGGAGTATCTTGCTGAAACTTACGGCATTACAGTCTATCAGGAGCAGGTTATGCTACTGTCCCGCAAACTCGCCAACTTTACCAAAGGCGAGGCCGACCGCCTGCGAAAGGCAATGGGAAAGAAGAAGATAGACGAGATGATGGTGCTGAAGGACAAGTTCATGGCCCAGGGCCAGGCCAACGGTCACCCCGAGAAGGTCCTGGACAAGATATGGAAAGACTGGGAGAAGTTCGCCCAGTACGCCTTCAACAAGTCGCACGCCACGTGTTATGCCTGGGTGAGTTACCAGACCGGCTGGCTAAAATGCCACTACACCGCCGAGTTCCTTGCGGCCAATCTCTCTTGCAACCTATCCAACATGGATGAGATCAAGAAGATAATGGCCGACTGCAAACTGCATGGTATCAAGGTATTAAGTCCCGACGTAAACGAATCCGAGGCACGCTTTACCGTGAATCGCGAGGGAAACATCCGCTTCGGTCTCGGCGGCCTTAAGAACTTCGGCTCCAACGTGGTGGACGCAATAGTGGCGGAAAGGACCGAAAACGGCCCGTTTACGGATGTATACGACTTTGTGGAGCGCATGGCCGAGCGTGGGGCTAAAGACTCCAAAAACGTGGTTATTACCGCAAAATCCATAGAAATCCTTGCCATTGCCGGAGCGTTCGATTCCTTCGGGTATAAACGAAGCCAGTTCTTCGCTACCGCCGAGACAGGGGACCGTTTCATCGACGCCCTGACACGTTACATGGAACTTTTCAAGGTGGACAAGATGGACAACAGCCTTTCGCTTTTCGGCGAAGTGGAAGAACTCAAGCCCCAGCGTCCCGCCATGCCTCCCGCACCTGAGCAGGAAGATACGCTTGCTCTGCTGCAAGAGGAGAAAAATTACGTGGGAATGTACCTCAGTGCGCATCCTCTTGACCGCTATTCCTTTGAAATAGACAACTTTACCAATCAGTCGGTAGGACGCCTTCAGGATCGCATCCAGGAGCTTGAAAAAGACAAGAAAAAGGCATCCGCCGTGAGCATGGCCGGCATAGTTACCGACGTGAAAACAATTACCACCAAGTCGGGCTCACCCGGTGCACGTGTTACGCTCGAAGATTATAACGGCCACTATGAGTTTGCCTTGTTCGGGCGCGACTACGAGTCCTACATGGCATACATGAAGCCCCACGAGTACCTGTGGATCCAAGGGGATATCGATGAGCGTTATATGCTCAAGCCAGAGGAGCGCGCCCAGGGTAAAACTGCACCGTATGCGTTCAAAATCAAGAAGATACTTCTGCTTGGCAACGTTACCGAAACCTTCATCTCCGGCTTTGTGCTGGAGCTGGACACGGCTCTCCTTTCTCCCGATTTCCGCGGGCGCCTCGGCAGGCTTCTCAAAGAGAATCCCGGAAAAACGCCGCTGTCGCTTGTGCTCCGCGACAAGGCTACCGGTTATAAACTGGATTTCCATTCCAAAAAGTATTCGGTCGGCGTGACCAGTGAATTCGCCCAGCGCGTACGCCACATGGGTATGGGTTACAGCCTCCAGAAAAAAGCAGCATAATGACACTCAAGGAAAAGCAAGATCAAATAATAGACGACTTCTCAATGTACGAGGAGTGGCTCGATAAATACGAATATCTCATAGAGCTGGGCAAGGCACTTGAAGGCTTTCCCGAAGAAAAGAAAACCGGAGACCGCCTAATAAAAGGCTGCCAATCAAGGGTTTGGCTCGATACGGAGTTGTGTGACGGCAAGCTGTTTTTCACTGCCGACAGCGACGCTATAATCACCAAGGGCATCATCAGCCTGCTCATCAGCGTGTACTCCGGCCGTACTCCAGCCGAGATACTTGCCGACGATTTTTCCTTCCTCGATACCCTGGGGCTAAAAGAGAATCTTTCGCCCACACGTGCCAACGGGCTTCTTTCAATGATTGAAACCATACGTCAAAAAGCCGCCGAAAATGAATGAGAAAGAAGTCCTGACGCCCGAGGATGTCAAGGCCCTCGGCCCTTTGTATGACGATGTAATTCTTGCCCTCAAGCAGGTTTACGACCCCGAGATTCCCGTCAATATCTACGACCTCGGCCTGGTTTATGAGCTGGTAATCAGCAAGTCCCACGACGTATACATCAAAATGACTTTCACTGCCCCCAACTGCCCCATGGCCGACGAGGTGCTGGCGGATGTCAAGCAGAGCGTCGAGAGTACGCCGGGTGTCAACAGCTGTGAGATAGAGCTTACTTTCGAGCCGGTATGGGATCAGAGCATGCTTTCCGACGAGGCCCGCATCGCGCTTGGCTGGGACCCTGAATTATGAGACTCCTGTATCTGCTTCTGGGCTCCAATCTTGGGGACCGCCGGGACAACATAGCCAAGGCCCTGGAAGCGCTGGACAATGCCTTGAGCGGCCGCCGCGTGCAGATTTCCCCAATCATAGAGACCGAAGCATGCGGCTTTGACGGGCCATCCTTCCTCAATGTCGTGGTGGTATACCGCAGCGCCCGCAGGCCTGAAAATATCCTGAAAATCTGCAAGTCTATCGAGCGCAGCATGGGCCGTAAAGACGCGCCTGAATATGCCCCGGACGGCACTCGTATCTATCATAGCCGCATCATCGACATCGATATCCTGATGTATGGAGAGTTAGCCATCAACACTCCCACTCTCACCATTCCCCACCCCCAGGTGCACTCACGCCCTTTTGTAAAGGAACTTCTGGACCATGTGATTCCCTTTCCGGAGCTGTAGGCTTTAGCCCCCTGAAGCCCGTGGCCGCCCGTGGCCACGTGAACGGGAGGGGCCCGCAAGCGTAGCGCAGTGGGAGGGATGAGCGGAGCGAAGGCTTCAGGGGGCTAAAGCCTACAGCTCCGGAAGAGGAAACGGAAAAACGTGCTCATCGGTCCTGTCAATGGACCGACAGGCTACAAAAACGAAAAAAAATGAACTCGTCGGTCCAGACTGTGGACCGACGAGCACGTTTTCAGAATAAGGCGGGGCTTATTTGCTGAGCTTGAAGCCGAGCTTGACGTCGTTAACGTTGGCCAGGGCGCTCTGAACAGCGGAGATGGTGGAGTTGTTGGCAACCTTGTTGACCACGTCCAGAACCTTCTTGATGAAGTCTACGAATTTGCCGGATTCAAACAGAAGCTGGCAGCCGTTGGCGGTGGTTTTGATGGTGCCTACGAGTTTGAATGTGAAGAGTTTGGCAAAGTTGAGGGTGAGCTTGTCGCCTTCCTTTGTCCAGGTGCCGGGGAGGTTGATCTTGCCGGCGTTGATGGTAAAGGAGCCGTCCTCTTTAAAGGTGAACCTGGCTGCGCCGGGCTTGATGCCTGCCTTGGCAAGGAGCTCGTCGCACTTCTTCTCGATGGTTCCGGTGCCGGCGGAGGCTGCAATGCTGGTAAGAACGTTGTCGGAGCTGGCGCCGAGGGCGACACCCTGATAGTTCCATGTGCCCTTGATGTCGAAGTTGGAGGCGGAAGAGGTGCCGGTGATGACATCACCAACCTTTTCGGTAGCTACTTTAAGGAAGTCCTTGAGCCAATCCTGTGCGTTGGCTGCAGTGGCGCAAAGGGTCAGAGCGCTGAGAATAACGATGATTTTTTTCATTTCTATAAATATTTAAAGGTTGTCTATCGGGTGCTCCAGGCCGTCGGGAGACACAAGAACGGCCCCAACGTCGCTCTGTGCAAGGTGGCCGATGATGTCAAATGCCTGGAAATCATGGCGTAATGTTTCGTACTTGTCAAGAGGAACGGCCAGCAACAGCTGGAAATCCTCTCCTCCGTTCATCGCGGCGCCTACAGGGTCGATGTTCAGGGACTTGCCCAGCTCGAAGCTGCCGCCCTCAAACGGGATACGGTCGGCATAGACCTTTGCTCCGAGGCCTGTTGAGGCGCAGAGCCGCTGGAGGGCGTCCGCCAGGCCACGGTCTATCAGCAGGGCTGCCGAGGGAACAACGCCGGCGGCAGCAAGCGCCCCTGGCAGTCCGGCGGGAATCTCGGGTTTGAGGTAGGCGCCGACCAGCATGCGGTAGCGTTCAAGATCCTCGCGGTTGTCCTGCCCGGCCTCGAATTTGCTGCGCCCTTTTTCCAGTACCTGCAGCCCCAGGTATGCAGCCCCGAGCGCACCGCTGACGCACAGCAGGTCTTTTGAAGCAGGAGCGGCGAAGGCGTTGGATACAGGCACGATACCAAGAGCGTTTACACTGACGGCCAGACCGTTACGCGAAGGTTGCAAATCCAGGCCAACGGTTTTGTAGCCAAACTCCACGGCTGCGGCTACAACACCGCTCCAAAACTCTTTGATATGGTCGAAGTTTAATTTGGCGGAGACTCCCAGCACTACGTTCAGCGCTCCTGCACCGGCCAAGTGCGAATACAGGGCCCCGGTAACTGCGGCTACACTCTTGTAACCCAGATGCTTGAGGGGAAAGTAAACCAGGTCGAAATCGATGCCTTCCAGCAACAGGCGGGACTCGCTCACGGCGCTTCCGCCGCCGGCTTCAAGACAAGGGCTTTGAAACGGCTCGAAGGGTGTTCCCTCGAACAATTGCTTTATGGCCTCGCGACGGCCCATCTGACCAAAATCCGGCATATCGCAAATATAATAAAAAAACCGGGAATCCAGCAGGACCCCCGGTTTTTAAGAAATCATGTATAAACTATTTCTTTGCAGCTTTGCGGGCCTGGGCCTTGCGGGTGCTGTCGTACATGATAGGAGTACCGATCATGATGGAAGCATAGGTTCCCACCAGGACACCGAGGCACAGAGCCACCGACAGGCCCCTGATACTCTCACCGCCGAAGATTGCGATTGCAAGCATAGGAAGGAGGGTGGACACGGAAGTGTTGACCGTACGGGTAAGCGTCTGGTTGAGCGACTTGTTGACCATGTCCTTGAAGTTGTCGTTCGGGTGCAGGCCGAGATTCTCACGGATACGGTCGAAGATAACCACGTTATCGTTGATGGCGTAACCGATAATGGTCAGGATAGCCGCAATGAACGTCTGGTCCACATCCAGGTTGAAGGGCAGGATACCGCTGAACAGCGAGAAGAAGCCGATCAGGATGATTGCAGTGTGGGCAAGTGAAACCACGCCGCCGAGACCCCAGCTCCATCCTTTGAACCTCCATGCAATGTAGGCGAAGATGATGAGCAGGGCAAGCAGAACGCTGATGATGGCGGAACGCTTGATGTCGCTGGCTATGGAAGCACCGACCTTGTCGGAAGAAATGATACCGTTGGGGTTGTCCAGGGTGGAGATGAAACCGGCCATGGTAGGATCTTCCTTGTAGAAGCCCTTGAGGGACTCGTACAGCATGCCTTCAATCTCGGTATCAACTGCGGAAGACTCGTCCTTTACCTTGTAGGATGTAGTTATCTTCATCTGGGAATCGCCACCGAACTGCTTGACCTCCACGGAGGATTCGGGATCGGCTGCATTAAAGGTGTCGCCTACTGCGGAGCGGATCTGCTCGGCGGTGACGGGCTGGTCGAAGCGTACTACGTATGTACGGCCGCCGGTGAAGTCAACACCATAGGTGAAGCCCTTGAAGAAAATGCTGCCCAGGGAGATGAGAATCAGTGCGCCGGATACGATGTAAGACCATTTGCGACCCTTGATGAAGTCGAAGTTGGTACCCTTGAGGAAGTTCTTTGACCACTCCCACTCGAAGGTTACGTTCTTGCCCTTGCTCACGCGGTCGTCGATGATAAGACGGGTGATGAAGATGCTGGTGAGCACGGAGGTAACGATACCGATGATGAGGGTGGTGGCGAAGCCCTTGATGGGGCCGGAACCGAAGAAGAACAGCACCAGACCGGTGAGCAGGGTGGTTACCTGGCCGTCGATGATGGCTGAGTAAGCGTTGGCGTAACCGTCATGTACGGCTTTGCCGAGGCCCTTGCCGGCCTTGAGCTCTTCCTTGATACGCTCATATATAATAACGTTGGCGTCCACGGCCATACCCAGGGTCAGCACGAGACCTGCGATACCGGGCAGGGTAAGGACGGCTCCGAATGATGCCAGGGTTCCGAAGAGCAGCAGCACGTTGACCAGCAGTGCAGCGTCAGCCACCAGACCTGCGCCCTTGTAGAACAGGATCATGTAAATAAGAACCAGCAGGAAGGCGATGAGGAAGGAGATGAGACCAGCCCTGATGGACTCGGCACCCAATGAAGGTCCTACCACCTGCTCCTGTACAATGGATGCAGGGGCGGGGAGCTTACCGGACTTGAGAACGTTGGTAAGGTCGGTTGCCTCTTCCATGGTGAAGTTGCCGCTGATTTCGGAGGAACCTCCGGAGATCTCGCTGTTGACGGTAGGATAGGAATATACAGTACCGTCAAGCACGATGGCAATCTGCTTGCCGATGTTGTCCTTGGTCAGGCGGGCCCAGATGTTGGCACCCTCGGCGTTCATGGTCATGGACACGGTGGGGCTGCCTCCGCGGCGGTCGTTGGTGGTGACGCGGGCGTCGGTAACTACACCGCCGTCAAGGGGAGCCTTGCCGTCGCGGCTGGAAGCCTTGATGGCGATGAGCTCGAAGATGTTGTCGGCGCTCATCATCTCCGAGGGCTTGACGCTCCACATGGGGCGGAACTCTGCGGGGAAGATGTTGGCTACCTCAGGGATACGGAGGTATTTGTTGACGGCTGCGGTGTCGGCAGCTGCGGCATAACCGATACATGCGTTGCCACGGTAGTTGCTGGGCTGCAGCACTGCGAAGAGGGGATTGGCCTTCTTGAAGGCGTCAAGACCTTCGTCCTGTGCATTCTGGGCCTGGATTTCCTCGGCTACCAGGTCATTACCTTCGGCTGGCTCGGCTACGGGCTCGGCGGTTTCAGCGTCGGCTGCGGCGTACTGTGCCAGCAGGGCGTTGGCCTCCTGGAGGTAGGGGGTGATTTCGGCAGCGTCGAATGTTGTCCAGAACTCGAGGGATGCGGTGCCCTGGAGGAGCTTACGCACACGCTCAGGCTCTTTTACGCCCGGGAGTTCCACAAGGATACGACCGGTGTTGCCAAGCTTCTGGATGCTGGGCTGGGTAACGCCGAAGCGGTCGATACGGTTGCGGAGCACGTTGAAGGAGTTGGCGATTGCGCTCTCGGCCTCCTCCTTGATGACGGCGACAACCTGCTCGTCGGTGGATTCGGGCTTGATGCGGTCGCGCATTTCGAAGGTGCCGAACACCTGCGAGAGGCGGGTGCCGCCGGTGACCTCTTTCCATGCATCGGCGAAGAGGGTGATGAAATCCTGCTGGGAATTCACCTCACGCTGCTTGGCGAGGTTGATAGCCTGCTGGAATTCAGGACTCTGGTTATTGCCGGAGAGGGCGCGGACGAGATCCTCCAGCTGGACCTGCAGCATGACGTTCATACCGCCCTTGAGGTCCAGACCGAGGTTTATCTCCTTGGCCTTAACTTCTTTGAATGTGCTGCCTAAATAAACTTTCTGGGAAGAAATGGAGTCGGTATACCTTTTTTCTTCGTTTTTCCTGAGTGAATCCAGGAAGTAAGCTTGATCTTCTGCTGCTACTTTGCTGAATTCGGCGCCCTGGCTGAAAGCTTCAACCTTGGCGGCTGCAGCTTTGGCTGCTTTTTTCTCCTGGATGCTGGTAACAGCGGTGAAGGAGAGCTGCCAGAGGCAGGCAAGTGCGAGCAGGATAGCTACGAGTCTGATTGCTCCTTTGCTTTGCATAACTATGGTTAATAATAATTAATATCCAAAAATAGTTTGCAAAGGTAGTATTTTTATTGTAAAAAAGAAAAATAAGTAGCGTTTTACACTTTCAGGAATATCTTTTTCTTGTACAGGAAGTAAAGGAACAGCCAGCCGAGTACCAGAAAGCCCAGATGCCAGAGCGCTTTTCCCCACAGCGGAGGCATGATACTGCACAGGCCCTCCAGGAAGAAATCGGTAGCATGCTTGAAGTCGATGATACGGGGAATCATGAAGATGGCAATCGAATTCATGCCCACAACTATAAGCGGGAAAGCCCACTTTTTCCAGCCCTTGACGTCGATTATCCAGTAAAACAGGGCGAACATGGCCAGGGAATAAGCTCCCACAACCAGCACGAAGCTGCTGCTCCAGAGCTTTTTGTTGAGGGGGAACCAGCGCGACCACACTAGTCCAAGTATGAGCAGCACGGCCGCCGCCGCAACCATCCAGAGTGTCTTGCTGCCGCCACTTAAGTTCTTCTTGCGTACCCACTCGCCGGTAAACATGCCAAGCATTGCCGTTACTATGGCCGGAACCGTACTGAGCGTGCCCTCGGGATCGAACACTCCGCCGTCGCCCTTGTACAGATGTCCCGGGAAAAGGCAGCGGTCTACATAGCCTACCAGATTGCCCTCGAACGAGAAAGGACCGGCGCCGGCGGGAGCGTCAGGCGCAGGCACGAAACGCAGAAGGAGCCAGTATCCCACGAGCAGTACCACGGCAATCACCGCGCGTACCGAAGGCTTGAAATTGATGAACAGCAGGGCTGCGAACATCCACGCCAGACCTATGCGGCCAAGCACGCTGCCGAAGCGCAGGCTGCCGAACTGAAACTTAAGCAAACCATTGCAGATCAGGCCAAAAAGCACCAGAATGAAGGCCCGGCGAAAGATCTTAAGATATGTTTTCCACCGGGGAACGCCTTTTTCCTGCTGCTTTGCAAAAGAGAAAGGAAATGAAATTCCGGCGATGAAAAGGAACAATGGAAAAATCGTGTCATGATGCCTGAGGCCGTCCCAGCTGACATGCTGCATCTGATGCAGCAGCCAGCTGTCCTCCCCGCCGGGGAAAAGCCGGCACACTGCCGCGATAAACGAGGCAAGGCCGATGATGAAAAGCATGTCAAAGCCTCTCAATGCATCGAGGCTCGCAAGGCGCTGGTTCGATAAATCTTTCATTTAGAATTACTTACGAGTATTGATGCTATCATCTTTTTAAAGTGCGCCGATGCTCTTCCGGGCGTCAGCAGACGGCCCTACAGGTTCCTCAGCAGGTTGTTGAGGTTGACTCTCTTGTCGATGAGGGCGCGGAGGTCTTCGATCCTGACGCGCTCCTGGGCCATGGTGTCACGCTCGCGTACGGTCACGCAGCCGTCTTCAAGGCTCTGGTGGTCAACCGTGATGCAGAACGGGGTTCCGATGGCATCCTGCCTGCGGTAGCGCTTGCCGATGGAGTCTTTCTCTTCGTATTGGCAGTTGAAGTCGTACTTGAGTTCATCCATGACCTTCTGGGCCAGCTCGGGCAGGCCGTCCTTCTTAACCAGCGGGAGTACCGCGGCCTTGACGGGAGCGAGGGGAGCGGGGATGCTGAGCACCACGCGGGTTTCGCCGTTGTCGAGTTTCTCTTCCTTGAGCGAGTGGCTCAGTACGGCGAGCACCATGCGGTCGACGCCGATCGAGGTCTCGACCACGTACGGCGTGTATGCGGCGCCCTCTTCGGGATCGAAGTACTCGATCTTGCGGCCCGAGAACTTCTGGTGGTTGCCAAGGTCCCAGTTGGTGCGGCTGTGAATGCCTTCCAGCTCCTTGAATCCGAAGGGGAAGTTGAATTCTATGTCGGTGGCGGCGTTGGCGTAGTGGGCGAGTTTCTCGTGGTCATGGAAGCGGTAGTTCTCGGCACCCATGCCAATGTTCACGTGCCATTTCATGCGCTGCTCCTTCCATTTGGCGAACCACTCCAGTTCGGTGCCGGGCTTGATGAAGAACTGCATCTCCATCTGCTCGAACTCGCGCATGCGGAAGATAAACTGGCGGGCGACAATCTCGTTACGGAAGGCCTTGCCGATCTGGGCTATGCCGAAGGGAATCTTCATCCGCCCGGTCTTCTGGACGTTGAGGTAGTTGACGAAGATGCCCTGTGCGGTTTCGGGACGCAGGTAGATGGTGTTGGCGCCCTCGGAGGTGCTGCCCATGGAGGTGCTGAACATAAGGTTGAACTGCCTTACGTCGGTCCAGTTGCAGGTGCCGCTGATAGGGCACACAATGCCGCAGTCAACTATAATCTGCTTATATTCGGCAAGGTTGTTTTCATTCTCGGCCTTGACGTAGCGGGCATGGACCTCGTCGTAACGGGCCTTCTCGCGAAGGACGTTGGGGTTGGTGGCGCGGAACTGCTCTTCGTTGAAGGCATCGCCGAAGCGCTTGCGGCCTTTCTCCACCTCCTTGTTCATCTTCTCCTCGATCTTGGACAGGTAGTCCTCGATGAGAACGTCGGCACGGTAGCGCTTCTTGGAATCCTTGTTGTCGATGAGAGGGTCGTTGAACGCTCCCACGTGGCCGGAGGCCTCCCAAATGCGGGGATGCATGAAGATGCAGGAGTCGATGCCCACGATATTTTCGTTGAGGCGGGTCATCGCGTTCCACCAGTATTGCTTTATATTGTTCTTGAGCTCGACGCCCATCTGGCCGTAGTCGTACACGGCGGCAAGTCCGTCATAGATCTCGCTGGACGGGAAAATGAAGCCGTATTCCTTGCAGTGTGCTACCAGCACTTTGAAAAGTTCGTCCTGTGTCATTTATTGTATCTGTTTGAATCCATTAACATTCCGGAAATCTCGGTGTTGAGGCCGGTGGCGGCGGGCAGCTGCTCCACATTGATGTGCATGCGCCAGCGCCAGTGATGGTTGGGGTCGGCGGGCTGGTTGACCCGCTCGTTCATAAAGTCGGAGCGCCTCAGACTTGCATCCAGCGCCAGCCAGTCCTGCAGGGGGAAGATAGCCAGCATCGGGGCGGAGCTGAGGTGGTCCCACAGCTTGCGGCGTACCAGCCAGGGCTCCATGTCGCAGCCGTTCTCTTCCTGGTACTGCATGCGCAGGGTGGCCATGTCGTGCGATGATGTGGCGCACACTGCCAAAGTTGGCCAGGGGCGTCCCTTGTCCATGCTGGACATTTCCAGCGAAAGTATACTTTCGTGCTCCATCACGCCGGGCACGCAGTCAGGAACCATGCCGAGGTCCTCGCCGCAGGCCAGCATGCCGGTGGCATCAAGCAGTTCGGGAAGCTTGCGTTCGGCGTTGCGGCGCCACAGTGAGTCGTTGCGATGGAAGAAGAAATCGTTGTACAGGGCGCCGAATGCTTCCTGCTGCCACTGGGGCAGGTTCTGCGACTCCGGAAGGATGCGCGGCTGCACGCAGCCCTCGTTGCGCGGGTCGGGCAGGAACAGGCCCTCGAGAGGCAGTCCCATGGCCTCGATTTCCTCGCGGCGGTAAGGGATGGCGGGGTTGAAGTGCCCCATCGAGCCGCTGCTGTACTCCAGGGGGATTTCCCAGATGCGGAAGAATCCAAGGATATGGTCGATGCGGAAGGCGTCGAAGTACTCGCTCATCTTGCGCAGGCGGCTCTTCCACCAGGCGTAGCTGTCTTTGGCCATCTCCTCCCAGTTGTATGTGGGGAAGCCCCAGTTCTGGCCCTCGGCGCTGAAGAAATCCGGTGGGGCGCCGGCGCTTGAGTCGAGGTTGAACAGCCCGGGATGATAGAAGGCGTCGGCGCTGTCGGAACTGACCCCGATAGGTAGGTCGCCCTTGAAATACACACCTTTTGAGCGCGCATATTTGACCTCGTCTGCAAACTGCATGTCGAGATGCCACTGGATCCAGCGCCAGTAGTCAGGCTCGTTGGAGTCGCGCTGGGCGCAGAACTCGGCGTATTCGTCGAGCCAGTAGGCATTGGCCTTGACAAATCG
Organism: uncultured Bacteroidia bacterium; assembly: GCA_902766255.1. Taxonomy (GTDB): domain Bacteria; phylum Bacteroidota; class Bacteroidia; order Bacteroidales; family UBA932; genus Cryptobacteroides. Next base: position 24,999 of record CACXCS010000079.1, read on the forward strand.
TTTGAAAGAGGCCTTCTGGATGTCGGCGGCGCCGTGGTCTTTCCATGCCTTGCGTACGCGGGACATCTTTTCTTTGAAAACACGGGGGTAGTCCAGCTCGGGCAGGGCGTTGAGTTCCTTCTGCGCTTTGCGGAAAGAGGCGTCCTGGGGCACACCTATCTCCTGCAGGCGCAGGTACAGCGGATGCAGTGCAAAGGAGGAGATAGGGCTGTAGGGGTAGGAATCTTTCCATTCCCCCTTGCGGGTGGTATCCCCGACGGGCAGTAATTGTATGAGACACTGGCCGGTAGCGGCTGCCCAATCAACCAGCGGGCGGAGGTCCCTGAAGTCACCTATGCCAAAGTCTTCTTCGCTGCGGAGGCTGAACACCGGGATGGCGGTACCGGCTCCCCGGAACCCCGGACGGTCGAAAATTCCTGCCGTGTGCTTGCGAACGAAGGGGCATCCCTGAATGGGGCAGGCGTTCCAGCTGTCCATGATTTCTGCGGCCGGCTTGGCACTGTGGTGCTCCCATTCGCTGCGGATGATGATGGAGTCGCGGATGACTACGTACCAGTAGTCCTTGAGGGCTGCGGCTGGAGCGTTGGCGCTCACGGTCCAAAGACCGTCGCCGCTCCATTGCATAGGGTATTTCTTGTCGTTGAGTACCAGGCAGAGGCTCTCGCCCCAACTGGTGTTGTAGTGTATTGAAAATGTGGTTTTCACTATAGATGGTAATAACTTCCGAGTATGGCTGCGAACCAGCTGGGCGGCAGGATTGCTTTGAGAAACACCGACAGCCGTTGTTCCAGCGTAGAAATAATATAGTGGTAGCGGGGATTGCGCTTGTTGACAATCTTGCTGATCTTTGCGGCGAGGAATTCAGGCTTCAGACCGCCGGTCTCGTCCTTTTCGATACTTTCGAGGGAGCGCTTGTAGGAGGGGTAGGCCTGGTGCACCTCGGGGCCGGCGACGCTGTTGCGGCTGGCCGTGAAGGAGGTGGCAAAGTCACCGGGCTCGATGACCACTACTTTGATTCCGTGTTTCTTGACCTCCAGGCGAAGGGCCTCGCAGTAGCCTTCGATAGCGAACTTGCTGGCGGAGTACAGGCCCTGGAAGGGGAGTCCCATGAGGCCTCCTATCGAGCTGAAACATATGATTTTACCCTGCCCCTGGGCGCGCATGGCGGGAAGAACCCAGTGAAGGCACCGCACCATGCCCATCCAGTTTGTGTCCATCTGTTTTTGGGCCTGCTCAAGGGTGCAGAACTCCAGCGGACCGCCTATGCCCATGCCGGCGTTGCTGATGAATACGTCAATGCGGCCCTGCTCCGTGAGTACCTTCTCAACAGCATACTTGCAGTCTTCTTCGTTCTGCACGTCCGCTTTGATGTAATGGACGTTGTTGATGGGTTCAACTTCCCGGCGGTGAGTGCCGTAAACGGTATGGCCGTCGGCGCTGAGCTTCTGGGCCATGGCCTTTCCGAAGCCAGAGGTGACGCCGGTTATCAGGATAATCATATGATTTCCAGTTGTTTGAAGATCTTGGTGAGTTTCTCTACTGCTTCATCGACCTGCTCGATGCTGTGGGTGGCCATGAGTGCGAAGCGGATAAGGACGTCTTTCTCAGGCACCGCGGGGGCGATGACGGGTGTGATGAACACTCCAGCCTCGTAGGCCATTTTGACCACGGTCATAGCCTTGATGGTGTCCCTCACGAACAAGGGGATGATAGGGGACTGGGTGTGTCCGGTATCGAAGCCTGCAGCCTTGAAAGCCTCCTGGGCGTGACGGGTGACCTTCCAGAGATGCTCGCGGCGTTCGGGCTCTTCAATCATGATGTCCAGAGCCTTGCTGGCGGCAGCCACCGCTGCGGGGGTCATGGAAGCGCTGAAGATGAGAGTGCGGGAGTTGTGTTTGAGGTAGTTGATAACCTCATGGTCGCCGGCGATGAAGCCGCCCAGGGAGCCGAAACTCTTGGAGAAGGTGCCCATGATAAGGTCCACCTTGCTGGTGAGGCCGAAATGGCTGGCGGTACCGGAGCCGTTCTGGCCCACCACGCCGAGTCCGTGGGCGTCATCGATCATCAAGGAAGCATTGTATTTCTCGCACAGTTCCACGAGCTGGGGCACGGGGGCGAGGTCGCCCTCCATGGAGTACACGCCGTCAACCACGATGAGCTTGTTGGCGTTCCTTGGGGTAAGCCAGAGCTTCTTCTCCAGGTCGGACATATCGTTGTGGCGGAACTTGCGTACCTCGCTGAAACTCAAGCGGCTGCCGTCGATGATGCAGGCATGGTCAAGAGCGTCGAGGAAGATAAAACCACCCCTGAATCCCAGACACCCGACAACTCCCAGGTTGACCTGGAAACCGGTGCTGTAGGTTACGGCCTCGTCCTTGCCTACGAACTTGGCAAGCTTGGCCTCGAGTTCTTCGTGTATATCAAGGGTGCCGTTAAGGAAGCGGCTTCCCGAACAACTTGTACCATATTTCTTTATTGCTGCGATGGCGGCCTCTTTAAGGCGCGGATCGTCCGACAGACCAAGGTAAGAATTAGAGCCGAACATCAGCACTTTGGAGCCGTCTGCCATTTGGACCACAGGGTCTTGACCTGAAGAGATGGGACGATAATAGGGATAAACGCCCTTGGCTTTCACCTCGTCCGCCAAAGTGTATTTGGCGCAGGTCTTGTTCAATAATTTTTCCATTTGCGGTTTTTGGTAATTACACTTTAACTCGCAAATATAAGTATTTTCCAAAAAATAGTACACTCCAGGCAAATCCGATTAAAATCGAAAGTGCGACGGCAGTCCTTTCCCTGCTGCCTTCCTTCCGCAATCCTTTACCACGCTTTTGCCCTTTTTCGTGGCAACCGGCCTTCCTCCCGCCCACTTATGCCACGCTTTCGCACCTTTCCGTGGCAACCGACCTTCCTCCCGCCCTCCTCTGCCACGCTTTCGTCCCGTTCTGTGGCAACCGGCCTTCCTCCCGCCCACTTCTGCCACGCTTTCGTCCCGTTCTGTGGCAGCCGGCCTTCCTCCCGCCTTCCTCTGCCACGCTTTCGCCCCGTTCTGTGGCAGCCGACCTTCCGCTGGTTGCCTAGGGTGCTACTGTAGTGTTGACATACGGTGAGGAGTGTTGGGGCTGGGGACGGGAGTTCTGTTTCGGAACCATATGCACCCTCGCATGTAGAGGGAGGGGCCTGCAAGCGCAGCGCAGCGGGAGGGCGAGGGCCGCAAGGCCCGAGGGTGGAGAAACAGAACTCCCGCGGAAGCCCCCGGAAGCCCCGGACTCCCTGACCGCAACCTACGTTAAGGGTGCCGGCGGACGTACCCTTGACGCCAAAAACTGCCGTAAATGGAGTTAAGGGTGCCGGAGATTGTACCCTTGGCGCCGGAATCTAACGGAGAAGGCCTGACGGGTCGTTCCTCGCTAGAAACGAGGTTGGCAATAGAAACTGATGGAGAAGGTGTTGGGGAATCGCTGAATAACGGCATAATTTATTAAAAGTTAAACAATTACGCACGATTTGTGACGACTGGTTTGTGACGGGTGGCTGTTTGAGGAAGGTTCAGTCACAAATAAGCGGTGTTTCTGACTGTTTTGCCTGCTTCTGGCTTATCTTTGCTTACTCGTGTGCTTTTCTCAGTTGGTAGAGCGAAATCTTGCTTCCAAGGGCGTGGGAGCGGGTTTTTCACAACAAAAAAGCCTCCAAAACTTTTGTTTTGGAAGGCTTATATGTTTGGTTTACAAGCACTTTGAGCGGAAAACGGGGCTCGGACCCGCAACGCAGCAAGCTGCGTCTTCTGCTACCTTCGTAGACCCCCCTGCGGCTTCGCCGCTTTCCCCCTCGGGGGAGGGCCTTCCTCCCCCTTCTAACTAAACTCACAAAGCAATGAAACAAAGAGGAAACACAATCGTATACAAGCGGGAAGACGGGAAGATGGACTTCTATTGGCTTGTCGATATCCGCTCCAATAGTTATGTCTTCTTCGATTGGTACGGCAATATCAACAGAATGCAGCCAAAGGACTTTGGGGAAATGAGAAAGGCATGGTTAGATGCCGAACTTGCAAAGGGGAACATCGAGGTCTGTGAATCCCTTCCCGAGAAGTATATGGACATCTTCGAGCGTCAGGCAATTGAAAGGAACAACTAAAACGCGCACAGATATGGAAATGGCACAATACATCATGCATATTCTTAAAAGCCAATTGATGGTGGTCTTCTCTTGGGGTTTTCATAACGCCCGTGCGTTCGAGAACGGACTTGCATTCGATGTACAGGCCGATTCCGGCCCCAAGGGTCTAACCGCCGGCACCCTTGGAGCCGTCAAGGTTGCGGAATTCGGGAATAATGACTAACTTGCAGAGTTAACTCAATGGTCCCCGGCATA
>CACXCS010000080.1 GCA_902766255.1 uncultured Bacteroidia bacterium
CTACATTTGCGGTCCACTTCTGGATGTGGCGCAGTTGGTAGCGCACCTGGTTAGGGACCAGGAGGTCGCTGGTTCAAGTCCAGTCATCCAGACTAAGTGAAAAACAAGCACTTACGGAAACGTAGGTGCTTGTTCTTTTTTTGCTCTCGATTTTCTTTACTTTTGCCTCGTATAAGAGTAGGCGATGATCTTGCTACCAAGTACCTCTTTCTGCTGGATGACAAGCTTGGTGTCGCTTAATTCAGTGATTTGAAACGTGCCCTTGAGATACATGTTGCGGGTAAGCATGTTGTCCGACAGCCAAAGAGTCTTGCTGAAACTGACTTGATGTTTGTCTTTGTCGTATGTGATGAGCGTTGAGTCAACGTCTACATCGTCCAGGTCAAAAGCCGAGAGGCTTCCCTTTTTTACTATGGCGTGGGGAAAAGGGAACTCACTTATGGCCAGTGAGAAGTGAGACGATGTATAATCATCATTATTCGTAACCTGCTTGCCGGCGGAGTTTGTATAAGTTTCTGATTTAGTGGTCAGTGCCCATATCCCATACAGGTTGCCGCTTAAGTCTTTGGCCTCGGTATTGTCGGTAATATCGGTAGGAGAATCGAAGTTTTCTTTTTCGCATGAAGCGAAGATGGTAATGCAGGCTATGGTCGCCAGACAAAGTAATCTTTTCATAATCTAAATGTGTTGTTGTCTCTAAATGTAATTAAAACAGATTGTTGCATACTGCTCATCCAGACTACTAAGCATTAGCTTTCTCTGAATCTTGCAGTATCTGACCTGCGGCATTCTTGGTGTCAACCTTCTCGATGAGGCGTTCCAGGATGCCGTTTTCATCAAAAATAAATGTTCGGCGCAGGGTGCCCATGGTGGTTTTGCCGTACATCTTCTTTTCTCCCCAGGCTCCGAAATCCTGGAGCATCTGGGTAGTGGTGTCGGCCAGAAGACGGAAAGGCAGCCCATACTTGGCCCTGAATCCCGTGTGAGACTTGGAACTGTCCTTGCTCACACCCACCACGTTGTATCCGGCGGCTGCCAGTTCTGCATAGTTGTCGCGGAACGAGCAGGCCTCGGCGGTGCAGCCCGAGGTATTGTCCTTGGGGTAGAAGTAGATAATGGTTTTCTTCCCTTTGCCGATGAAGTCCTCTGACTTGACCGGATTCCCGTCCTGGTCAAGGACCTCGAAGGACGGCATTTTGTCTCCAATTTTCAGCATATCTACAAATATACAAATAATCCTGAAGAAAGTCTCTCTGCCGGAGCCGGAGACAAAAATTATTTTTACCTTTGTAAATGGTCCGTGGGACGCTCTGTGGTGGTTTTCCGCTACTGTTATAGCTTTCAGGTCAGGTAATGATAACAATAATTATAATAGCCATCACCTCCTTGGTGAGCATACTATGTTTCACCAGGAAAATCGACGTCAACAAGCTTCTTTTTCATGCCTATTCCGTGTGGCATCGTAAAGAGTGGTACAGGATGCTGAGCTACGGTCTGGTCCACGGCGGCTGGGGGCATCTGTTTTTCAATATGCTTACGTTGTTCTTCTTCGGAAGGGTTGTGGAGCAGTATTTTTCCTTGGCCTTCGGCGACACCCTGGGCATCATTCTTTATGTGGTTCTGTACGTAAGTGCTATCGCAGTGTCGTCTGCCGGAGATCTTATCAAGTACCGTAACGATTGGAACTACAGCGCTGTAGGAGCTTCGGGAGCAGTGTCGGCGGTACTGTTCGCTTCGATTCTGTTCGAGCCCAAGATGGGAATATACATATATCTGATTCCCATCCCGGTGCCGGGCTATATCTTTGCTCCGTTGTATTTACTTTACTGCTGGTATATGTCCAAGCGCAATATGGATAACATAGGCCATACAGCTCACTTCTGGGGTGCAGTTTATGGTTTGTTGTTCCCTTTGGCCTGCCGCCCCGAGCTTTTCCGGCATTTTCTTTCCCAACTTGGCTTGTAAATAAAAATTTGTATATTCGCAATTGTTATGAAAAAAGCAGTTTTAGTTTTGGCCGCGCTTGCGCTGGCGGGCGCCGTTACCCTGGCCCAGAACACGGGCAATATCGATGAGATTGTGCAACAAAACCAGGCAGCGGCAGACCAGGCCGCCCAAAGGTACAAAGACCAGTCCCGCACCAACAACCGCAGGATAGACCTGCTCGAGGACTCTATCACACGCGACCAGCGCGAGATTAACCGCCTGAAGCCTGAGCTGAAGGCTGCCAAAGAGAGCCTGAAGCTAAAGAAGGAAGGCCTCAAACTTCACAAAGACTCCGTCAAGAACCGCAAGAAGGCAGGCGCTTCCCAGGCCGAACTCAAGATTGCCAACCAGGAAACCAAGCGCATGCAAAACGAGGTCAAACAGGCCCAGGCTGATGTAAAGCGTATCAATAATCAGATAAAAGACCGCAACCGCAGCATCTCCAATTCGCGCAAGAACATTAACTCCCTGCGCAAGGAAACCCGCGCCGCAAAAAAGGATATGCAGCAAAGCAAGAAAGACCTCAAAGAGAGTCAGAAAATCCAAAAACAGGCTGCCGAAGACGCTGCTGCAGCAGCTGCAGCGGCCACCGAGGCCGAGGCCCAGGACGGAACACCCGTCAACTGATTATTTGCGCTTCATAGCCCTGAGCAGTTCCCTGTAGGGGAATGCATATACTTTGCCCGTTCCATCTGCATTGGACGGGCAAATTAGTTTATCCCCCCAGATGTCGAAGTCTTCGGGCTCGCATGGCATGACGTCGGTATAATCGAAATAACCCCATTTGCCGCTGGTCAAGCTTGCATAGAAGAGCTCGTTGGGATGCTCCTCTGTGCCTACACCGCAAGGGAGAAACAGCACGCCGTCCTGGATGAATGCGCCCTGGAGGATGGCATTTTGCGGCCCGCGGACATCTTTTGGCAGCAGTAGGTCAAAATACAGATCTTCCTTGACATCCTCGTCGGTAAGGGTCACCAGGAAGTGTTCCGAGCTGAACTCCGGGAACTCGAAGGACTTGAGCGCTATGCGGTTGTCCGGCTTTTCATTGCCCGTGGTATTACCATAGCACCAGATGAGTTCCGGATGCTTGCTGTCGGCCACCCATAGGCGGGAGTTCCACTCCTTGGGCTCGTAGGAGACAAGCTGTACCAGCTCGGAGCCGAAGGGAGCGCCGGTCTCGTCGGTGAGTATGCGCTCTACGAACAGAAGCCTTGAAAGAGAGTCGGTCTGGGCCAGCCCTATCTCGGTAACCGGCTTTGACTTGCACTGCGACACGTAAAGCAGGGGGAAATGATCCTGTGTATCGTACTTCCAGGGGCCGAAGAAAGCGATGTTGGCATGGTTGTTCTTGCCGGCAGAGGCCAGAGGAAACTGCGCCACGGGCTTGCGCGAGCGCAGGTCGAACACATTGCACCAGCCCTTGTCCTGCATGCTGAAAAGCAGGTCGCCATAAACGGCACCACCCTGCATGTTGTCGATGTGCTCAAGCTCGGGATAATCCGACAGGGACATAAGAAGCTCGGGCTCCGGACGCTGCTGAGGGGCGCAGCATAAGGCGGTAAAAGCCAGGGAACAAAGAATCAATACCTTTCTCATAGCGAACTGATTACGGACAGGTTGGTTTCCCGGAGCCTCTTTTCGTCCATTTTTACCACCTCGCGGTCATAGGTCATGATGCCGTTGACCTCTATCTCGACATCGGTAATCTGCGTGTATACGGCAGATGCGCACCCGGTGCTGATGAACACCTTAAGCATGTCGGCAAAACGCTCGTACATGGCCTGGAGCTGCTTTGAGGATTCGAAGACCTTGCCGTAACCCCAGTTGTTTTCCTGTTTCCACAGATGCCCGTCAACAGGGTAGCCCAGGCCGCCGTATTCGCCCAGGACGTTGATGAACGAGGCCTCGAAGTTGTTCATTGCGGGGCAGGCATAGTGATGAGTGTCGATGATGTCACCGGCAAAAGCGTAGTTGCCGCCGGAAGCCTCGTTGACCAGGCGGGTAGGGTCTTTGGCGCGGGTGAAAGCCACCACCTCGGGCGTGTCGAACTGGCCCCAGGCCTCGTTGAACGGCACCCAGATGGTTATGCACTGGAAGCCCTTGAGGGCGTCGATGATCTCGCCCCACTCCTTGTAGTAGTTGTCCTTCCATTCCTGGGGCACTATGCAGTCGGTACCGCCTATGAAGGTATCGTTGCGCCACTCGTTGCTTTGCATGGCCGCTATTTCGGGCTTGCGGTAGACGTTGGTCTTGGAACTGTGGTCGGCGATACATGGCATATCCTGCCATACACTCACGCCAAGCACGTCGCACCACCAGTACCAGCGGGCAGGCTCGACCTTGATGTGCTTGCGTATCATGTTCCAGCCCCATTGCTTGACCTTGAGTATGTCGAACTTGAGGGCCTCGTCGGTGGGTGCAGTGTACAGGCCGTCGGGCCACCAGCCCTGGTCAAGCGGGCCGAAGAAGAATGTCCTCTGGCCATTGAGGCCTATGCGCTTGTAAGAGTTGGTGTTGCGGTCGGGCTTGGGATCGGCAAGAACCGAAACCGTGCGCAGGCAGGTATATCCCTCCACTTTGTCCAGGACCTTGCCGCCGCGCAGCAACGAGATACGAAGTCCGTAAATATTGGGGCTGTCGGGGCTCCAGAGGCGCGGGGAGTCGATCTTGATGCTCGATCCTTCCGCTATCTTATTGCCGTTCCAGAGCAGTTCCACCAAAGTCCGGTCGCAAGTTCCCTCGCTCTTGACATCTATCGAGAGGGTGGAGGTCGCGGCGTCCCATACTGGATAGTACGAGACGATTCGTGCGTCCTTGCTCACGGGCTCCAGCCATACCGTCTGCCAGATACCCGTGACAGGAGTGTACCATATTCCGTGAGTGTGCTCTATCTGCTTTCCGCGCGGCTGGAAGGCCTCGTCGGTGGCGTCCCACACGCGGACGCGTATCACCTGTTTGCCGGAGCGCTTGAGCGCAGGAGTGATGTTGAAGCTGAACGGAGCGTACCCGCCCGTGTGATCGCCTACTTTGGTCCCGTTCACCCACACTTCTGTCTTCCAGTCCACGGCACCGAAGTGCAGCAGCACGTCGCGCCCTTTCCAGGAGGCAGGCAGTTTGAAACTGCGCTCATACCACAGGGCGTTGGCGGAACCTACGTGCCTTTGCACTCCGGACAGGGCGGATTCGGCGCAGAAGGGCACCAGGATCTGCCCCTCTGCCTTTTCGTATTTGCCGTCAGAGGGAGTTATGGCGTAGTCCCACAGCCCGTTGAGGTTAATCCAGTCGGCGCGAACCATCTGGGGCCTGGGGTATTCAGGAAGGGGATTTGCAGGGTTGACATCGGCAGCCCAGCGGGTTTTCAGACCGTCGCCGGGAGTCCAGGCCAGGGTGCTTGCCGCCAGGAGCAAGGCGCCCGTAAAAGTGAAGAAGCGTTTCATTTATTCTTGTTCTTGCGTGCGTATGCGGGGTCGAAAATCATGTTGAGTTCTTTGGCCAGCCTGTAGCCGGCCTTGCGGAGCTGCGAGCGCATGAGGGGCAGCTGGGCGTAGTACCAGTCCATTGTGAGTACTTCTCCAGGTTTGACCTGATGTGTAACCCAGCAGCAGCGGGCTATGTCGCGGCCCCAGTCGTATGGTCCGCCTTTTACGATCTGTGCGATCTCTTCCTTGGATGCAGAGTCGAACATATGGGCCAGGTCGCTGAAACTCCAGGGATGCTTGATTTCGATGATCATATCGTCCCAGATTGTGTGGTAGCGTATATCCTCGCCCCTGAAGTTGACCTTGTAATAGCCGATGGTCATGTCGTCGGGATTGTAGCGTATGTGCTCGGGACAGTGCATGTCGCCTACAAAGTGCACGAGCAGAACAAGCTCTGTAAAAGCTGTAGAATCGTCCAGCTCTTTGTAATGCTTGAGGTCTCCGGCGTACTTTTCAATGAAATGTATGCAGTTCTTTACGTATCTGCCATTGTCGTTGATGCCCCTGAAAGGTTCGAAATCCATATTCGACTCGAAAGTATGGGGCAGGGTATTTACCCGGGCCTCTCCGCTGGTGGGGTCAAAGCCCATATCCACCAGAAGCTTGCTCTTGTGGTCATCAGCATACGAAGCGTAGCCGCTGATGGGCTCGCCGTGCATGATTTCAGCAATTCTTTTCTGTGTGGTTTTGGTGAGATGCAGCTCCGCTATACGGGCTATCGTAGCGTGGCCCTTGCGGCCCCAGCCCGACGCCGTGCCGCACACAAGCAGAAAGCATGCTGCCAGCAGGAATACTCTTTTCATTGATTAATCTCTTTAAGCAGGTAATCCAGATGCATATAGTCCTTGAGGGTAAAAAGGATGAAGCGTATGTCGGCGCAGACACTTTTGTTGTAGCCTTCGGTCCATGAAACATCGCCGGCAAGAGACTCCTTGTTGCCGTCGAAGGCCAGACCGATCAGCTCTCCGCGGGCATTTAGGACAGGTGAGCCTGAATTGCCTCCGGTGATATCGTTGTCGGTAATGAAGTTAACCGGTACGGAGCCGGAGGCCTGCAGCAGGGTGCGCCAGTCATCTTTGAGACTGAAGTCGTAAGTGGAGTCTTCTTTGGCGAGTATTTCTTTGCTGGTGGTCTGCCAGGGGAGTTTGCGGCAGTTCCTGCGCAGGGTACTTACTGTACCGTAGGTAAGACGCATGGTGGAATTGGCGTCGGGATACTGCAGCAGGCCTTTGTCTTCGCGCCAGCGGTAAAGGGCCTTTGTGAATTCGGAGCCTGCAGCACCTACGTTGCGGCCCTCCTGCAGACTGTCGATCTTGTGGTTGTACTGGGCAATGCTGGTTTCTGTGAGGAAACGGCACAGAGGCGAGGATGCCGTCATGTGCTCTTCTGTCCAGATACTTTCCAGAAGGGCGTCATAATCGGTGTTCCCGTCTTTAGTAAAATGATTGAAAAGCTGCGTCTGGAACTGTCCCCACATGGAAGGATCCACGTTCTGGTAGAATGTCCGGATTCCGTAACGGAGCAGGTCTTTTTCGACACGAAGATCCAGAGCTGCGTAATCGCGTTCAAGCCTTGCTGGGCGGTCGGGACGCGAATTTTTGGCTCTCAGGGCCATGGTGCCGAGGCGTGTGCCGCGTATCAGCGTTTCGCGGTAGTAGATCAGATCTTTCTCGGCCGGGGCTATTGCTTTGTACTTTGTGTCAAGCTCGTCAAGCAGCGCTTTGTGTTCCTTCATTTTCCTCTCCCGTGCCCGGAGCTCCTTGAGCACTTTGAAGCGCTTGCAGCACTGTGACAGGCCCTCGTTGTTTTCCTGGACGTTGCTGAGCATGAAGTACATGTCGGAGTACTTGAGGCGTATTTCGGGGTCGGAATCCATCCAGCGTTTGATAATCGCCATCTGGTCACCTCGTACCTTGTTGGTAATGGGAAGGGATGTCTCGAGCATGTACTGCATTTTGGCGGCGCTTGTGTAACGGTCGGTACGTCCGGGGTACCCAAGTACCATGGTGAAATCCCCGGGCTTGTAGCCGCCGGTGCTGATCTGCAGCCATTTGCGAGGAGACAGGGGGACGTTTTTGGGGCCGTGAGGTGCCGGGCTGCCGTCGGGGGCTCCGTACACCCTGTACATTGCAAAGTCGCACTTGTGCTGGGGCCACTCCCAATTGTCGATGTCCCCGCCGAATGCTGCAATGCTCACCGGGGGTGCAGCCACAAGGCGCACGTCGGTATACACGCGGTACAGCGAGAGGTAGTATTTGGCGCCCGCCCACATAGGGCTGAGTACCGCCGCAAAGCCGGTGACGTCGCTGTAGCGCTTTTCAACGAGGTAGGCGAGGCGTCTGGTTGCCGAAGGCCTTCCGGCCGCCTTCTCTGTTTCCCTGAGCTCGTTTACCTCGTCGGTGACATCAATGATGCGCTCCAGCAGCTGGACGCTCTTGCCGGGGATATAAATCTCCTCTGCCGGCCCCCTGGCGGCAAAGCCGTCTTCCAGCAGATTGCGCTCTGGAGTGCTGAGAGCATGAAGGTCGGAGTACGCGCAGTGGTGGTTGGTGATGAGCAGGCCGCTGCCCGATATGAACGATCCGGTGCAGCCGAAATCAAGCGATACGATTGCGTCCTTGAGACTTACGGCTCCGGCATCGTAGATGTCGTAACCGTTGAGCTGCAGGCCTTTGTCCTGCATCTTGTTGACAAGAGCCTTCGAAATGGCATTTACCATCCACATGCCCTCGTCGGCCTTTGCCGGGACTGACAGCAGCAACGCTGCGAACGCCGCTGCAAGGAAGGATGAAGATTTAACGGTATTCATAGCAGACTCCAGGTTTACTGAAGGTCATCTTGGCAGGCATTTCACGCACGTCGTCTTTGGAATAAGTTATGGTCCAGGAGTCCATGGTCATGAGTTCCCATACCCTGTCGGCGGTCATAGGGGCGGCGAACCGTACCTGGATGCTCGGCTCAAGCGCCTTGTTGAGCTTAAGATACGTCCCGATAACTCCCTCTTCTTTGGACAGATGATTGCTCAGGAACGGCAGGGCCCGCTTGATGATGGGCTTTTCGTAGTTGCGGTCCTGGATTTCGTATATGAACTGGGGCTGGCCCTCGTACACCTCGGCACGCTTCTTTACTATGGTGGTGTCGCCCGAAGGGTAGCGTCCGTTGTACTCGGCCTCGAACGGGTCAAACATGCGCTCCAGATACTCTGCAATGCCTATCTTGCCCTTGCCCTTCTCGAGACGTACGAAGGTGAAATCAACGGGTGTCTCCTTGACTCCGCCGCCGTGGACGGGCATGGCGAGCACTTTCTTTTCGACTATCTCCTTGAACCAGTCCTCGTCCAGATCCTCGGAGGGATCGGAATACACCCGGACTATCAGAGGACAGTCATATTCAGATTCGATGCCGAATATCTTGCGTCCTGTCAGGCGCATCTGCAAGCCGAGGTAATTCAAGTCGGTCTTGTTGGGCATGTGCTCGGTGCGTATAGTCTGCACCTGAAGCTCTTGGTAATCAGAAGGTTCCGGGGAGTTGACACGGAAGTGGGAAGGTTCGTAGACATCTTCCAGAAGCTTCTCCTCGCTGGTGACTGAAGGATCGTATGTGAGCACCACAGTATGCGACTGAGCGTATGTCTTGACTCCGTGCACACCCTTGACATTCTCCATCTTGCCCTTGAAGGCCATGGAGCTGCCGTAGCAGTGTACGCTGGTCAGATTCTCTATGCGCAGGGTGCGGAGTTCCATGCCCTCTTCGATTCCCCATTTCTCATCGATGGTGGGAACCTCGAAACGGCCTCCGAAAATAATACCCAGAGCCGTAAGGACTACAGCGATGAAGGCGGGCAGCAAGCGGCCGGCCTTGTTCTTGATGGGTTTGGTTATCACTCCGAAACTCAGGGCCTTGCGGGGACAGGATGCTATGCACTCGCCGCAGAGGGTGCAGTCCACGTCTGTGACAATTCCGCCGCTGCCGGGAATGTTGATGTGGTAAGGGCAGTGCTTCTGGCAATTGTAGCAGCGCATGGTGCAGTTCTCGTCGTCGTAGATGACGTGAAGGAGCTGCAGCTTGGGCTTGCGGTACATGATTTCAAGCAGATAGCCTATGATGCAGAAAGCTGCGAGGAGCATCCACCACTGAAGGGGTAAGCCGAGGGCGGAAAGACCCCACCAGACCAGCGCAAGCAGCAACAGCGGCAGCCAGAAGCGGAACGTGTTGGCCGCAGCGCCCAGTGGACAGATGTAGCGACAGAAAAAACGCTTTATGAAGAAACCGCCCAGGACCACGACGACCAGGGCTACAATGCTCATCCACAACACGATTTCGCCTTTGAAGCCGGTGGCTACGGCGTAATACGGGTCGAATTTGCGGCAGAGCAGCTCGCTTGCCGTGGCTGTGGTGTAGAATATCCAGAACAGCAGACCATACTTGACGGCGCGGAGGATTTTGTCAGCCGCGCCCCCTTCTTTGAATTCCACGCCGCCCAGGCCTATGGATTTGCGTAGCTTGGTGAGCAGGTCTTCAAGTGAGCCGATGGGGCATAGGTAGGCACAGAACAACTTGCCGAACAATATAACGGCCGCTGCCAGAAGAATGCCCATGAGAATCTGGGACGAACTCATGGAGCAGGGGAGCGAACCCCTTGTAGCATAAGTGGTAAGGGCTTCCAGGCCGCCCATTGGACACCAGGCCTCCGGGTCGGACGGGGCAAGTTTAGGGAAGACTTTTGCGGCCAGGCCGCTGAGGAAAAATATCAGGGCTGCCAGCACTCCCCACTGGAGGAGATACTTGGGCCAGTTGCTGCGAACAGTGCTTTTCATAACTACAAATATAACAAAAAGGAATCATTTGTTCAAATACAAAATATTGCCTAAATTTGCCGCCCGGAACAGCATGGGCCGAAAGGCCCGGATTATTTGGAGAAGCACTCTCATGCCCATGTTGTCCCAAGCGACAGATAAAACATTGAATTTCAATATGTCAAACAGTAAGTTTTCCGTGAAGTATTGCGTGCTTCTGCCCATAGTGCTGATTGTCACCATTCTTCTTTGGGCCCTCCCTACCTCGGCTTTCGGTATCGCGGACCTTACTCCCGTTCAGCAGCGGATGATAGCAATCTTCGTGTTCGCCGCGCTTATGTGGATGTTTGAGATTATTCCCAACTGGACCACCTCACTTCTGGTCATAGTGGTGATGCTGCTTTCGGTGTCCAACAAGGGCCTGGCATTCCTGTGCAAGCCTGAATTCGGCACTCTGGTGGATTACAAGAGCATTATGGCCTCGTTTGCCGACCCTGTGGTCATGCTGTTCATGGGCGGCTTCGTGTTGGCTATCATCGCCTCCAAGTATGGTATGGACGCCGTCATAGCCAAGGGGCTCCTCGGCCTGTTCGGCAAAAAGCCCAAGATGGTTCTCCTCGGCTTCCTCATAATCATATCCATCTTCTCGATGTTCATGAGCAATACTGCCACCGCAGCAATGATGCTGGCGTTCCTGGCCCCCGTGCTCAAGGCTCTCCCAGAGGATGAAACCGGTAAGGTTGGCCTGGCCCTGTCCATTCCGGTAGCTGCCAACCTGGGCGGTATAGGCACTCCCATCGGAACTCCTCCCAATGCCATCGCAATCGGTGCCCTGGAGAACGCCGGATATCAGATAGGCTTCGCAACCTGGATGTCCAGGATGATTCCTTACGTTGTGATAATGATCTTCATAGCCTGGGTGCTCCTTCAGCTTTTCTTCCCTTTCAAATCCGACAAGATCGAGCTTAAGATAGAAACCAAGGCCCGCAAGTGGGGATGGAAGGATTATGTGGCCTGGATTACTTTCTTCGTTACAATTTTGCTCTGGGTTACTGAACAGGCTACCGGCATCAACTCCAACATCGTGGCTCTTATACCTCTGGCTGTTTACACATGCACCGGAGTATTCGGCAAGGACGACATCAAGGAGATCAACTGGAGCGTGCTCTGGCTCGTTGCCGGAGGCTTTGCCCTGGGTACCGGACTCAACAAGACCGGACTTGCCGCCACCCTTATCAATGCAATTCCTTTCAGCGCGATGAACGTCGTGGTGGTCATGATAATAGCAGGCCTCATCTGCTACTTCCTTTCCAACTTCATCAGCAACTCCGCAACCGCTGCATTGCTGGTCCCCATCCTTATAGTGGTAGGTACAGCCATGGCCGATCCTTCTGCAGCCAACAACACCCAGTTCATGGCCCTCGGCGGCATGACAGCCATGATTCCTTTCATTGCTGTGTGCGCCTCCATCGCAATGCTTTTCCCTATATCCACCCCTCCGAACGCCATTGCATCCTCTACCGGCCTGGTGAAGACTGCGCAGATGACCAAGGTCGGCATCATCATCGGCGTCATAGGCTTCGTGCTGGGTTACTTCCTGCTTACCAAAGTTTTCCCTTTTCCCATAGCATAATATGAAAAAACTATTCATCATCGCCGCAGCCCTGCTCTGCGGTTTTACAGCACTCGCCCAGGAACAGCAGACTCCTGAATACGGTGTCAAGCAGACTGGCTGGGCCAGCAAGCCCAAGGTAGGTGCCTATATCATCGGCTCTTATAAGTACAGCGACAAAGAAGGTGCTCACGGCGGTCCCGGTTTCAACGCCCGCCTCATCCGTGCTTATGTGGACGGTAGCATATTCGACCAGTTCAACTACAGGGTTCAGCTCCAGTTCAACGGCGGCCCTCACGTCAAGGACTTCTATGTGGAGTGGGCCAAGTACGATTTCTTCTCCGTCAAGATGGGACAGTTCAAGAGGGCATTCACCTTCGAGAATCCCATGAACCCCTGGGATGTGGGCGCGGGCGACTTCTCATTCCTTGTCCAGAAGATGGCCGGTATGGGCGACCGCCTGGGCGAGGCCAACATGGGAGGCCGTGACCAGGGCATCCAGATCCAGGGTGACTTCCTTCCTGTAGGTAAGGATCAGCATAAGCTCTTCCACTATCAGTTGGGCATCTGGAACGGTCAGGGTATCAACCTGGTGGATGCCGACCTCAAGAAGGACATCATCGGAACCATCCAGATCCAGCCCATCAAGGGACTCAAACTGGGTGTGTTCGGATGGAAGGGCAACTGGATCAATGCCGACGGCCTGGACCTCAAGCGCGAGCGTATCAGCGCCGGCGTGAGCTTCGACCGTAACAACTGGACATTCCGCAGTGAGTATGCAACCGCCATCGCAGGCGAAAAGGCCCAGAGCGGCCCTGCCGATGCCCTTTATGTTACTCTCGGCGTACCTTTCACCGACTGGTTCAAGCTTTACGTAAAGTGGGACGAGTTCCGTGCTGCTGCTACTGCTGCAACCAGCCACGACATGTACTCTGCCATCGCCAACTTCCGCTTGCACAAGAATCTCAACTTCCAGCTGGAGTACCGTTTCCACAACGATATGACCTATGCCGGCCGGAATTTCAACGAGATCTGGTTCGAGACATACATTCGCTGGTAATTTTTGACAAACAACTGCAGCACACCCCTCAGGAAGCCTTTTCCCCAGATATCGTGGCTTCCCGGGGGGTGTGCCGTGCTGTTTGTTGCTTTAATTATGCGGAGCGTTATTATAGTTTCAGTTTTTCTGAGTATATTTGTGTAGTATGACTCCGTTCCTCAAGCAAGTCGCAAGACATTACTATAACGGAAGCAGAGACATCAGCAGTCTCTGCTTTGTTTTTCCTAACCGAAGGGCACTCCGCTTTTTCGAGCATTATCTCGGGCAGGAGATAGCCGCATCGGGCTCCGGCCCCGTGATCAGCCCAAGGCTGTTCACCATGAACGACTTCTTCTATCACGCCACTTCCGAGGCCCCGTCCGACCGAATCCCACTGCTGCTGGAACTTTACCGCTGCTACAAGGAGCTCAATCCCAATGCCGAAAGCCTGGACGATTTCATCTTCTGGGGAGATACCCTGCTTGGTGATTTCGACGACATCGACAAATACCTCGTCAACCCTGAGCAGCTATTCGCCAACGTATCCGATATCAAGGAGATGCAGGACGACTACTCTTACCTGTCTCCTGCCCAGAGAGAGGCAATCCTTCATTTCATCGACCATTTCAAATCTGCCGGAGAAATCAAGGAGGGGTTCCTGAGCATCTGGCGCATACTACTGCCGCTCTATCAATCGTTCCGGAGCACCCTCAAAGCAAAGGGTATGTCGTACGAGGGCATGGTGTACCGCGAGCTGGCCGAACGCCTTGAAACCGAAAGTGCCGCTACGATCGTACAAGACCGCTTCTGCTGGTCGGACCGCTTTGTTTTCGTGGGTCTCAATGCGTTGAATGAGTGTGAGAAAGCTCTGCTGCGAAAGCTCCACCGGGCCGGCCTTGCCGAGTTCTGCTGGGATTACCGCTCCGACTATATCCGCAACCTGCATAACAAGTCCTCCCTGTTTCTCAGGGACTTTACGGTTGAATTCCCCAGCGCTTTCCAGCCCGACCCGGAAGGACTTCCCGATACTCAGTTCAATGTGCTCAGCGTGCCCGGAGGCATAGCCCAGGCCAAGCAGCTGCCGGAAATCCTTGCCCGTTGCACTGCTTCTCCAGGCATCGAAACGGCCGTTGTCCTGCCTGACGAGCAGTTGCTGATTCCCGTTCTGAATTCCATTCCAGAGCATGTGCAAAAGCTCAATGTCACAATGGGTTATCCCATTGCCGGCAGTCAAATGTGGACGCTCCTGAGCGACCTTGGGGCCCTTCAGCTTCATATCAGGCAAAGCAACGGACAATGGCACTTTTATCACCGCCAGCTTTGGGAGGTGGCATCCAATTCGATAGTGAAGTCGGTTCTTACGGACAAGGGCAGGCAGCTGCTCGAGGCGTGTCGTATAGACCGCAGGTATTATGTTCCTCAGAGTGACCTTCAGGGTGATCCCGTGCTGGATGTGCTGTTCCGCCCTGTCGTAAAAGACACCTCTCCTGCTCCCACCGGCCCTGTCTGCCAGTGGCTCCAAAGCGTGCTCGCCACCATCGGACCCCGGCTCAAGTCGCTGGAGGACATGCAGTTCGAGCTTGACTTCGCCAAGCTTTGCTACGAGGCCCTGGAGCGTCTGTCTTCATATGACCTTGTACTTCAGCCGGCTTCGTTCTTCCGCCTGCTCATGCAGGTCCTCTCCGGTGCCACTGTACCGTTCGAGGGCGAACCGCTGGAGGGCCTGCAGATCATGGGCCCGTTGGAACTCCGTGCCATGGACTTTCAGAATCTCATCATCCTGAGCTGCAACGAGGGCGTATTCCCCAGGCGCTCGGTGAGTTCTTCATTTATTCCTCCTGAGCTCAGGAAGGGCTTCGGCCTGCCTACATATGAATACCAGGATGCCGTGTGGGCATATTACTTCTACCGGATGATACAGCGCTGCTCGAACGTCTGGTTGGTGTACGACTCACGCACCGAGGGCCTCAAAGGTGGCGAGCCAAGCCGGTACCTGCGTCAGCTCGAGATGCATTTCGGCGTGAAATTCAATCACTTCGAGGCTTACGCGCCTCTCGGAAGGGGAGAGGAAGACGGAGACATTCCCAAGACGGCGGATGACATTCAGGCGTTGCGTTCCCGTAATCTTTCGGCCAGCGCCGTCAAAAGTTTCCTCACCTGCCCGGTACAGTTCTATTACGCCAAAGTCAAGAATCTGGAAGCTCAAAAAGAAGTGATGGAATCGCTTGACGCCGGCAAGTTCGGAACTGTCCTTCATGCCGTCATGCAGGATCTGTACACTGAAGGAACGGTTGCGGATGTTACGTACATAAGCTCCCTGCTCAAGTCAGGGGCCAGCATCAAGTCGATAGTAAACAGCAAGATATGTAAGGAGCTCAAAACATTCGAAGTGAGCGGCCGAAACCTGGTTTTCGCCGACGTTATTTGCAGTTATGTCGAGGCGATACTCAAGGCCGACCTCGAGCAGGTGCGCCGTAGCGGCCCTCTGCATATACTTGGCGCAGAACGTGAGGTGGAACAGCATATAAGGGGATTCAATTTTATTGGTTACGTCGACCGTCTGGAAAGTTCCGCTCCAGGGGTTCTCCGCGTGGTGGATTACAAAACCGGTCGTGTGGATCCAGAGGATCTTGACTTCGGGCCTTCGGGGGACATCCCGCAGATAGGCTTGCAACTGTATATGTACAAGCGCCTTGTGGCCCCTTACCATCCGGGAGCCCTGATTACCGGCGCTATCTACCGTCCTGCCGCCCTGATGACGGGGGACGAAGTGATCTCTCACCCTCTCGACCAGGATTACTGCTTGCGCATGGATGCTGCACTCGACTCCGTGCTCGACAGTATCTGCGACCTTTCCGTTCCCTGGCAGCGTACCGACAAAAGGGACAAATGTGCTTATTGTGACTTTAGAGCTATCTGCGGACGATGAAGATAATAAAAGCAAGCGCGGGCTCGGGCAAGACGTACACCCTGTCCCATACATATCTGGACTTCCTTCTGAAGTCCGACGATCCATTCGCGTACAGGCACCTCCTTGCGGTCACTTTTACCAACAAGGCCACTGCTGAGATGAAGGAGCGCATCCTCAAGGATCTCGCCGCTGCATCCGTGGGTGACGGCCCGGAGGCCGCGAGGGCGCGCCATTATCTGGTGAGTATCCTTCACGATTACGGCGCCTTTGGAGTGAGTACGATCGACCGTTTCTTCCAGCAGACCCTCCGCTCGTTCGCAAGGGAGCTCGGACAGTTCTCTTCCTACCAGGTGGAACTCGACAAGGAGAGCCTCATCTCAGAGTCGATGGACAGGGTGCTGGACGGCGTTTCGGAAGATAAAAAAGACCTGATAGCCTGGCTCAGGCTCAATGCCATGGACCAGATCCGCCAGGCCGGGCGCTTCCGTCTGGACGAGGGCCTTCTCGACATAGGCCTGCGTCTCAAGAGCGAGGAGTACCAGCGCCTGGTCGCCAGCCTTGGAGTTGACCTTCAGCGGGACTACTCCAAACAGCGTCTTGCCAGTATCAAGAAGCTGTGTACCAGCATTATGGACGCCTGCGAGAGCGAGGCGGCCACCCTTGGTGTCAAGACCGATAAAGGCAAGCGTATCAAGTATCCAACTACCAAAAAGGCGCTGTCAGACCCTGCGGTTGCAGATTTCTTTGAAAAGAAGTATCCGGTATACGCTACCGCCGCGATAGTTGACCGCCAGCTTTACGGACTGGGCGTTGCAAGGGAGTTCGAGGCCGAGTTCGATGCCCTGCTCAAAGAAAAGAACGTAATGCCCCTGGACGAGTCCAACGCTCTTCTCAAAAAGATCATAGACGGTTCCGATGCCCCCTTCGTATATGAGAAGACGGGTACACGCTACGCCCATTTCATGCTTGACGAGTTCCAGGACACATCGCGCCTTCAATGGGACAATTTCCTTCCTCTTCTGCGCGATGCAGACGCATCCGGCCAGAACCTCATCGTCGGCGACGTAAAGCAGAGCATATACCGCTGGCGTGACTCCGACTGGCGCCTGCTTGGCAGCGAGGTGCAGAAGGCATTCCCGCAGGCAACACTTGAGGTAAAGGAAGAAAACTGGAGAAGCACCCGTACAGTGGTAGATGTCAACGGTGAGTTCTTTGAATATGCCTCACATGCTGTCGGACTGCAGGAAATGTACGAAAAGGTAAAGCAGCATGCACGGGCCAGGGATGCCCAGAGCGGCTGCGTTCGCGTGAGTTTCACCTCCGACCAGATAAAGGCCGTACTTGAATCTGTTGCCGACGTGCGCTCACGGGGCGCCCGGCTCGGCGATATCGCCGTTCTGGTGCGCGGGAAATCCGACGGTGCCGCCGTGGCCGAAGCTCTCCGCCTTGCGGGAATCAGCTTCATCTCCGACGATACTCTTGACCTTAAAGGAGCCGTTACCGTGCGGAGGCTGGTGTCGCTGCTGAGTTTCTATGACGATCCCGCCAACACGGTGGGCAGTTTCCTGGCTCAGTCGGTCGGCGTGGATTTCCCGGATAATTATCATTCACTGGTGGATTTTTGCGAATTCCTGCTCCGCAAGCTCCGTGACTTCGACCGTGCGGCATACGACGCCGAGACGCTTTTCATCGGATCGTTCATGGATATGCTCCAGGACTGGGTCAGCATCAACGGCAACAATGTCAAAGCCTTCATACGCCAGTGGCAGGAGAGCAAAGAGTGCTTCATCGGCTCTCCGGCCAATTCCGATGCCGTGCGTATAATGACGATACACAAGTCCAAGGGCCTGGAGTTTCCCCACGTCATTTTCCCGTTCGCCAACAAGGTGGATTTGTTCAAGTCGGTTATCCGCTGGTGTCACCTTGACGGTGGAGGCACTGCGCTTGGTCATTCTGCCGACGGTATTTACCCGGTGGAACTCAGCGGATCTTCTCTCCACACCCTGTTTGCGGATGATTACAAGAAGGAAAGGGAACTGCAGATAGTAGATAATCTTAATATCTTCTATGTGGCCATGACCCGTGCATCCAAAAGCCTTCACGTGATTGCCAAGACTCCGGCCGATGCCAAGGTGAAAGCGCTCAAAAAAGGCAAAGGAATTGAGTGGTCCAATTTCTCGGAGATGTTGTATGCCTGGTGCGGCTGCTCCGAAGAGTGGGTGGCCGGGGAACCTTACGATTTCAGTATCATGGAGCGTGAGGATAAAGGTGCCGGAATGCCTTTCCCCGCAGCATTCGATTCCATACCTCTTGGCGGCAGGCTCAAGGCTTCGCAGGACGCTTCCGATTTCTTCGGCGATGACGGCCAGACGGGCACTGAAGCCTCCGGACGCCTTAAGGGTATCCAATTGCACGCCATTCTGTCTTCAGTGGATTCGGCGGCAGACTTGCCCGGCGGCCTTGACGGCGCTGATGCCGCTCTGCTGAGGGAAAGGCTGGAGGCTCATCCCGAGTGGTTTGGTCCTGGCCTGCGCTCTCGTAATGAGGTGTCGGTGTTCGGCCCCGACGGATCTCTTCACCGCCCCGACCGGGTGGTGGAGCGTCCCGACGGAGGCATAGACATCATTGACTATAAATTCGGCGCGGAGCGGCAGTCGTATCTGCGCCAGGTGCGTCGTTACATGGATTTGTACCGCGAGATGGGATTTGAACGCGTCCGCGGCTATGTATGGTATGTTCCCGAAGAAAAGGTAGTTACGGTGTGAGGCTTCGCTTTAACATATTGAAACTGTTTCTGCTGCTGGCGTTTGCCTGCCTTTCCGGCGCAGCTTCTGCCCAGAAAGCCGGCATTGTCCGTTTCTGGAACCGTCTTTGCGAACCGAATCCCAGGCTTGATTCGGTGTATATCTTCCAGCCATATAAAGGCTGGGGCGTTTCTTCCGGATATGAACTGGAAGGTCACAACGTGTCCCTGGATACTAAGATTGACTATGAAATTGACGATACCCGGATCAATTTCCAATTTTTGCTTGGTATGGACCCGATGCCGGATCATAAAATCGGTCTGTATGGCTATGCCGGCCCTGTGCGTCTTGGATTCAGCCAGGAGGTAGGGGCCATGGCTGGCAATGGCAGGACGTTTTCGCTCAGGCTGATGGGCAATTCTTTAGCGGCAGATGTGGCTTATTCCCGTTTCTATTCGCTCCCGAATGGCGTGATTGCAGGCTACAGTAACGAGGCGACTGGCGAGACACAGGAAGAAAGCGTGCCGGTGCAGATCGACCGTCCTGCAGATTTAAGGACTTTTGTCATTAATGCCATCTATGCTTTCAACGGCCGTCGTTTCTGCTATCGTGCTGCCTACGACGGCAGGGGGATTCAGCGCCGCTCGGCCGGCTCTTTCCTTGCCGCAGCCAAGTACATGCGCGGGGATATTGAGCTGGACCCTGACGACTTTATGTTGATGACGCTGGTGTCCGGTATGGGCGTTTACATAACCAGGCAGGCATCTCTGGGGGCCGGGTATTCTTTCAACCTGGTTCCGTACCACCGTGATGCAGTAAGCCCGAGGGACCTCAAAGGGCTGCGCAATCTTACCGTGAACGCTACGGTCATACCTTTGTTGACACTATATAACAGTATTATTACCAACGAATATAGCCATAAGAGTGATGGCATTTACTATTGCTCCGACATAGCAAGGACCTTCAAGCTGCAGGGCCATATTCAGCCTAATTTTACGGCGCGGGCGGCTATTTGCTATTCTACGGGCCATCTTTCGGCCAGCTGCTGGGCAGATTATACCCGTTTCCATTTCCGCAGCGCCTCCAAAGACTATTATGGTATGGGTGGAGCCCACCTCGCCATGTCCCAGAGCGGTGAATTCTCCAACCTGACAGTCGCCCTGCAGGTAATGTATAAGTTTTAATTATCGATAAGGTTATTGGAATGAAAGAGTTTGAAATAACCTGCCCGCTTACCCGGGAGCCAAGATTGAAGGAGATAGAAGCCAGGGCCGGAGGCCTTGAATGGGTGCTCAAGAAGCGCTCCGTTGATGCGCGCAAGGAGCCCGTATGGCGCTATCAGTATGAGGCTTACGGTCCGGGAGAGGCTCCAGATACGTATGTTCAAGAGCCCTACAAAGATGTTCATGCTGCGCCTCCCGTGCTGATTGTGGGAGCAGGCCCTGCCGGGATGTTCGCGGCGCTCAAACTGCTTACCCTCGGCCTTAAACCGGTGGTACTGGAGCGCGGAAAGAATGTACATGAACGCAAGTTCGACATGGCGCACCTGTCCCGCGAGGGTGTGGTTGACCCTGATTCGAATTACTGCTACGGCGAGGGCGGCGCCGGTGCTTTTTCTGACGGAAAGCTCTATACCCGCTCGTCCAAGCGCGGCGATATCCGAGAGGTACTGCATCAGCTTGTGGCTTTCGGAGCATCCAAAGACATACTCATTGACGCTCACCCGCATATCGGTTCGGACAAGCTTCCTACCGTGGTTGAAAATATCCGCAAATGCGTTACTGAGCACGGCGGCGAATATCATTTCGGCGCCCGCGTATGCGGAATAGAGAGCACTCCTGACGGCGTTTATGCCGTATGCGCCGACGGCAGGAGTTTCAGCGGCCGCCGGCTCATACTTGCCACCGGCCATTCAGCGCGCGATGTATATGAATTGCTTCAGTCTCGCGGCGGGGCCCTCGAAGCCAAAGGATTTGCTCTTGGCGTGCGGGTGGAGCATCCGCAGGAGAAGATCAATTTCCACCAGTATCACGGGCAGTGGAAACCTGGGGTGCCTGCAGCGGAGTATTCATTCGTTGAGCAGGTTGACGGCAGGGGAGTATTCTCTTTCTGCATGTGCCCGGGGGGCATTCTTGTGCCCTCTTCCACCGAACCTCGCACTGTGGTCCTGAACGGTATGTCAAACTCTGGCCGGAGCGGAAAGTTCGCCAACGCCGGAGTGGTGGTTCAGATTGAGCCGGAGGACGTTCCGGGCGAGGGTCCCTTCCGCCTGATGGACTTCCAGCAGGCAGTGGAGCGACGCATGTTCGACTGGTGCGAGGAGCAGCGCTGCTCCGGAGCCAAAGACATCCCCCAGAATCCTATGGCTGCCCCCGCGCAGCGGATGGAGGATTTCTGCCTTGGCCGGCTTAGCAAGAAAATGCCCGCTACTTCTTATTTCCCCGGGGTAATAAGCGCACCGCTTCACGAACTCCTCCCTCCCATAGTGGCGCAGAGGCTCCAGAAAGCTTTCCCGAGGGTGAAGATGAAAGGCTATTACACCAATGCGGCACTTCTTCTGGGCGTAGAGTCCCGAACCTCGTCTCCAGTGCGGGTTCCGCGCGATCCTGATACTTTGGAGTATTTGTCCGATCCTATGATCTTCCCTTGCGGCGAGGGCGCAGGCTACTCTGGCGGCATAGTGTCAAGTGCTATCGACGGCATCCGCTGTGCCCAGGCTGCCGCCGGTTTTATTATTGATCAGGTAAATGATTGATTTCAAGCCATTTTATTCCAGCCGGAGCACTGTGTACAACCTTCCTGGTTTCGACCCCGGGAAGGTGGACAAAGCGTATCTGCAGAACCTTGGAGTGAATGTGGAACCTTCCGAAGATACCCTCTGCGCCCTTGCAGCAGGCTCGGAAGTATTCCGCCGGCGCTTTTCAGAGAATTTGCTTATCCCCAGGCAGCGGTACCGCCTTGAGGAACTCGACCCTGCCGCCGTCAGTCCCGAGATTCACAATTATACTGGCCGCTGCCCGACCCTTACTTACGAGATCAATCCGGTGAGGGGTTGTACCGTAGGCTGCCAGTACTGCCTTGTGAGCGACGGCGTTCACGAACAGGAACTGGTGGCCTTCGATAATTATCATCTGTATGTACGGCGGCTTCTCGATGAGCAGAATGGCCCGGGCAGTGCCAACCAGCGGCACTACTATTATTTTTCTCCCAAGACCGAAGCTTTCCAGGAGGCTACTTTGTATACAGGTATCGCACATCGCATCCTTTTGGAATTCATCGATCATTTCAAACGCTGTCCAGGCTCACAGGCACGCCTTTTCATAGCATCCAAGGCCGGAGCCAGGCATCTGGAATGCAAATACCAGGGCCTGAGCGTACTTGACTTGTTCGAGCAGCTGAAAGGGCGCATGCAATTCAATACCAGCGTTTCCATCATGCCTGATGCTTTCAGGGACATCCTTGAACCTTACGCTGCTCCTTTGGACGAGCGCCTGGCGGCCGTGAAGCTGTGCCGCGGCGCAGGCATACCTGCCGACTCTGCCCTTGTTCAGCCTATAATAACGCCCTGGCTTACACCGGAGCACATCAGTGGCTTTTTCAGCGCATTGCATGAGGCCGGCATAGTAAACTACAAGCCGGAGTTCCTTACCGCCTGCGTGGAGAATATAGCCATGCTCGGTCAGTATCTTGGCTGGTTTGACAAGAATCTTGAGAGACAGCTCTACGAAGATTATCTGATGCCTTCCAACGAGACTCACCGCAAACAACGCGGCCGTATTGCTCCTGACAAGGAGCGCAGCCGCGGTTATTTGAAGGCGATGATGGATTGTACGGACCGCCTCGGCATGAGCGTAAGTATATGCTACTGGGTGCGTAAGCAGCTGAATATCAGCGAGGATATCATCCCGCTGATCAACCGTAACGGCTTTCAGTGCCTTGGCTACCAGTCCAAACTGTTCGGAAGTGATGTATAGTGATCTGGCTGACTACTATCTCCGTTGGTATCACCAGCGTCCCGTGGCAGTCACAAGCGGGCGCCGGGAAGAGTTGCATGAACTGCACAGGGTGCTGTTGAAGTGCATAAACTATTTTGTCCGGAACTATCGCACGCTGGTACCGAGATATATGCCGCTGTCGGTCAAGGAGATGGAGATACTTGACCTGCAGAGCCGCTATCCATTCCGTGCCGGAACATTCCGTCCCGACTATATTATCTCCTCTGACGGCCGTCTGCTGCTTTGCGAGATTACTTCCCGCTTTTTCGCTCACGGAATCTTCATGTCCTGGTTCGGCACAGAGTTCCTGCGGCGTGAACTCGGCCCGATGCTCACCACCTCCGCCCCTGGCTCCTGTCCGGAAAGATGTGCCACCCTCGGCAACATAAGAGGGAGGGGCCCACGCAGTGGGAGGGGCCGCGAAGCGACTCTTTCCGGACAGGAGCCAGGGGCGGAGGTGATGAACGAACTGACCGGCTTTGAAGGGATGATGGACTATATGCTTGAGATTACCGGCGGATGCAGGAGAATGTATGTGTTCAAGAGTGCCGACAAGAGCGGAGAGATACGCCTGTACAAGCGTTTTTACGAGTCCAAAGGCTTGGAAGTAAACATCTTGGAATCGACCGAGGTGGAAGTGCGAAAACCGGAATGGGACCGTCCCGGGACCTTTATTGCAAGCGCCCTGAACCAGACGGATATCCTGAGCTACAGTATGGATACTCTGCAGGCGATGATGGACCATGGCATGTACAGCGACTTCCGCAATATCTTCCTGGTTCATGACAAGCGCTTCATGCACCTTTGGTTCGAGGATGAATTCACTTCCGCATGCCTCGACGGAGCCGAGACCGCCTTCCTGCGGTCACACGCCATCCCAACCTGGATCACCCCTCCTCCCGACGCCCCCGGCTACAAAGACCGCTATATTCTCAAGCCCTGGAGACTGGGAAAGAGCGAGGGCGTCAAGGCCGGTGTCCTTTGTACCGTGCAGGAGTGGGAGGAAGTATTCGACAGCGGCGCCGTGAATGGCATGATATGCCAACCCTTTATAAATCAACGCACAGTACCTACTGTATGGGAGGGGATCGCATTTGATGATTACATGTGCGGAATGATGCTGTGCGTTGACGACCGCCTTTTCGACGGTGGAATATTCCGTTGTTCAAGCCTGCCTGTTACCAACATAGGGGACAACCGCAAGGCCGCCACTGTGTACACCGACGATCCGGAGATTCTCAAATACTGCGACATCCTATGACGATAGCCGGAAACCAGCCGTATTTCATCCCGTATTTCCCTTATTGGCAGCTCATTGCAGCTGCAGATGTTTTCATACTCAGCGACGACTATGATTACATCAAGGCAGGATGGATCAACCGCAACCGCATCCTGGTAGGAGGCGTGCCGCAGTATTTCAGGCTGGATGTCCAGCACTCTGAAGGATCGCGTCTGATCAAGGACAAGCTTATTGTCCCGTTCGATCCCAAAACCAAGCTCAGGACCCTTGAAATGGCTTATCATGCCGCGCCGTACTTCGCTGATACTTACCCTCTTGTGGAAAGCATTCTCAGTTACTCCGGCTCTGACTTGCTGGGAATCCTCGAATTGTCCATAAACGAGATTTGCGCGTATCTGGGCATTCAGACAAAGATGGTCTTGAGCTCTTCATTTGAAGGGAATGCCGCCTTGCGGCGTGAGGAGCGCATCTACGACTTTTGCGCCAGAACAGGAGCTGAACGTTACATTAATTCAATAGGCGGGCAGTCGCTTTATAGTAAAGAGGAATTCCTGCACAGAGGCGTGGACCTCAAGTTCCTGCGAAGCACCATGCCGCCCTATTGCCAGGCGCTCCGTCACAGGAGGCATACAACCTGGGGCCGGGACTTCGTTCCCAATCTCTCAGTGCTTGACGCCATGATGTTCAACTCCCGCGAGCAGCTTCACGACATGCTCGGTTGCTACGAATTGATATGATGGTGACCATAATATGCCTGGCCTACAATCATGGCCCGTACATACGCGACGCCCTTGAAGGATTCGTGGGGCAGAAGGCCGGTTTTCCTTTTGAGGTGCTGGTACACGATGACGCCTCTACCGACAATACTGCTGATGTTATCCGTGAATATGCCGCCAGGTATCCCGATATAATACGCCCGGTTTATCAAACCGAGAATCAGCATTCCAAGGGGGTCCGTATTGCTCCGGCTTTTCTGTACCCTCTGGTTCGCGGGCGCTATGTAGCTCTGTGTGAGGGAGATGACTTCTGGACCGATCCCTTCAAGCTGGCGCGCCAGGTGGCAGCTCTGGAGGCAAATCCCGGCATTGATATATGCACCCACCGTGTGCTGAAAACCAAGAACGGCAGGCCACATGGTTTCGAAGGTCCGCCTCGCGGCGGAATCATCCCGGTGCAAAGGGTCATCATGGGCGGTGGAGGATTTGTAGCTACCTCCTCCATTATGTGCAGGGCGGAGTGCTATCTTGAAGATACTCCCATGCGGCAGTCTTTGTTCATCGACTATACATTGCAGATCCAGGGAGCGCTGCGTGGCGGGATGTTGTATCTGCCTGATTGTATGGGAGTTTATCGCCGCGGCGTTCCCGGCTCATGGACTACTATGCATAGCGGTCCCCACAAGGCTGACGCCTATCCCGGGTTCATGAAGATGCTGGAAATACTCGATGACTATACCGGCGGTAGATACACCACCGTGATCCGCTTGCGCCGCCTTCGTTACGCGGCCCACATCTTTTTCCGGAAATTACAGAAGATATTTAAAACGTTCCGGGACGGGGAATAGTGATTTTGTAGGTGCGCAGCTCGTTGTTGACGAGTTTGCTGTCGCGCAGCCACAGGTTTGCCCGCTTGAGCTCGGCATATGTGATGCCGTATTTTTCGGCGAAGTCAGCCAGGTTTTCTATTGATCCGGATACTGTTACCGTGTGCAGGGGCTCGAAGTATGGATATCGTTCCTCAACCTCGAAGCCAAAAGCCGAGGGATTGGTAAACAGCATTTTAGCAGCCAAGATTCGGTAAACGTAACGGCTGGTTTCCTCGGGAAGCAGCAGGTCGGCGAACTTGCTTTGCTTCTGCTCGCTTATCCTTCGGCTCACTCCTCCCATGCCGCAGTTATAGCTCGCCGCCACATTGAACCAGTCTTTGAACTGTTTGTATGCCCTCAGAATGTAAGTGCATGCGGCTTCGGTCTCTTTGTCGATATTGTACCTTTCATCCACCTCGTTGTTTACGACCATGCCGAATTCGCGGGCAGTAGCTTTGGTAAACTGCCATAGTCCAGCCGCTCCGCTGACCGATACCGCCTTGGGATCAAGATTGCTCTCAATCACGCAGAGGTACTTGAAATCGTCGGGGATGCCCTTGGCTTTCAGCACCGGCTCAATTTGCGGAAAATACCGTCCTGAGCGCTTGAGCATAAGGGTTGAAGTTGTGTGCATATAGGTGAAATTCAACAGCTCGCGGTCCATGCGCTCATACTTTTCGACTGTATCGAAGCGAATGGTGTCACCGCAGAATACGCAGTAAGCGGGGACCACAGGCGGGCTTGGATGCTGCTGGCCGGAGGGAGGAGAGTAAATGCCCTGCGCCGATACCGAAGAAGAGACCAGCGACCATGCCAATGCCAGAATAATACTAGATCTGTTCATATATCTATTATCGGGCGGTATTGGCTCTACCGCCTTGTTCTCAGGTTTTATGGGCGGCAGAGCCAATACCGCCCGATAAACTATTGTTGAATGACTCCACTGCCAAATAGTTCCGGGGCATCGTACGGGTCGGCGGGGTCGGCAATAGCATAGAACGCTGCAAACTGCCCCGGGGTTATACTGCGCTGGGGACTGTCGAACACCACGAACATGCCGTTGGCGCGCATGACAAGCACGGCGCCCTGGAGCTCCTGGCGATAACGAATGCGCACCCTGCAACGGAGTTTGCTGCCAGTGGCCATGGATAGTTCGGGGCGCATCCAGTGAATCTCATCGGGAGCAATGCGCAGCACCCTGCGCCAGAGGCCTTTATGGTCTTCGCCTTCGCCTACGTAAACGCGGTTTAAGGCTATGTCTGTGGCTATCACGAATGTAGGCCGTGCATGGCCGCCTATCGAGAGCCCTTTGCGCTGCCCGTTGGTATAGAACTGTGCTCCCTCGTGAGTGCCTATAATCTTGCCCCAGGGATTGTCTTTATAACGTGTTTTCTTGATGTGGTGCTTACCGGAGCGGTAGGTCTCGGTAGAGAACTGAATGCCGGAGTAGTCGGGCGGTGCAGAAAGCTCCAGCAGTTGCTCGTCAGTAAGAGCAGAGGGCTTGCTGCCGAAGGATTGCAGCATGGCATTGTCAGCGGCGTATTTTGCTGAAGCAGAGTACCATGCGTCATACACTTCTACTACGTCTCCCGGGACACTTTTAAGCTGCTGCTGCAGGAAAACGGGCAGATCCACCTTGCCTACGAAACAGATACCCTGCGAGTCTTTTTTGTCAGCCGAGGGAAGGTCGGCCTGTGCTGCAATGGCGCGCACTTCAGATTTAAGCATGCCGCCGATAGGGAACAGTGCGCGCGAGAGCTGCTCCTGGCTGAGTTGGCACAGGAAATAACTCTGATCCTTGCCAGGGTCTATGCCTTCCAGCAGGCGGTATCTTAAGGTGCCGTCGGGGGCGGTGAACTCATCCTTGCGGCAATAGTGCCCGGTGGCAACCATGTCGGCGCCGAGTTCCCGTGCCTTTGCCAGGAAAGAGTCGAACTTGATCTCACGGTTGCACATCACGTCTGGATTGGGAGTGCGGCCGCGGGAATACTCCTCGAACATATAGTCCACGACGCGCTTGCGGTACTCGCCGGACAGGTCTACAAAGTAGAAGGGGATGCCTATTTTGCGGGCTACCAGCTCGGCTACGAATTTGTCTTCCTCCCACTCGCAGTCCCCGTGGAGCGTGCCTTCGGTGTTGTGCCAGTTCTGCATGAACATGGCGAAAACATCGTAGCCCTGCTGCTTGAGCAACAGGGCTGCAACGCTGGAGTCGACACCTCCGGAGAGTCCTACGCAGACTTTCATCTTAAGTCAGTGATTATCCATGGTTTGCCAAGCGCCGACACATCGAACGAGAATTCGCCCGGATCGCCCTTTGGCGCGGATGCCTTGATGGAGGTAAGTACGAAAGTGGATCCCTTGCCGGGGCCCTCGCCTGTATATTTGCCGCTGGCGCTGGTGCCTCCGGTTACCAGGTTCTTTACGTTCGAAAGAAGCTTTGAGGGCGAAATCAGCATCTCCTCCTCCTGACCGGTGGCCTCGATGTACACTTCCTTGGCACCGGGGTCTACAGTCCAGCGGGTAGTGCCGTCGCACCATAGTTCCAGAGTGTTGTCGACGATATGGTAACACGACCCCTCAACCACGGCGCTGCCGCTGTGCTTGATGGACACTTTATCGGCAGTGTTGAGGCTGAAATCGAAACTTACGCGCTTGCCTTCCAGCTTTTTGAGCAGGGCGGAAGCGTCGGACTGGGCTGAGGCGGAGAGCATCGCGGCAGCCGTCAGTATGAATATGAGAGTCAATCTTTTCATTTTACAAAAGCGTCAAGCAGGCTTTGGAGGCTGTTCAGGTCGGGGATGAGGACCTGGCGCGGCTTGGCACCGTCCTGTGGTCCTACCACTCCGGCTGTTTCCAGCTGACCCATTACTCTTGCAGCTTTCGCAAATCCCATACCGAGACGGGTCTGAAGATAAGAAGTTGATGCTTTTTGTGTGGTTACAACCAGCTCGGCGGCTTCGCGGAAGCGCTCGTCAACATCTGACATGTCTGCACCGCTGCCGCTTCCCTCGCCTTCGGCCTCCTCGGCGCTGGGCAGGTAATATGGTGTATTGTAACTCTTTGCGTAGCCTTGCTGGTCGCTGATCGAGGCTGTGATCTCGTCGATTTCCTCACCGCTGACATAACCGCACTGGATACGTTCAGTATCAATGCCGGCCGAGAAGAGCATATCGCCTTTACCGATGAGCTTCTCGGCTCCCGGGGCGTCGAGGATGGTCATTGAATCTACCCTGGACGCTACCCTGAAGGCAATGCGCATAGGGAAGTTGCTCTTGATAAGGCCGGAGATAACATCTACGGAAGGCCTTTGGGTGGCGAGTATGACGTGGATACCTGCGGCGCGGCCTTTCTGGGCAAGACGGATGATGGACCCGGTGATGCTGCGGCCGGCAGCCTTGGCTTCTGGGCCCCCGCCGCTTGTCATGGTCAGGTCGGCGTATTCGTCAACCACTACTACAAGGTAGGGGAGGAAACGGTGTCCCTGGTCGCTGCGGAGGTGGTGGTTGCGGTATTTGTCGTTGTAAAGGGTGATCTTGTTCACGCCCGCCTTGGACAGAAGCTCGTAGCGATCGTCCATTTCGATGCAGATGGAGCGGAGAATCTTTTCGGCGTCTTTGGGCTTCTTGACTATGGCGGCGCTCATTTCGTCCTCTTCCGATAAGGCGTCGGGCATGACAGCCAGATAGTGGTGGAGAAGCTTTGCGTAAGCAGAGAATTCCACCATCTTAGGGTCGATGAATACGAACTTGAGCTCGGAAGGGTGACGGCTGTACAGCAGAGAACTGACAATTACGTTGAGTCCCACCGATTTGCCCTGCTTGGTGGCACCGGCAATCAGGAGGTGAGGGGCGTCGGCCAGGTCGAACACTTTGACCTTCTGTGTGATGGTGTAGCCGATGGCGACAGGCAGTTCGGCCTTGCTGTTGCGGAAGGCATCGTCGTTGAGAAGTGCCTTAAGGGGTACTATCGAGGCGAAGTCGTTGGCTACTTCAATACCCACGGAATCCTCCAGGGTGACCACTCGTACTCCCTTGGCCCTCAGTGACATGGCTATGTCTTCCTGGAGCTTTTTGATGTCCGATATCTTGACCCCCGGGGCGGGGTATACCTTGTACAGGGTTACAGTGGGACCGACTATCGCGGTGACATCGTTCAGCTGAATCTTGTAATTGGCAAGGGCGGCGCGTATCTTGTTACGGTTGCGTACGAGTTCCTCGGTGGATACTTCATGCCTGTTGCCTTCGTGGGCTTCCAGCAGGTCGAGCGAAGGGAAACGGAACTTGGGCAGGCCGTCGGGCGGATCCAGGCGGTTGTCGATGGGCTTGAGTTCTTTCTTTACATCAGTATCCAGTTCGGCGAAAGATGCCGAGACGGGGTCGTTGTCTGATGGAGCGGGACCCTTGACTGCGTCAGGAGCGGGTGAGGGAACCGGTTTTGTCTGAGGTGCAGGCTGCGGTTCAGGATCGTGTTTGACTGGCTCCGGCTTGACCGGTTCCGGATTGATGGTAGCAGGGCGCTCCGGCTTGACCGGCTTCTCGGGTTTTATGCGGGGCTCACGCACGCCTGGTTTGAAGAGTCCGGCAAGCCAGATGTTGAAGCGGCTTGAGAAAAAGAACAACCACAGGGCGGTAAGCAAAATAATGACTACTGCTGTGATAATCAGTCCAAGGGCGCTGACGGACTGTCCCACGACGGCTGCGCCGCAGGCGCCGCCAAGGCCGCCACCAAAGGCGTTGTCAAGCCCGGCGATCCTTCCAATGAAAGCCAGGATAAGGGACACTACGAAAGCTCCTGTAAGCGCCAGCAGGACGGTTTTGATGAACGAGCCTATCCATTTTCCCGTGAGGAGCTTGGAGGCTATGGCTACCAGGATGACAAGCAGTGCAAAACTTCCGAAGCCCAGGAAATCGCAAACGAAAAACTTGCCCGTCCTATAGCCAAGGGTGCCTGCAGCATTGGCCACCTGCTCTCCGGGGACGAAGCTCATATCCTGTTTCCAGTGAATGAGATAGGATATGGTGGAGATGAGTATGAACAGGGCAAGCGCGGCCACGCACAGTCCCAGTATCTTGACTGCGGAGGCGCGCTGATTCTCGTCCCAGTTGCGTATGAACGCCGGAGCTTTCATTATTTTCTTTTGCCTTTATTTTTGCGGAAACCGCGGTTCTTGCCGCCGCCCTGGCCAACGTTTATGTTGAGCCCCGGACGGTTGAACTGGGCCTCCTGGTTAATCTGGTTCAGCCTTATGCCTTCGGGAACTTTAAGTTTGTGCTCGGAGAGTTTTTCGATATCTTTGAAGATGGTTTCGTCTGAAACGCTGTCTTTGTTCCAGATGAGGTACTGCTGGCGCATGTAGATGGCGAGCGAACGGATCATCTCTGTCTTTACCTCGCTGTCGGGCTCATTGCACAGCAGGCCGATGATCTTTTCGATGTTGCGGCCGTAGTGGGTGGCTTTGATCTTCTCGCCTTTCATGGGGATGGGGACGGGACGAGTCTTCATTTCCTCCTCGACGGGTGCGGGGTATGGAGAGTCGACATCCAGGTCGTACCCGGCTATCATATACAGGTGGTCCCAGAGCTTGTGGTCGAAATTGTCCAGCTGCCTTACCTGGGGGTTGAGTAATTCCATTACTTTGATGATGGCCCGGGCCTGCCTTGTGCGCTTTTCCTTGTCCGGTTCGGCTTTCATGAGCTCCACCATTTTGAGGACGTTGCGTCCGTATTCCGGCATATCGAGCTTCTCCCGCTCCGTATTGTAATCCAGCCCGATGTTGTTTGTGGTCTGTTCCATAGATGTTGAATATTGTCAGATAGCAAATATAATACTTTTTTTTATCTTTGTAAGCCCAAAGATGATAGACACTATGACCAAATATTTTAAAGTGGCGGGACACGTCTTCAGCCTGACGCTTCCCGACACATGCACCTTGTGGCCCAGGCTCACCCAGTACGATCCTTTTGAGGTGGACTCCGCCGAAGGCGAGCCGTTGTTCTGCCTCGAACTGGTCAAGGATGCCTACGAGCCCGATCCTGACGCCGAACTGGTTTACGACGCTCCCACTGAGGACGGCCAGACTGTCATCAGGCTCTCCAGGGAGGCCGGCGGGTGGGAGTTCGACATGTCCCCGGACAAAAGTATCCCCTGCCGCGGGCACATGCGCAGCACCGCGGATTTCCGTAGCGGCACCCTTATGCTGGACACTCGCAAGGTTTCTGACGCATTGTTCGCAATAAATAATTCCCTGATGCTGCTTTATGCCTTCTGCAGCGCCCCTCTGGGTACTTTGGAGATGCATGCATCAATGACGGGGAATTCCGGCAAGGCATACCTTTTCCTTGCCAAAAGCGGCACCGGAAAGAGCACCCACAGCAGCCTTTGGCTCGAGCACATATCCGGTTCCGAGCTCATGAACGACGACAATCCAATAGTGCGTGTGTGGCCGGACGGAAGGGTAATAGCTTATGGTTCGCCATGGAGCGGAAAAACCCCTTGTTACCGCAACGTTGAGGCTCCTGCGGGCGCGTTTGTGCGCATACGCCGCAGCCCCGAGAACAAGATCACCCCGCTTGGCCTGCTGGAGTCGTACGCCCTGTTGTACTCGTCCTGCTCCGGCTTCAAGGCCGACAAGACCATTGCCGACGGCCTTCACGCCACGCTTGAAAAGATAGTCACCACCACCCCTTGCTACGTGCTTGACTGCCGCCCTGACGAGGAGGCTGCAAGAGTCTGCGCTGCTGAAGTGTTGAAATGAAAACCAACAAGATAGTCCTTCCCAACGCCATCATGCTCGGCGAGGTGTCCCGTTTTCTGGACGAGGGCCGCTCGGTTATCATAGCCACCAAGGGTGCAAGTATGTCCCCGTTTATAAGGGGCGAACGCGACAGTGTGGAACTGCTCAAAATGCCGGGAGTGGAAGTGGGGGACATAGTGCTGTGCCAGCTGACTCCCGGCCATTATGTGCTGCACCGTATCAAAGCGATCGACGGTCAGAACATCACGCTTAAAGGGGACGGAAATCTGGACGGCACCGAGCACTGCACCGTCAATGATGTTTGCGGCACAGTTGTGGCTATCTTACGCAAAGGTGAGAAGCGCATCGACTGCACCACCCCCTGTTTCAAGCGCCGCAGTCGCAGCTGGGTAAATGCTCCCCGTATTGTAAGGCGCTATGCATTAGGAATTTATAGAAGAATTAAGATATTATGAAAACAGTCCCTGGATTTACCCTCCGTCCCCTTGGAAAGGAGTTTATCATTACTGCCGAGAGCATCCAGAAAATCAATTTCAACAAAATGATTTCACTCAACGAGTCGGCGGCTTACCTTTGGAAAGAGATTGACGGAAAGGAGTTTACTCCCTCCGACCTGGCCGACCTTCTGGTCGCCCGCTACGAGATTGACTACGAAACTGCCCTCAAGGATTCCGAGGCCATTGCGACCAAGTGGATAGAGGCCGGTATCGCTACCGAGTAGAATGAGACCCTTCCGCGAATGTCTCAAGGGCTTGATGCGGATGATTCGTCCGCACCGTGGCCGTGTGCTGCTGAGCGTGTTTATCGGCTTGGTAGGCGTCGGCGCGTCCCTGGGCTTCGTGTGGGTGTCGAAAAGAGTCGTAGATGTAGCTACCGGTGCCGCCGGCGGCGCCCTGATGCCTTTCGTGTACTTGATGATAGGCATTATGCTGCTTCAGATAATCTGCCGGGTGGGCGGCCGCTACTGGGAGGGCTACATTGTGGTCAAAGCCCAGAACGCCATGCGTCAGGAGGCTTTCCGCAAGGTCATGCTGAGTACATGGAGCGGCAAGGACAAACTTCACAGCGGCGATACCGTCAGCCGTCTTGAGGAAGATATCCGGGTGGTGGTTGACTTTATCTGCGTCAGCCTGCCAGATGCCCTTATCACCTTGATGCAGATGCTCATGGCGTCGGCATATATCTTCGTCCTTTCTCCGAATCTGGCATGGATACTCTTGTTGATAATGCCAGTGGCCGTCCTGTGCAGCCGTTTGTTTTTCAGGAAGTTAAGGGTGCTTACCGGCGAGATTCGCGCCGGTGATGCACGGGTGCAGGGGCACATTCAGGAAAACACCCAGAGGCGCGTAATAGTCCGTATGCTCGGCGCTACCGGCCGGGTGCTGGAAAGGCTTGGCGGCCTTCAGGATTATGTCTACGGCAAGACAATAACCCGGTTGAACTACAATGCCGTGTCGCGAGGCTTCATGCAGTTGGGCTTTTCTGCTGGCTATGCCCTGGTGTTCCTTTGGGGCGTTTTCGGACTCAAGGACGGCACTCTTGGATATGGCACAATGGTAGCATTCCTGCAGCTCGTAGGCCAGGTTCAGCGTCCGGTTGCCAATATCGCCCTGCAGGTTCCTGCATTCATACGGGCCCTGTCGTCGGAGGACCGTCTGCTCGACCTTGTTGAGGCTCCTCAGGAAGAGGAAGGCAGCGATATCAATCTCCAGGGGGCTCCGGGAGTGCGGGTGGAGAATCTTTGCTTTACCTACGAGGGCGTGAACAATCCTGTGGTCAGGAATCTGGACTTTGATTTTACTCCCGGTTCAATGACCGCCATCATAGGCTCCACAGGCGCCGGCAAATCTACCCTTGTGCGTGTTATAATGGCATTGTTGCAGCCCGACAGCGGCTCAGTCATCCTTTATGACAAGTCCGGCACCGCCCATCCTTCCGGCGTGCGCACACGCTGCAACTTTATGTATGTGCCTCAAGGTAACTCCCTGATGAGCGGCACCATACGCGAGAATCTCGTGCTCGCAAAACCCGACGCCACCGACGATGAACTCAGGGAGGCGCTTCACCTGGCTGCCGCCGATTTCGTTTACGACCTTCAGGACGGCCTTGAAACTGTGTGCGCCGAAATAGGCGCCGGCCTTAGCGAGGGGCAGGCACAGCGCATCGCGATTGCACGTGCCCTGCTGCGCCCGGGTGGAATACTGGTGCTGGACGAGGCAACTTCGGCCCTGGACGCCGATACCGAGCTGGAACTGCTGGAGCGCCTGGGTGCCCGCTTCAGGGGCAGCAAGACTATCCTTTGCATAACGCACAGGCCTGCTGCCACTTCTTACGCCGATAAGGTACTCAAACTTTAGAAACCTTCCGAGGTCCAGATATTGTCGGAGGTGATGAGGCACGCCTCTATGCTTTCATGCTCTTCCACCCATGCCCTGGCATCCTCGAAACCAATTACCATAAAGAATGTCGCGAGGGCGTCAGCTTCCGTTGCGGTGGAAGCTATTACTGTGGCACTCAGTAAGTTGTGCTCTACGGGCCATCCCGTTCTGGGATCTATGGTGTGAGCATATTTCTTGCCGTCCTTGATGTAGAATTTGCGGTAGTTGCCAGATGTTACCACTCCGTAGGAGCCACCGTCGGAGTGCCAGATGCCTGAGATTGAGGCTCCGGGAGTGTTGTTGCCGTCCGATGGGGTGTCTATGGCAATGCTCCAGCCGCGGCCGTCGGGGTTAAGCCCTTCGCAGTATATCTCGCCTATGTCGACCAGCATGTCTTTTACGCCTATGGAATGCAGGTACGCGGCTACCTTGTCGCAGCTGTATCCCTGGGCTATAGCGTTGAAGTTCAATACTTCGCGCTGCTCGCACCGTATCATGGCGGCATTGATTGCTTCCTGCGGGGGAAGGCTGTCCGAGGTGAAACCGAAGCCCCAGATGTCGAACAGGGGCCCGGCTGCGGCGTCGAACGCTCCGCCTGTAAGGTCTTTGTACTTTTGCGCTATGGAGTCAATCTCAAGGAACATGGCGTTCATTTCAACAGTTTCGCCTCTGTTCCGGCGGCTCAGCAGCGAGTTGCGGTTATATCCCGACAGGGTGGTGTCGATGGCGTTAAGTATGTCATCTACCGCGGCTTGCACCTCGGCCCTGCCGGCAGTTACGCCGGCAGGGTTGTATCTGACGCTGTATATGCCGCCCTGGGCATAGCCCCCCACGGTCTGGTAGCCCCGGGAGCAAGCGGCCAATATCAATATGCAGGCAAGCGCTGCTGCTGTTCTGACGTTCATTTCGGCAAAGTATTTGCACAAAGGTAGCGGAAATTCCCGTAAAATTGACCATATTTGCAATTTGTAAACTGAAAGTGATGAATTTTAAGACATTCTGCATATTCGTGGCGGCGATGGTTCTTCTGGCTTTGCATTCCTGCAAAAAGGAGGAAGAGACAAAAGTCTATATGGACGGCACTCTCAAGATGGAGCATTCGATGCCTAAATACGTCAAACCCGGCGAAAAATACACCTTTACTGCTTCCGGAATCACTGCTCCCGACGGCACTCCGGTGGCATATTATTTTTACAGTTCGGCTTCAAACAACCGCTCCGACACCCTTCGTACCCCGCCTTATACCTATACATACGAAATCCCCGATACCCTGGGAGCATTCTCGATGAATGTCGTAGCTTACGCGGTAGAATCCTATAATAAGTACTACGTTTCCACTGAGTCCGTTAATTTTATCACTGTCAGCGACGATCCCTTTGACGGATCCCTCACCAACATCCTTCCCCGCGAGGATGAGATGCACGAAGAGCTGTTCGATCGCAATTACGCCCTGGTTTACAGCGGCGGTAAAGAATGGATACGCAGCAACCTCTCCCGCATTGACCGCGATGCACAAGGCAAGGAGGTATTCGGCATGTCGTATGCCCAGAGCAAGGCCATGCAGAATATATTCGGTTCATACTACACCTGGGAGGAGGCTGTAAATGCCTGTCCTCCTGGATGGCACCTTCCCAGCGACGCCGAATGGGTGGACCTTCTGAAGGACAACGGGGCTCCCGACAGCCTTCAGCCGTTTGAAACATCTCCTTCGGGAGCAGGCAATCTGATGGTCAAGGGCTATTTCAACGGCAGCGAGATGTGGTATTATTACCGCGGTGTCAAAATTACTGACGTATCTATCAGTGCCATCCCCGTGGGTTATGCCACGATGGAAAAAGGCTCATGGTCTTTCCTTGGGTATCAGAATTACGCAGTGTTCTGGACTGCTGATGAGTTCGAGGGCAAGGGAGTATACCGGTACATTTACAAGGAATACGACAATGTTTTCGTCGGTTCTGCCGACAAAACGGGCTTTGCGGCCAGTGTGCGCTGTGTTCGTTAGTTTTTTTTAGTTTTTTTTCCTATATTGGCGGCTTCTTGTACCAAATTATGGAAGCGACAGTCAAGATAGAACAAGCGGCACAGCACGTATTCGACGTAATGTCCAAGCGGGTAGGTCCTGAGGACCTGCAGCGCATCAAGGATGCCTATGCCATGGCATCCGAAGCCCATAAAGACCAGAAACGCAACACCGGCGAACCTTACATAGTACATCCTATAGCAGTAGCTACTATTGCCGCCGAGGAACTTGAACTCGACGCCAATACTGTTATTGCCGCCTTCCTCCACGATGTGGCCGAGGACACACACTACACAGTCGAGGACATACGCGAGCGATTCGGCGACGACGTCGCATTCCTGGTGGACGTAGTGACCAAGCGAAAGAAGCATAACTACGAGTATACCAAGCAGGTAGATAATTACCGCCAGATTCTGGAATCTGTCCATTACGATGTCCGCGCTCTCCTTGTCAAGCTTTCCGACCGCCTCCATAATATGCGTACACTGGACAGCATGCGTCCGGACAAGCAAATGAAAATAGCCGGTGAAACCGACTTCTTCTACGCCCCTCTGGCCGGTCGCCTGGGCCTCTACCACGTAAAAACCGAACTTGAAAACCTGTCCTTCCACTTCCGCTGCCCCAAAGAATTCGAAACCATCCAGCGCCAACTCGACGAAGACCGCATCCGCACCGAGGAGACCGTACGCGAATTCACCGACGAGATCAACGAAATCTTCACTACCGTAGGAATTCCTGCACGTACCCAGGTACGCTACCGCAAGCCATACAGCATCTGGCGCACCATGCGCGAAAACGGCTGCGATTTCGCGCATGTGGATTTCAAGCATTTTGTGCGGATCATATATACCCCAATAACTGAATGGACTCGTTCGCAGTCCAGCGAAAAAGACACCAGCCTTTTCATATATTCTTGTCTTTCAAGTCATTTCAAGGAGCGTCCCGGCAGTGTAGTCAACTACATTGATAATCCAAAGGACAATGGATACCAAAGCTTTCACGTTCAGATGCTCAACCGCGCCGGAGCCTGGGAAGAGTTGCACATCGCCTCGGAGCGCATGCACCGCAACGCCCGCCTCGGCTGCATAGTGGAGCGGGATGAAAGCTGGCTGGAGCGTTTCAAAACGGTACTCCAGAACATTGCAGAAAGCGGTGATGGTTATATCTTTATGGACGGCGTCAGTTCTTCGTTGTACAACGAGGATATCCTGGCTTTTACTCCAAAGGGTAAGGGAGTCAT
This sequence comes from uncultured Bacteroidia bacterium, assembly GCA_902766255.1. Lineage (GTDB taxonomy): Bacteria > Bacteroidota > Bacteroidia > Bacteroidales > UBA932 > Cryptobacteroides. The sequence continues at coordinate 37,783 of CACXCS010000080.1, forward strand.
CCTGCCCAAGGGCGCCACGGCCCTGGATTTTGCGTTCGAAGTCCATACCGAGATAGGCGAGCATGCCAAGTATGCGCGTATCAACGGAGCGCTCAGCCCTATCAAGACTGAGCTGCACCGCGGTGACTGTGTGGAAATAGGCACGTCCGAGGATGTTGTGCCCAAACCCGAGTGGCTGGGTTACGCAAAAACTTATAAAGCCCGCCGAAGGCTTCACGACATGCTTCGCGACATGCCCGGCCCGAACTTCAACATCTGCCCTAAGTGCAAGCCCCTTCCCGGCGAGGAAGTGATTGGCTTCCAGGATGCCAACGGTGTCATTACTATTCACAGCCGTCATTGCCCGGAGGCCATCAAGCTGGCATCCGAAAATGGCAACAGTATAGTATCAGTAGCCTTCGACCCCACGCCTTCCCGTATGTATCCCGTTAAGATACGTATCGTGGCCATTGACCGCTATCACCTTCTGAGGGATATTATCGACTGCTTTGTGGAGCGCCAGCATCTGTCCATGAACAAGCTGGTTACTCACACGGAGGACGAAATCGTTGAATGCATTATCGACTTCCCCGTTCACTCGGTGGACGAGCTGCACCTGACCATGGAGAGCATTTCTTCCATTTCCGGTGTGGACGAAGTGCAGAGGGTCATATAGACGCGATAGTCTCAAGGCAGTATTCCAGCAGCTCAACCATCCTGCCGCACGCAGTTATAAGGAATTGCGGGCATAGTCCCGCAGCATCCAGCAGTAGTGATAATACGGATCCCGCAATTACAAGTTCCGTCAGGGGCATGGCTATCAGATTTGTAATCAGGAAGTACTTTGGGAAGGTGCGGAAGTGTATCCATGCCACCGGAGCCGTAAAGATCTGGCAGGATATGGCCAGCGCAGCGCATTTCCATATATACCGGGTTGGCGAGGGATACCTGGATTCAGGGTACCATTTATCGAGCCATGGGAGCACGAGGGTAATGCCTAGCATTGCCAGGTAAGATAATTGAAAGCCCACCGAATTAATGTAGTCCGGACGAAATGCAAGTTGCAGCGTGAGTGCGGTGCAAAAGGTCCCGAGGGGGCTTGGCCGGCGGTCGGGACACTGGCGGCCAAGTTCATTCACGATGATAAACAGCAGAGCGCGTACGATGGATGGAGAGGCTCCTGTGGCGTGGGCGTATAAACCACATGCTGCAACGGTCAGGACACTGCCCAGGGCGCGTGCGAAGCGGCTGTTGCCTATGGGCCTCATGAAGCTGCGGATCACAATGTACAGCACTCCGAGATGCAGGCCCGAAAGGGCTAGAATATGTGCGGCTCCGCTTTTCCTGAAGGCGGCTATAGTGCTGCGTTCCAGCGAGTTCCGCTGCCCGGTGAGTAAAGCTTTTATAATTGCTGCGCTGTGCTCGCCCGGGAAGCCTGCATTTTCGATGCGCCCGGCAAGAGCGCCTATTGCCGGAGATGGCGGGCGGGGGAGTACCGGGTTCAAAGCCCTAGTGCACCAGCACATGAAGCCAAGACAAAAATAAAGCATGAGCAAGGGGCCCCGGCCTGTCCTTCCAGAAGAAACTGAGATTAAAAAGAAGATGCACACGGCCAGACAACTTGCTGCCGCTCCCTCGAATGGGCGGGCTGTCAGTGCCGCCGCAGCGACCCCTGCGGCAAAGGGCAGGGACAGGCTGATTATGCCACTTTGGTTTTTCATAGTTTATGGCTGCAATTTAGACATATTTTCTTAAATTTGTACCCGTTATGATAATACTAGTAATCAATTGCGGCAGCTCTTCGGTCAAATACCAGCTCCTGGACATGAAGAGCGATGATGTCTATGACATTCTGGCCAAGGGCCTGGTAGAAAAAATAGGCCTTCCCGAGGGCACAATCACTCACAAACCGTCCAACAAGCAAGGCTTTGTCCGCGACCTTCCCATCCCCGACCACAAAGTGGGTATGAAACTCGTCCTGGATGCCCTTGTAGATCCCGATTTCGGAGTCCTTCATTCCTTCGATGACATCGAGGCCGTCGGCCACAGAATCGTCCAGGGTGCGGATTTCTTCAGCGGCAGCGCCCTCGTGGACGAGGACGTACTGCGAAAGATAGAAATCTGCTGTGACTTCGCGCCTCTCCACAATCCCGCCCATCTGCTTGGTATCCGTGCAGTTAGCGCGGTGCTCCCCGATGTGCCGCAAGTGGTTACCTTCGACACTGCGTTCCATCAGACCATGGAGCCTTACGCTTATATGTATGCCCTGCCGTGGGAATACTACGAGAAGTACCATGTCCGCCGTTACGGCGCCCACGGCACCAGCCACCAGTATGTTTCTCAGAGGGGGGCCAAGCTCGCCGGCATCGACCTCGAGCATTCCAAGATCATAACCTGCCACATCGGCAACGGCAGTTCCGTAACCGCCATCAAGGACGGCAAGTGCGTCGACACCTCAATGGGCTTCACCCCGCTTGAGGGCATGATCATGGGAACCCGCTGCGGTATTATCGACGCCAATATTATCCCCTACATCATGAAGAAAGAGCATCTCACCCCCGACGAGATGACCGATATCATGAATAAAAAGAGCGGTTTCCTTGGCCTGAGCGGCGTGAGTTCCGATGCACGCGACATGAACAATCTCGCACTGCAGGGAGACAGGAAGGCCAAGATAGTGCTGAAAAAGCTCACTTTCGATATCGTCAAGCTTGTGGGAGGCTACATCGCCGAACTCAACGGTGTCGACCTTATCATCTTCACTGCAGGTATAGGAGAGCACAACCCGCGCCTGCGTCGCCGCATATGCGAGCAGTTGGGTTACATGGGCGTAAAGATTGACTCCGATGTCAACGAGGCCGCCCACAGCGAAACCATAATCTCCACCCCTGATTCTACAGTCAAGGTTGCCCTCATCCCCACCGACGAGGAGCTGGTTATCGCCCGTGACACAATGAAAATAGTATCAACATTAGAAGAATAGAGTTTATGATCAAGAATTTCAACGACGTATTCGAGACCCTCAAGGCCAAGGGAATCTGCAAGCGAATGGTAGTGGCCTGGGGCGTTGACGAGCATTCCATCGAGGCTGCCTACAAAGCCGCAGAAATGGGCTTCGTGCAGGTAACTCTGGTAGGAGACGCCGCCAAGATAGCCGCTGTATGCGAGGCTAACGGCATGGATATGGGTAAGTTCACCGTGATTGACAATCCCGTTGAGCTCAAGGCTGTGGCACAGGCCGTGCAGATGGTTCATGACGGCCAGGCAGACGTGCTTATGAAGGGCCTCTGCTCAACGGACAAGTTCCTCCGCGCCATCCTCAACAAAGAGACCGGACTTCTCCCTCCAAAGGGCCTGCTGAGCCATGTGAGTGTTGTGGAAAACCCTCAGTATCACAAGCTTATATTCTTCAGCGACATGGCTGTGGTTCCTCTTCCCGACTTCCGTCAGAAGGTCAAGATCACCAACTTCCTGCTAGGCGTTGCCAAGTCGTTCGGCATTGAGAAGCCCAAGATCGCCTTCGTTGCCGCCTCGGAGCAGATGCTCGATTCCATGCCTGCATGCATCGAGGGTGCCATGCTCGCAAAGATGTGCGACCGGGGTCAGATTCCCGGCTGCATAGGTGACGGCCCTTTGGCCCTTGACGTCTGCATCGACAAAGAATCCGTCGAAATCAAGAAGCTTCGCAGCGAGGTCGCCGGTGACGCTGACTGCCTCCTTTTCCCCAACATCGAGTCTGCCAACGTATTCTGGAAGGCCAACAGCAAGCTTTGCCCCGGCGTCCGCCAGGCAGGTATGCTGGTGGGTACCACGGCACCTTGTATCCTTGCAAGCCGCGCCGACAGCGTAGACACCAAGCTCAACTCCATCGCCGAAGCGGTGATGTTCGTCAGCAAGTAGTTTATGCACACCAGAGAGGAAAAGATAGCCGCCTTCGGGCGGCTTCTTGATATAATGGACGCCCTTCGCGAAAGGTGCCCCTGGAATGCAGAGCAAACCATGGAGAGCATACGGCGCCTTACCGAGGAGGAAGTCTATGAGCTGAGTGATGCAATTCTCAAAGGTGATAATGCGGCGGTGAGCAAGGAGATAGGCGACCTGCTGTATCACATGGTGTTCTATGCAAGGATAGCACAGGAGCAAGATGCCTTCGACATCGCCGACTGCCTTGACAAGATCTGCGAGAAGATGATATTCCGTCACCCTCACGTGTTCGGAGACCAGAAGGGCCAGGCCACATCCGCCAAGGAAATTGCCGATACCTGGGAGCTTGTCAAGGCCCGCGAGAAAGGCGGCAACAAAACGGTAATGGAGGGCATTCCCGATGCCATGCCCGCCCTGCTCAAGGCACTTGCCATGCAGGAAAAAGCTCGCGGCTGCGGCTTCGACTGGGAGAAACGCGAGGATGTATGGGACAAAGTTGCCGAGGAACTTGGCGAGGCCCGCGAAGCTTGTGCCTGTGCGCCAAACGAGTGGGGCGCGTCACAATCTTCACATCCTGAACCTACGCCGGAAATGGTCGGAGAATTCGGTGACCTGCTGTTCGCCGTGCTGAATGCGGCGAGGCTGTATGGAGTTGATGCCGAGGCGGCTCTTGGAGGCACCTGCAGCAAATTCCGCCGCCGCTTCGACTATGTTGAGGCCGGTATCCGTGCGCAAGGGCGTACCCTGGCGCAGGCTACCCTCGCCGAGATGGACGCCCTTTGGGACGAGGCCAAAGCTTCCGGTATCTAACGGTTTTTTATCCAGTCTACGATATCGCCGGCCACCTCGGGAGAGAAGCTTTCTTCAATCCTGGAGTATTCATCAGAGAGTCCGGTAGTGCAGTGCTGGAACAAATGGTTCAGCCCCGGGTAGAGTTTAGTATCTGCCGCCGGGCATAGGACCTGGACTTTTGCAAGGTTATACTCGGGAATTACCTGCGAGTCCTTCTCTCCATTCAATGCAAGGCACGGGCACTTGATAGCGGAAATATACTCTGCCGGATCGAGCGAAAGGAAGCAATCCATCCATACGTTTTTCTGCTTGACTATCTTGCGCATCGAAGCCTTTGCGGCAAAGCCGGCCAGTTTCTTGGGCGCGCCCTGTAGCTCGACCATGCGTGTCATTTGACGAAGGAGTGTGCTGTCGCCACGGTCAGCCATGCCCGCGAGGCTTACTATAAAGTCAGGGACAGCGTCCGGGTCAGAAGCCAGGATGAAAGCTATGGTTCCGCCCTCGCTGTGGCCTATTACACCAGCCTTGCCGAACCCTCTTTCGCGCAGACAGCGGAGAGCAGCCCTTGCGTCATCTGCAAAGTCAAAAGTCGTAGCTTCTGCAAATACACCTCCGGAACTGCCGCAGCCGCGGTCGTCGTACCTTAGGGAAGCGATTCCGTTGCGGGCAAGTATATCGGCCAGGACGGCGAAGGGACGATGCTCCATAAGTGTCTCGTCCCTGTCCTGCTGCCCGCTGCCTGATACTAACACTACGGCAGGAGTGGTGGCAGGACTGCATTGTTCAGGCATTGTGAGAGTTCCGCCCAAAGTTATTCCGTCATGCTCGAAACAGACCTCCTCCGTGTCATACGGAAATGGAGGCTCGGGCGTTTGCGGTCTGTTGCGTATAATGGGACCTCGCCCCAAAGCAAGGCGCTTCTTGATGCCCATCTGGGAAAAAGTGCAGATGAGTGAATCGCCCTCAAGTGAACCCTGTATGCCCCCGGGAATGCCTTTGAACTTCAGTTTTACGGCACCTTCCTTGAGGAGTTTGAACCCGGCGGGAATGCCGTAGGCGCCCTGGTCGGGCGAGTCGAAAGTACAAGTGTCCTCAAGATGCAGGACAAGAGCAAGCCCAAGACCGTCTATTTCACCGCTCCAGGTTCCTCTGATATCATCTGGAATGGAGGACTGCTGAGAACCTGCACAGGCAACGAAAGATGCGAACAGTGCCGCAACGGCGACAATGCGAATAAGTCTATCCATAAGTGTATAAGTAATTTGCGGTTACGGTGCTGCAAAAAAGCTGAAATGGACGCGTCCGTAAGAGCGTTCTTTGACAAAACCGGGGTGATTTGTAAACGAATGATCGCCTCCGTGCTCAAGGATGAAATAGCAGCCGGGGTGGAGTAAACCCCGGTCAAGAACCTTGTCGGGAATGCCGTCAAGTCCCTCTAGGGCGTAGGGAGGATCGGCAAATATGATGTCGAACCTTTCCTTGCAGATGGGGAGGAAATCGAACACGTTGGCATGCACCGCGGTTACGTTTGAAAGTCCCAGGCGGGAAGCCTCCCGCTTAATGAAGGCGGCGTTTTCGCGGGACATCTCAATGCTCCATACGTGACCTGCGCCGCGGGATGCAAATTCGAAGGCCACCGCCCCAGTGCCGCCGAAAAGGTCCAGCACTTTGAGGTCGGCGAATTCGTACTCGTTGTCAAGGATGTTGAAAAGGCCCTCGCGCGCAAAATCCGTGGTCGGACGTGCCTTGTAGCCCATAGGAGGGCAGATGGTTTTGCCTTTTAGCCGGCCGCCAATGATTCTCATGCGCAGTCTACCGATTTGAAGTACCTGTAGAGCGACATTTCGGCCTCTTGTGAGAGGGGGTGTGTGAAATGGATGACCGTTACCTCAGGGTTGAGCTGTAACGACCTGAGTGCAAGAAAGATATAATACTGCGCAGTGGTAAAGTCAGGAGCATGGTAGGAGTTGGCAAGAAGAAGGCTCTTTCCCTGGGCAACAGCTATGTTGAGCTGGCCATCTTTCCAGCTGCACATTAGCTTGTTGTACTCGCCGCAAGAGGGGAGAGCGGTGAGGAGAGAGAAAATTTCCGGAAGGTCGTCGGGCGACCCTCCGGAAACATATATCAACATAGCGCCGTATTGCGGCACCTCACGGTATTCAACTTTGTCCCCGTCTTTAAGTTGTACAACCTCGGACAGGGCCTCCCTGGCGGCTGCCGGGTCGAAGAAATGGACGGGTACGAGGGTGAACACCGCCTTTACTCCCAGTTGCCGGCGTTGTTGTTGGGCGCGGTTATGCTGCCAACCTGCAGGCCTTCATATTTGTTCTGGTCGCGGCGGTCGGAATCGAGGTTGATCCTGAGCTGGTTGTCCATGCCTTTGAGCAGGAGCTTATAGGGCATTTTGGCCTCGAAAAGGGGCACGGGCACGCCGGAGACTATGTGGGTTTCAGCCGCCATCTCCACGGGCTGACCGCCGGAGAACGGGATGGTCTTGAGGGAATCGATATTGAAATCATCCCTGTGGGTGAAGAGAGTGTCCTTGACGGGGATTTGGGTAACGACAGAGAAAACGAGGTTCTTGTCGCCTGCTTCATACATTTCAAGGAGTTTTTCAGGGGTGATTTTACGGTTGGCTTTCTTGACCTTTTCGGTGTGTGCCCAGGCAATGGAGTCGTCGGCAGAGCCGATCTGCATGACAACTGCCATCTTGCCGTTCTCATAGAAGTTCTTCAGGGAGTCGACGGTGGAGACGAATTTGCCGTTTACGCTCTTGTAGGCCACCTGCAGGGTGCGGATGTCCTTGAGGCGCTGGATGGCAACGGCCTCGCGTCTTTCTTTCTGCTTGTTGAAGTTAACGGGCTTCATGATGCTGCTGTAGATGGCATAGACGAGAGCCACGATTCCAATAAGAAGGAGAATCTCCAGAACGATCTTTAATGCTTTGTTCATTTTATGTTTGTTTATTTGTATCCAAAGTCGGACAAAGTTATAAAAATGATTTATGAAATGCAATATTATTCTTAAATTTGCATCGTGAAAATGCAGGAAAAGGCCCTTACTCTTAGCGCTTGGATAGACTCTGCGTCAAGCATCACGATTGTCAGCCATGCCCGTCCCGACGGGGATGCAGCCGGCAGTTGCGCGGCCGCCGCGGCCTATTTGCGCGAATGCAGGGGCAAGGATGCCGCAATAGTCCTTCCCGATGCTCTGCCCGAGTCTCTGGCTTTTGTCATGGATGGGCAGGACTGCATTATCGCATCAGAGTCCCGCTCCGCAGTTCTTGAGCGCCTGGCGGCCACCGATCTTCTTTTCTGTCTGGACTTCAACACGATGTCCAGGGCAGAGGGCATCGGCGAAGAGCTTGCAGCCTGTTCCGCCCGCAAGGTCCTCGTCGACCATCACGAGGCTCCGGCAATCCAGGAGTTTGACCTGTGCTTCAGTTCAACGCAGCTGTCTTCCGCCTGCGAACTGCTGTATAATCTATTGATGGAAATGCCTGATATCCAGCATGATGCCGCTAAGCTTCCGCATTCCGCGGCCTGTGCCCTCATGACCGGCATGACCACCGATACCAACAATTTTGCAAATTCAGTTTTCCCCGGTACGCTCCGCATGGCATCCGAACTTCTTGCCGCCGGAGTTGACCGTGACGCCATAATCGACCGCATCTATTTCAGCGAGCGTCCCAACCGTCTTGCGGCGCAAGGGGAGTTCCTCTCCTCGCACCTGAATATTCTCCCTTGCGGGGCGGCGATAGCCGTGCTGACCAGCGATTTCTTCGAGCGCCACGCGCTTAAGGAAGGAGAAACCGAAGGCTTTGTGAATATGCCTCTGGCCGTCAAGGAGGTACGCCTCAGCATACTTGCCAGGGAGGAGCCGGGGCGTTTCAGGGTTTCGCTTCGCTCGAAACGGGGCGTTTCGGCACGCAGCCTTGCCTCTTCGCAGTTCCACGGCGGCGGTCACGAGCAGGCTTCCGGGGGCAAGATCCTCATCCCTGAAGACATTGCCTGTCCGTCCGCGGCTAAGGAGTATCTGGAGCGTGTGGCGGCACGATTCATGCAGGAAAACAACACCGTCGATTGAAACAAATGAAGAGAATTATCATATTTGTGGCCGCCGCGGCCCTGCTGTTTGCCGGCTGTGCCAAATCACCGTCGTCCAAGAGCACTGATGCTCCCAAACGCTACCTGGAGGCCTGGGTACAAGTCCAGAAGGAAAAACATCCTGAATACCTATGGACCCAAACCAGCCTGGGCGCCTGGCTCCTCGAGGACGAGGCCGGGACCGGCACTCCCGTCGGCGAGTTCCAGGATTCGTTCTACGTCCGAGTCAATTACACATATACCGATTTAACCGGCAAAATCGAAAACACTACTTCTGCCAGGATTTCCCAGCAGTTAGGCACCTACCGCGAAACTAATTACTACGGCCCCGTTGTCTGGTACGCCAAAGGTATATACGCCGGCCTGGAGGATGTCATCAAGGGCATGAAACCCGGCGGCAGACGCAAGGCCGTCATTCCTTCATGGCTCATGACCTACGACCGCTACGATACGGTAGACGGCTATCTGTCCGCTTCGCAGGACAAAAACGGCAGCAACGGTATTTACGAGCTTGAACTTGTCGAGTGCTTCGATTACGTGAACGAGTGGGAAGTGGATTCCATAGGCCGCTACCTGGCGCATAATTTTGCATCCAAATACGGCAAAGACGCCACCAAGGCAAAGGCCGACAGCTCCGGCGCCCACGGCTTCTACTACATCAGCGACGGCGCTCCGTCCGATGCCGTGGAACTGAAAGATACGACTGTGTATATCAACTACATAGGCCGTCTGCTCAATGGGCAGGTGTTCGATACCAACATACGGGATACGGCCATTTTTCACGGGATTTTCTCCGAGGGTGGCTCGTACAAGCCAGTGTCGGTAAATTATGGCAGTTCCTGGTCCGAGGTCAAAATGGGCGAGGACAGCAACAGCGTAATCAAGGGCTTTGCACGCACTTTATGGAGTATGAAGTCCTTTGAGGTCGGAACCGGTGTCTTTTATTCCCCTCTGGGCTATGGCTATCGCGGTTCCGGCGCTTCCATCCCCGCTTATTCTCCATTGCGTTTCGATATACAGATAGTGGCCAAACCCGAGTGATATGGCGGACTCGTATTCCGCCCCTTTGGAACTGGGCACCGAAAGAATAGGTTCCCTCCTTAAGAAGTACGCCGTTCCGGGCATCATAGCCCAAACGGCGGCTTCGCTTTACAACATGGTGGACAGCATCTACATCGGGCACATTCCCGACGTTGGGCCATACGCCATATCGGGGCTGGCCGTCACATTCCCGCTGATGAATATCAGCATAGCCCTCGGGACCCTTGTAGGAGTAGGTTCGATGACGCTTATATCCATCCTGCTGGGACAGCGTAATTACGACGCGGCCGGCAAGGTGCTTTCCAACGCCCTTACTCTCAACACTATAATCGGAGTGCTGTTTACGGTGGTGGCGCTGGTTTTCCTCGATCCTATACTGTATTTTTTCGGGGCAAGCGAGCTTACGCTTCCCTTTGCCCGCGACTACATGACCATCATAATCCTGGGCAATACTTTTGCCCATTTGATGCATGGTTTCAACGGTATAATACGCTGCTCCGGACACCCTAATACGGCCATGGGCCTGACTCTTTTTACGGTCATTTCCAACGCCATACTGGATCCGGTGTTCATCTTCGGCCTGGGACTGGGCATCAAGGGTGCGGCGCTCGCCACGGTTTTGTGCCAGCTTATGGCGCTAGCCTATACGTTCAAGTTTCTGGCCGACAAGAAGCGTTTCCTGCATTTCAACAAGCCTTTGTTCCAGTTGGACTGGCGAATTGCAAAACAATCTCTGGCAATTGGAGTGGGGCCGTTCCTGATGAACTGCGCGGCAAGCCTTGTGGCTCTTTTTGTTAACCAGCAGTTGCGCAAGTACGGCGGTGACCTGGCGATTGGCGCTTACGGCATTGTCAACCGCTTCACTATGCTCTTTGCCATGATATGCATGGGATTCAATCAGGGACTGCAGCCAATTGCAGGATATAACTACGGAGCGCGGCAGTATTCCCGTGTCAAAAGCGTTTTCAAGCTTACTGCCAGGTGGGAGGTTCTCGTTACAGGCGTGTGCTTCCTGATATCTGTACTGATTCCCGAGGCCGCCGTCCGTATGTTTACCAACGATCCCGAACTGCTGCGGCTTGCCTCCAGGGGCCTCAGGCTCATGAACTGCGGCTTTGCCCTGGTAGGCTTCGGCATGGTTACGTCCAATCTTTTCCAGTGCCTCGGAATGGTCAAGGTCTCCATCTTCCTCTCCCTTTCCAGGCAGCTCATTTTCCTTTTGCCGCTTTTGTACAGCCTGCCCCTGTGGCTCAAGGAAGAGGGCGTCTGGATCAGTTTCCCCATCTCCGATATTATCAGCGTCATAGTTTCGGCAGTTTTCATCGTGTGGCTTTTCCGTAAATTCAACCGCCTGAAGGACGGTGATGACTCATCTCCTCTGGGCAGTGCAGTAAAATAGTTATGGACAGAATATTGATAAACATAGGCCGGCAGGTCGGGAGCGGTGGACACAGTGTGGCCGAGGCACTTGGAGCCAAGCTTGGCATTAGCGTTTACGACAACGAGCTGCTCATCAGGTCCGCCGAAAAAAGCGGCCTGAGCGCTTCCTTCCTCAAAGAGAACGACGAGCGCCGCGGGTTCCTTGGCCTGGGAGGCATGCTGGGCGCGCCCACTTATAGCGACTTTACGCGTAACATGCTCAGCGAGAGCGATTTGTTCAGGATACAAAGCGAAACTATCATGGACATCGCCTCGCACGGAAGTGCAATCTTTGTAGGGCGCGCTTCCGATTATGTTCTCCGGAATCTGATAACGCTTGATGTGTTTGTCAGCGCTCCTGTCGAGGCACGCAAGGCTGCGGTGGCGGCACGGCAGGGTATTACTCCCGAGCAGGCTGAAACCCTTATCCGCCGTCAGGACCGCCGCCGTAAAGACTATTATGACCTTATAACCATGGGTGACAACTGGGGTGTGGCTTCGAACTACGATCTGTGTGTGGATTCTACGGTCCTGGGTATCGACGGAACGGCAGAATTCATTATTGCATTCGGCCGCGCGGCAGGGCGTATCTGAAAAATAGTTATATTTGTAAGCTATGATCAGCCAGGAACAAGTAAAAGATCTGGAGCTCCGCGTCGAGGCCCTGCACAAATATCTCAAAATCGACTCACGTCGCGCCGAAGTGGCCGCCAAAGAGTCACGTACCCACGAAGCGGACTTCTGGGACGATCCCAAAGCAGCCGAGCTTTTTCTGAAAGAGATTAATTCCGTAAAGTCCTGGGTCACAGCCTACGACAAAGTCAGAGGAGAGGTCGAAGACCTGGGCGTCCTGCTCGAACTGGAGCCCGAAAGCCCTGAAACCGACGCCGCTTTCGCAGCCGCCGTCAAATCCGTCGAAGACCTTGAACTAAAGAACATGCTCGGATCCGAAGGCGACAACCTGGGCGCCGTGCTTACCATAAATTCCGGCGCCGGCGGCACCGAGGCCAACGACTGGAGTGCCATGCTCATGCGCATGTACATACGCTGGGGCGAGCGCAACGGTTACAAAATGACCACTACCGAATTCATCGAGGGTGATGAAGCCGGCATAAAGTCCTGCACCATACAGTTTGAAGGGGATTTCGCCTACGGTTATCTCAAGGCGGAATCGGGCGTTCATCGTCTGGTACGTATATCTCCTTTCAATGCCCAGGGCAAGCGCCAGACCACCTTCAGCAGCGTATTCGTTTACCCCTTGGTGGACGACAGCATCAACATAGAAATCAACACGTCCGACATCGAATGGGACACCTTCCGCAGCGGAGGCCACGGCGGGCAGAATGTCAACAAGGTCGAAACCGGCGTGCGCGTGCGCCACATTCCTACAGGCATCACGGTCGAGAATACCGAAACCCGCTCCCAGCAGGACAACCGCCAGCGCGCCCTGCTTATATTGAAGTCCCGCTTGTACGACATCGAACTCAAAAAGCGCCAGGAAAAGCAGGCTGAGCTCGAAGGCCAGAAAAAGAAAATTGAATGGGGCAGCCAGATACGTTCCTATGTGCTCCATCCCTACCGCATGGTAAAGGACCTGCGTACCGGCTACGAGACCGCTGATACCCAGGGAGTCCTGGACGGCGACCTGAACGCTTTTATGAAAGAATTTTTAATGAACCAATAGCATATGGCAGAATTCAAGTATGCGCCCATGTTCCAGCTTGGGCCCGACACCACAGAGTACTACAAGATTCCTGGATCCGAAAAACTCGTCTGCACTTCGGAGTTTGAAGGTCATAAGATCCTGAAAGTGAGCAAGGAAGCCCTTACACTCATGGCCAATACAGCCTTCCGCGACGTGAGCTTCCTGTTGCGCCGTTCGCACAACGAGCAGGTTGCCAAGATTCTCCGTGACCCCGAGGCCAGCGAGAACGACAAATACGTGGCCCTCACCTTCTTGCGTAACGCCGAGGTTTCCTGCAAGGGCAAACTGCCGCTGTGCCAGGATACCGGCACTGCAATCATCCACGGCGAGAAAGGCCAGCAGGTATGGACCGGCTTCTGCGACGAGGAGGCCTTGAGCCTCGGTGTCTTCAAGACCTACACCGAGGAGAATCTCCGCTACTCGCAGAATGCCCCCCTGGACATGTACAACGAGGTAAACACCAAGTGCAACCTTCCCGCGCAGATTGACATCGAGGCTGCCGAAGGCGCCGAATACCGCTTCCTCTGCGTTACAAAGGGCGGCGGCAGCGCCAACAAGACTTACCTCTATCAGGAGACCAAGGCCCGCATCCAGAACCCGGGCACGCTCATTCCTTTCCTGGTGTCCAAGATGAAGACTCTCGGTACTGCCGCGTGTCCGCCGTATCACATTGCATTCGTAATCGGCGGTACATCAGCCGAGAAGAACCTGCTTACGGTCAAGCTTGCCAGTACCCATTACTACGACTCTCTGCCTACCTCAGGCGACCAGACCGGCCGTGCTTTCCGCGACACCGCTCTCGAGGCGCAGTTGCTTGAAGAGGCACACAAGATAGGCCTCGGGGCACAATTCGGCGGTAAGTATATGGCCCACGATATCCGTGTCGTGCGCCTGCCGCGTCACGGAGCAAGCTGCCCCATCGGTCTTGGAGTCAGCTGCTCGGCCGACCGCAACATCAAAACCCGCATCGACGCAGACGGCGTATGGATCGAGAAACTGGACGACAAACCCTATGAACTCATCCCCGAGGAATACCGTAAGGCCGGCGAGGGCGAAGTAGTCCGCATCGACCTTGACCGCCCGATGAAGGAGGTTCTTGCCGAGTTGAGCAAGTATCCCGTAAGCACCCGCCTGAGCCTTAACGGTACTATTATCGTCGGCCGCGATATCGCACACGCCAAGATCAAGGCGCGCCTTGATGCAGGCGAGCCTATGCCCGAGTACCTCAAGAATCACCCCATTTATTATGCGGGTCCCGCCAAGACCCCGTCGGGCATGGCCTGTGGCTCCATGGGCCCCACTACTGCCGGCCGTATGGACCCGTATGTGGATGAATTCCAGGAACATGGCGGCTCCATGATAATGCTGGCCAAGGGCAACCGCGCACAGTGTGTCACCGATGCTTGCAAGAAGCATGGCGGGTTCTATCTGGGTAGTATCGGCGGTCCTGCGGCCATACTTGCGCAGAACAACATCAAGAGCATCGAGTGCCTCGAATACCCTGAGCTTGGAATGGAGGCCATCTGGAAGATACGGGTAGAGGATTTCCCCGCCTTCATCCTGGTGGACGACAAGGGCAACGACTTTTTCAAGACTATAGGACTGTAGCTGATGATTGAGATTATTCAGGTCAACATCTCCGGCGACGACAAGCCGGGTCTTACTGCGGCGCTTATGGGCATCCTGGCCCGTTACGACGCATTCGTGCTGGACATAGGCCAGTCAAATATTCATAAGTCGCTGGTACTTGGTATCTTGTTCAAGACTACTACCGAGCAGTCGGGCTTCATAATGAAGGACTTGCTCTTCGAAGCCTCCCGCCTCGGGGTTCAGATACGCTTCACCCCCATCGAACGTGACCAGTACGATGCGTGGGTGGCGAGACAAGGCCGCAACCGCTATATCGTTACCCTGCTGGGCCGCGAGGTTACTGCCAGCGAAATCGCCGAAGTCTCATCGGTCATCACAGCCCATGGTCTGAACATAGACGCCATCAAGCGCCTCACCGGCCGCATGCCGCTCGACAATCCTGTAGGCAAGTCCTGCATAGAGCTTTCCATCCGTGGTCAACTTAGCCAGGATGAAAGACTTGCGTTCCAAAAGGAGCTTATTTCACGCTCTGGCCGCGGGCTGGACATCTCGTTCCAGAAGGATGATATTTACCGCCGTTCGCGCCGTCTTATTTGCTTTGATATGGACTCCACGCTAATTGGCACGGAGTGTATTGACGAGCTGGCAGACAGACACGGAGTAGGGGAGCAGGTCAAAGCCATAACCGCTTCGGCCATGCGCGGCGAAATCGACTTCAAGGAGAGTTTCCGGAGGCGGGTATCCCTGCTTGAAGGCCTGAGCGAGGACGTCATGGAGGATATTGCCCGCAATCTGCCTTATAATGAAGGACTTGAGAGGATGATGAGAATCCTCAAGATGGTGGGCTACAAAACCGCCATCCTGTCGGGTGGTTTTACCTACTTCGGCAACTATCTCAAGATGAAGTTCGGATTTGACTATGTATATGCCAATGAACTGGAGATAGTGGACGGCAAACTGACCGGCCGCTATGTCGGAGAGGTGGTGGACGGCGCGCGTAAAGCCGAGCTGCTCAAGATCCTGTGCCAGGTTGAGAATATCCATCTGGAGCAGGCTGTGGCTGTGGGGGACGGCGCAAACGATTTGCCTATGCTCGGTCTGGCCGGCCTTGGGATAGCTTACCATGCCAAACCAAAAGTCAAGGCCACGGCCGATCAGAATCTCTCGACCATAGGCCTTGACGGCATTCTTTATTTCCTTGGCCTTAAGGACTCACAGATTGATCCTTAGAAGGCTGGCTTTCAAATGAATTTCATTTTTTCCGCCGCAGTGCGCGGCGTTCGGCGGTGGCGGTGAAGAACACGTCACCGCTTGAATTTACGGCAGTCTCGACGGAGTCCTGAATGACTCCTATGATGAATCCGATGGCGACTGTCTGCATGGCAATGTCGTTGCTGATGCCGAAGAACGAGCAGGCCATGGGGATAAGCAGCAGCGAACCGCCGGCCACGCCCGAGGCGCCGCAGGCTCCGAGGGTAGCTATGACGCTGAGTACCAGAGCTGAGACGAAACTGACTTCTATGCCCAGAGTGTTGGCTGTGGCCAGAGACATGACGGTTATGGTTACAGCTGCTCCGTTCATGTTTATGGTGGCGCCCAGCGGGATACTTACCGAATAGAAATCCTCCTCGATATTCAGTTTCCGGCAGAGCTCCATGTTGATGGGGATATTGGCAGCCGAAGAGCGGGTGAAGAAAGCGTTGAGACCGCTGTCCTTAAGGCATGTAAACAACAGGGGATAAGGGTTGCGTCCGGTGGCGATGAAAGATATCAACGGATTGAATATCAACACGCTTACCAGCATGCATCCCACCAGGATAAGCAGCAGGCGCCCGTAGGTGGTGAAGATGTCCAGGCCGCTTTCCGATACTGCCGTGAACACCAGGCCGAGAACTCCGAACGGAGCGAACTGGATAATCCATTTTACAGCTGTTGTCAGCACTTCGGCAATGTCGGAAATGACTTTTAAGGTGCCCTCTCCGGCAACCATCTTCAGGCCGAATCCAATTATCACAGCCCAGAACAGTATTCCTATGTAATTTGCTGTGGCTACTGCCTGGAAGGGATTCATCACCATATTGGAGAGCAGATTCATGAATATGTCGGTCAACCCTCCGGGGGCAGTTCCCTCGGCTCCTTCCTGGAAACTCAGGTTAACGGGGAAAAGGAAGCTGCCCGCCACCGCCACCGCTGCGGCAACCAAGGTGGCGGTGATGTACAGCACTATAACGGTGCGGAAGCGGGGACCGAGCCCGCCCTGCGCCTTTGAAATGGACGAGGCGACCAGAAAGGCCACCAGTATGGGAGCGATGGCCTTGAGGGCGCTTACGAAGATATGCCCCAGTATGCCTATACCTGTCCACTGAGGAACTACCAGCCCCAGAACGGCACCTATTACAAGGCCGCACAGAATGCGCAGCATCAGGCTGGAGCCTGTCCATCTTTTCAGAAGAGAAGCCATTAACCTGCTGCGTTGGAGAGCATTATGCGGGCTATAGCGGCCCCGGGTTTAAATTGCTCGTTTCCGAGGTAATCGTCTTTGCTTACCTTGTACATGAAATCCTCGTCGAATCCGGTGAAGATCTCGATGAAATCCTTTCCTTCAACGATTGAGGTGTAGGTGGGCTCGTCGAACTGCTCGTTGACCCTGGCAACTACCTTGAAGAACTCGTCCATGCTCATTCCGGGATGGATTCCATAAGGGTTGGAGTATCGGGGGCTGCAGACCTCGATGCCGGTAATGTTGATGTCGGAATCGGCGTGGAACACAATCGTGGGCTCGCTCTCGCCATCTTTGACAAGTTTGTAAAGAGCCTCGAAGGGGCCATCATATCCTGCCTCCTCAGTAGTGTAACCAGGTACGGAGAAAGGAACTGAATCGCCCAGGGAGATGCTTCCGAAGCCGTAATTGTAAAGGCTGGTCGCTCCGTCAGCAGTGTTCCGGACAAAGATGCTGCCGTCCCACTCGTACTTGACTCCGCTCATGCCTACATCCTCGATGTACACCTTGAAGCCTCTGTCGCTGTAGCCGGGATAGTACTGTTTGTTCTTGATGGCGTAGAACAGATTCTCGCTGCCGAACAGCAGAAGGGAGTCGTCGGTAAGGTCGGACTCGGTGTATGGCTTGTCAAGTTTGAGGCTGGCAGATGATACTTTCCCGCTGCTCTTGTCGTACCAGTAGTAGCGGTCGGGCTCTTTGTTGTCGTCACCGTCGGCGTACGACCCTTGCTGGAATACTACGAAGATTCGGTTGCCGTCAGCGCTCTGGTATGCGTGAAGGTTCACGTAAGGGTGGGCGGTGTGCTCATCTTCGTTCTGCGACCAGTCATAGTCGTCGGGCCTTGTAAAGAAGTCCGACCAGTAGATGCTGTTGTCGGTCTTGGCCCATTTGTCCATGAATCCCTCGCCGTCACCCAGCACTCCGTCCTGCATCTCGGTGAATTTCTGACGGAATGCAGAGCGGTTTTCGGCCGGCTTGAGGTATTCGGGCATAACCGACTCTGGAATGGCACAGAAGACGGCCCAGAGATCGTCTCCCTGGAGGACCGGAATATCGTCGAAAGATTTTCCGGTCCCGTCAGGGGACGTCTGGCATGAGCAAACCAACAAGGCGGCAAGGACAGCCCAAGCTGCTATGAAGCCTTTTTTCATATTTGTTACTTTTTGCGTATGGGGCGGATGGAGAGGCCGGTCTTCCTGGCGACGCCGAGGTCTTTGCTGCAAGATACGCCAGAGGAATTGAACATCAGGTTATGACTGTATGCTCCGATTTCTTCATCGCCGGTTTTGAGAGAGGAAGACCAGTAGAATCCGGAGGTGGAATTAGCCTGGAGGCCATTTTCATCTATATAGCCGGCAGCGGGGAGGAAGATACTGTTGCCTTCGGCACCTTTGACCTTGCTCTTGACTACGATGCCGCTGACACCGCTTTTGTTGTAGTCGGAAGTCCATGTCCAGTCATAGTTATCCTTGTTGGCAAGAATCTCCCAGTCTTCAAATTTGGGAATGGAATAACCAGGACCGAGCATTTTGGTGACTACGTCATGATTTGACTGAAGGACAGTGGACTTCTCGGGGTTATAATAGAAGAAATCTTTGCCCTCGGTTCCGTCAAAATAGCTGTCCCAGCTGTAATCGTCTTTGAGCTCGGTTTCGCCCCAAGCATAGAAATACCCGATTTCTTCGGGCTTGCCGGCGCCCAGGTTGCGGTTGGCCCATGAGATTCCGTTGCCCATGTTGACGAACTCAAAGGAAGGAGCATCTGCATCGACAACCAGAATCTCGCATTTGGCGCTTACGGAAGGGTTGCTTTTGGAGGTAACGGTTACGGAGGCTGAACCTACCATGATTCCGGTGACCTGGCCGTAGTCGTCAACGATGGCAACGGGAGCCTTGCTGGTTTTCCAGTCAACGTCTGTGTTGTCAGCGTTGCCGGGGAGTACGTAGGCACTGAGTTTCACGGCTGTGCCTACAGGGAGGGTGAGATCGTAAGTGCTGAGAAGAATTCCCGTGACGGGGCCGCCGGATGAGCCGCCGGGGTTGGAAGGATCGGTCACCGTTACTTTGACTGTGTCCGTGAAGCCTCCGTCCTTGGTGGTGACGGTTACGGTAGCAGTGCCGGCACTCTTGCCCGTAATGCGGCCTTCTTCGTCAACGGATGCAACGGAAGGGTCGCTGGATGAGAATGAAACAGCTTTGTTCGACGCATTGGCAGGTTGGACAGCATAGCTGATAACGGAAACCTGGCCCTTCTCGATGGTGATGGAAGGGAGGCTGACAGTTACGCCGGTGACGGCGACTTCGGCACCCTTGCGCTTGCAAGAAGTAACACTGAAAGTAGTGATGCACAGAGCCACTGCAGCCAGGACAGTGAGTGCGCCGGAAACAAAACGGTTGGTAATCATAATACTATGGATTAAAAAAGATTTCTAGAATGGATTCTGCGGGGGCGCAAAGTCGTAGAAGGTTTTGTAGGGAAAACGCCTGGGCGCTCCGGGCTTGTCGGGGTAGAAGTCAGGCATTTGGTCTACCCGGGCCTTGACGGGCGCAAGGCGCTGCTGAAGCTCTGCCGGGGCCTCATCCCACAGCACGGGGCTCAGGAATTCCGGGTCCTGCCGGTAATTGTAGATGCGTCCGTCCCAGAAGTATGCGTATTCGTCGTCCATGGCGTAACGGGAGGCCTTGGGCGAGGGCGTAGTTGGCCAGAGAGGGTTGAAGTGGATGAGTATCAGATCTTTGGGATTGGGCTCGCGCCCGCACAGTTCCGGGTAGAGACTCACTCCGTCCAGCACCCATTCAGACGGTACGACGGCACCGGTTATGTCGGCAATTGTGGGCAGGATGTCTGTCAGGTCTGCCAGATGGCCGCTTGTACGCCCCGCCAGCTTGTCACCCCAGGTGATGATAAGGGGGACGTGCGTGCCACGGTAGTTAGGCTCGCCTTTGCCGCCCCGTACTTCCTTGCCGCCGGCCGTCCGCGAGAGTATGCGGGTCGAGGTGCCGTTGTCCGAGGAAAAGATGAATATTGTATTGTCCCACAGCCCTTTGTCTTTGAGCTTGTGCACCATCGCTCCTACTTGTTTGTCCATGTACCGGACCATGTATTTGAAGTAGGAGGTGTCGGCGCCGGAAGTGAAGCGGCTGTCGTACAGGTCGTCCCAGAGTTCGGTGTCGGGGGTGGTGGTGTGCGGGGTGTGAACCAGCGGCTCGGTGAAATACAGCAGGAAAGGCTGGCCGTCGGCGGCCTTGCGGTCGATAAAATCGAATGCGTAGTCCAGGGCTGCGTCGGGACCGTAGATGGCAAAGTCGTAGCGTTTGCCGTTGTTGTCCCACATACTGTTGGCGTAGCGGTCGGTCTGACGGGGGCCGCGGCTCTCACGGTACATCTCTACCTGTGAGCAGAAAGACTCGTCGAAGCCGAGGGCGGGAATCATGCCCCTGCTGCGCCCCAGCTGCCATTTGCCCGAGATGGCAGTGCTGTAGCCAGCTGATTGGGCGAGGGAGGCGAAACTTTGCTCGTCCTGGTTCATATAGCCGAATGCGACGTAGTTGCGGTCGTTGTACTGGCCTGTCATAAGCTGAACGCGGGAAGGGGAGCTGAGCGGCTGGGCGTTCATGTTCATGAACTGTATGCCCTGCCTGGCAAGCGAATCGATGTTGGGAGTTTCGTATTCCACTCCGCCGTAGCAGCCGAAGCACTCGGTGCCGATATCGTCTGCGAAGAAGAAGACGATGTTGGGCCTGGAGGGCTGGTTGCCGGACGTGCAGGCACTTAGGGCGGCAAGAGCACCGATACCTGCGGTTATCCTTGAAACTCTCATACTTGCGCGTATTTTTGCAAAGATAAGAAAAAACTCCTACCTTTGAAAGACGATGGAAGAAGTATTGCACTGGTACGCAATCAAAGTTTTCTGGAACCGTACCCAGGCTGTAAAAGAGATGCTTGACGAGCGTGGAATCGAATACTACGCCCAGAGTATCATGCCCTCCTTCCTTTTTCTCCACACCACGCCCAAGACCATTATATTGTTGAGACAGACCGAGTTCAACCGTTTCTACGTGTACATCGACCTGGTAACCCGTATTCCTTCTCCCATTCCCGACAGGGAGATTGAGATTTTCAAGATAGTCACCTCTGCCGGTACCTCCGGCTTCGAGTTCCTGGGCGAGGATCCTTCGTTGTACCAGAAGGGGGACAAAGTGCGGGTGACCGACGGCCCGTTCAAGGGTGCGGAAGGCTATGTGCGCCGCATCCGCAAAGACCGGCGTTTGGTAATTACCATCTCAGGCGTAGCCGCCATCGCCACAACCTACATTCCTATGGCATTACTTGAAAAGATATGAAAATAAAGCATATTGCAGGAGCGGCGGCACTCCTTCCGCTGGCTGCCTGCGCTCCCCGGGCGAATCAGCAGCCCAACATCGTATTCTTTCTTGTAGACGACTTCGGCTGGGTAGACAGCAGCGTCCAGTACGGCGAGGAAATCTATCCCAACAATCTCCGTTTCAATACCCCGAACATGCAGCGCCTGAGCGAGCACAGCACTGTGTTCAGCAGTGCCTATGCATGTGCGGTATCCACTCCGACCCGCACCAGCATAATGACCGGCATGAATGCGGCCCATACCCGCATAACCAACTGGACTTCGGCCATGCGGGATACGCCCTCTGACGCTACCGGAGGCGGATTCTGGATGTCAGACAACAAGGGCAGCGGTGATGCCGCGGCGGGCGACGTGCTCTCGCGCCCCGATTGGAACATCAACGGTATCAGCCCTGTGGAGGGTGTACCATATACACAGTATGCAAATTCGCTCGTACAGTATCTCAAAGATGCCGGCTATTTTACAATACATGTGGGAAAGGCCCACTGGGCCTCGGCAGGGACGCCAGGAGTAAATGCTTATAACCACGGATTTTGCGTGAACATCGCCGGCACCATGGCCGGGATGCCCCGCGATTACAGCGGCCTCAAAAATTACGGCAACACCAAGGAGCGCTGGAACGAATTCGCTGTGCAGAACCTGGTGGAATACTACGGCACTGACACACATCTGACCGACGCTCTTACCAGCGAAGCACTAAAGGCACTGGATTACCCAATCAGGAACAAGCAGCCTTTCTATTTGTATATGGCGAGTTACGCCACGCACACTCCCATCCAGCCCGACGAACGCTTCGCCCAGAAATATCGTGACGCCGGCATGGATGAGGGACAAGCGGCCTATGCGTCTCTGGTTGAGGGAGTTGACGCCAGCCTTGGCAGGTTGCTGGACTTTCTCGACGAGAAGGGGATTGCGGACAATACCATCGTGATCTTCATGACCGACAACGGCGGCAATTCTGAAAACAAGCAGAAGGGCGGCGTCCCGCATACTCAGAACAAACCTCTGCGCGAGGGCAAGGGATCAAACTACGAGGGCGGTATTCGTGTGCCCCTTATGATTTACTATCCCGGCAAGACCAATGCCGGCAGGTGCAGCGTGCCAGTGATATGTGAGGATATGTTCCCCACCATTCTTGATATGGCTGGCATCCGCAACTGGACGGCCGTGCAGGACGTTGACGGACAGTCCATCCTGCCGCTGGTAACGGGTAAGGGCGAGGGCCCTTCGCCGGAGCGCCCCCTGATTTTCCATTATCCCCATAAATGGAAGCCATACGACCTGGAGGACATTGACTTCCTAAGCGCCGTGAGGGTGGGGGACTGGAAACTTGTGTACCGCATCAAAGAAGGTGCGATATCGACGATGGATAATCTGTATCCCGATACGCGGAACACTGCCCGTGCCGCAGCCCTGGAACTGTATAACCTGCGTGAGGATATAGGCGAGGAGCACAACGTAGCCGCAGATAATCCCGATGTCGTTGCCCGTCTGGCCAAGATCTTCTCCGACAAGATGCGTGAATGGAACGGCGTCATGCCTATCGTAGTTTCAACCGGCAAGCCTGCACCACTCCCTGACGAGATATGAGATGCGTAATGCGTAATCTGCTGATTTTCAGCGCATGGGCTTTAACGGTCATCACCGGACTTTGGAGCCGGGGTGCGATTCTAGTTAACGAAAATTACCATAATTGATTAAAATTGACTAAATTTGCGCGGCAAAAAAGTAAAACCACTTAATTTTTTAAATATTGTTATGAGAATTATCCAAGTTACAGGTAGGGAAATCCTTGATTCAAGAGGTAATCCCACAGTTGAGGTTGAGGTTATCCTCGAGTCCGGTATCAAAGGTGTAGCAGCAGTTCCTTCTGGAGCATCCACCGGCGAAAACGAAGCCCTCGAGCTTCGTGACGGCGACAAGAAGCGCTATCTTGGCAAGGGCGTGCTCAAGGCAGTCGCCAATGTCAACGATGTCATCGCTCCCGCTATCGTAGGTATGTCCGCACTCGAGCAGCGCGCCATCGACAAGACCATGATCGAGCTTGACGGCACCCCCACCAAGAGCAAACTCGGAGCCAACGCCATCCTGGGTGTCAGCCTCGCAGTCGCTCATGCAGCAGCCAACTACCTCGACATCCCCCTGTACCGCTATATCGGCGGAACCAACACTTATGTGCTTCCCGTGCCCATGATGAACATCATCAACGGTGGAGCCCACTCCGACGCCCCCATTGCATTCCAGGAGTTCATGATCAGGCCCGTCGGCGCATGCTGCGAGGCTGAGGCCGTGCGCATGGGCGCTGAGGTGTTCCACGCTCTGAAGAAGGTCCTCAAGGACCGTGGCTGCAGCACCGCAGTAGGTGACGAGGGTGGTTTCGCTCCCGCTCTCAAGGGCATCAACGACGCTCTCGACTGCATCATCGAGGCCATCAAGGCCGCAGGCCTGGAGCCCGGAAAGGACATCACCATCGCAATGGACTGCG
This sequence comes from uncultured Bacteroidia bacterium, assembly GCA_902766255.1. Classification (GTDB taxonomy): domain Bacteria; phylum Bacteroidota; class Bacteroidia; order Bacteroidales; family UBA932; genus Cryptobacteroides. Next base: position 61,708 of record CACXCS010000080.1, read on the forward strand.
C